>CAZQMR010000018.1:0-29706 GCA_964594465.1 uncultured Rhodobacterales bacterium
GCGGCTTCTGCGAGGCCGAGCAGCGCGTTCAGCCGTGCGTGATCCGCCGACTTGCGCGAGGCATCCGCCAGCCCTTCGTCGATCTGAGAACGGCGCAGGCGAATATCGTCCGCACCATAAAGCGTGAGGGTTTCCGCAGGGTCGCCATCGCGGCCCGCACGCCCGATTTCCTGATAGTAGGATTCAATGGATTTGGGCAGATCGGCGTGCAGAACATAGCGGATATCCGGTTTGTCGATGCCCATCCCGAACGCCACCGTGGCACAAACTACCAGCCCATCTTCGCGCTGAAACCGGGTCTCCGCGAGGCGGCGATCATCGGGATCCATGCCTGCGTGATAGGAGAGCGCGGGGATGTTCACATCGCGCAGGGCTTGGGCCAGCACCTCGGTTTTATTCCGCGTGGCGCAGTAAATGATGCCAGCCCGCCCGGCTCGTGCCGAGGCAAAGCGCAGAAGTTGTTGGCGCGGGCTTTCCTTGGCCTGAAACTCAAGACGCAGGTTAGGGCGATCAAAACCGCGCAGAAACTCCACAGGCGGGGTGCCATCAAAAAGCCGCTTGGTGATTTCAGTGCGCGTTTCAGCGTCTGCCGTGGCCGTAAAGGCGGCCGTGGGCACGCCAAGGCTTTTGCGCAAAGCGCCAATGCGCAGGTAATCCGGGCGAAAATCATGGCCCCACTGGCTGACACAATGGGCCTCGTCCACCGCCAATAAAGTGCAGTTGATCCGGCGCAGCATCCGCTCTGTGCCCGCACTCGCAAGGCGCTCAGGTGCGAGGTAGAGCAACTTGAGCCGACCCTCATCGAGCGCTGCAAACACATCCTCGGTTTCTTCTTCGGTGTTGCCAGAGGTGAGCGCCCCGGCCTCAATCCCCGCGGTGCGCAAGGCGCGCACCTGATCGCGCATCAAAGCAATCAGCGGCGAAATCACCACCGTCACCCCATCGCGCATCAGCGCGGGCAACTGGAAACACAGAGATTTACCGCCGCCCGTTGGCATGATCGCCAAAACATCCGAGCCACCGGCCACAGCCGCGACGATCTCCGCTTGACCATCGCGAAATTCAGAATGTCCGAAGACAGAGTTCAAAAGGGTGGACGCGTCCTGCATGCCCTGCTTCTAGTGGCAATTGAACGCGGCGAAAAGTGCTCAGTTCTAAAGCAGAAATTGCCCGGTCAAAACCACCACTAAGGCGGCGTAAGCAACCCAAAAATAGGGTGCGACCTGCATGTAGTTTTGCAAGTTTTGCGCCTTTGGGCACTCGTTTTCTAACGAGCTTGGGATCATTTCGATCAGGCGGGCGCGCGAGGCGCGTCGGCCATAGGCCTCAAAGGCAGCATGGCTCATTGCGGACCAAACGGCTGCCCGAAACCCCAAAAACAAGATGCCGGGCACGAAAAGCGTAAGGGGTGGCAAGAGCGTAGCGAGCCATAGGGTAGAAAAAGCTGCCAAAAAATATGGTGTGCTTTTGCGGAGCCTGAGTTCCGAAATATCGAAATTTAGGACGGCTGGCGACATGATTACGCGGACCTCCTGGTTGGGGAATGTGACCAAACCGAAATACACTCGCTTTGGTAAACGATTAATTAAGATGATTCTGTATTCGGTCAAATAGCCGATAAGATATGGACCCATGTTTCGGCATAACGCCGCGCATCTTTAAGTTGAAAGCCTGCAATTTGCGAGAGTCGCTGACCTTCTTCGAGCACGATCACAGCATCTTCGGCCAGCCAGCCCCTTGACCGGGCGTTTTGCAGTGCTTTCACACCCATCCCCGTTCCATAAGGAGGGTCCAAAAAGATCAAATCGAAAGGCGCTGATGAACAGGTATCCAGCTCAAGCACGTCAGCTTTTTGCGACGTGACGCCGGTTGCCCCAACGCGTTTTATGTTGGCCCGTTGCAGGTTTAGCGCTGCTTTTCCGTTGTCGAGCAGTAGAACCTCAGCAGCGCCCCGGCTGAGGGCTTCCAGCCCCAACGCGCCGGTGCCAGCAAACAGATCGAGCACGCGCATGTCCTGTGGCACGGGCGGGCTACGATAGCCGCCATGGGCCAGCAGGTTGAACATTGCTTCGCGCACCCGATCCGTGGTGGGGCGCAAATGGGCGCCCGGGTCGCCTTTGCCTACATCCTCAAGTTGTTTCCCACGAAAGGCTCCGGCAACAATTCTCATTTGAGCAGGGCCTTCAGATCGGTCGCTGGGTCAACCACACGTGCCGAATCAGCACTGCGCCCAGCCTCGATCAATCGCTTCGCAACCATGTAGGCACGCGGATCATTCATCGCATCAACGGCGAGCAACTCTCGGCCCTTGTAGTACCAGATCGACTGCGCCCCGTCGCGCTCGCCGGGGCGCAGATAGGTTGCATCAAAGCCCGTGTTCAAACCAGCGATTTGCAGTTTGGCATCGTACTGATCTGACCAGAACCACGGCTTGGCCACATAGTCGTCGGTTCCGCCAAGCATCGCGGCCGCTGTCGCCTCGGCCTGATCAATCGCATTGGGCACAGATTCAAGGCGCAGACGCTCGCCCTTATAGGGAAAAGACGTGCAATCCCCGGCGGCATAGATATGCGCATCTGACGTCTGACCGAGGCCATCGACCGCTATCCCGTTGTCGATTTTAAGCCCTGCGGCTTCTGCGAGGCCTGTTGCGGGGCGAATACCAATGCCAATCACGGCAAAGTCGATCTCAAGCGCACTGCCATCAGACAGCCGCGCGGAGCTGACGTGATCCTCGCCAAGCAGGGTCTCAAGCCCTGTGCTCTCGCGAATATCGACGCCATGGCTCTGGTGCAGCGCGCGAAAATAGTCCGAGGTTGCTTTCGAGGCGACGCGCTGCAAAATCCGATCCGCCATTTCCACGAGTACGACCTCAAGACCGCGGCTCGCACACACCGCTGCGGCTTCCAGCCCGATATAACCACCGCCCACAATCAGCACCCGCTTGCCCGCCACGCAATAGGGCGCCATCGCGTCGATATCTGCCAGATCGCGTACTGTGAACACGCCCTTGAGGGTGCCGCCAATCGCTGCAGGCAGGCGAATAGGGTCAGAGCCTGTGGTGAGTGCCAGCTTGTCGTAACTCAGGGTCTCGCTTCCTAGTGTCAGGGTGCGTGCGCTTGGATCAATGCTGTCGACCTTCGTGTTAAGGCGCAGATCAATGCCTGCGTCGGCGTAAAACTGGGCAGGGCGCAAAAACAAGCGCTCTAGCTCCATCTCACCCATCAGGTATTTCTTGGACAGTGGTGGGCGCTGATAGGGCACTTGCGGTTCCGCGCCGATCATCACGATCTCGCCCTCATGGCTCAAATCGCGCAGCTTGGCGCTTAGGGAAGATCCCGCCTGACCCGCACCAACAACAACAATTCTGCTCATGAAACTCTCCGAAACTGCCCCAGCGTCGCCGCCAAATTAACCAGTGGCAGATTGCCACCGCGCCCCCTATATCTAAAGAAATCGTAAATCAAAATCCCTCACCGTAACGGAGACACACAAATGGCGATTTCAGTTGGCGACACACTGCCGGAGGCAACTTTCACAAAACTTGGCAATGCTGGCCCCGAAGCGGTTGCTTTAAGCGATCTAACCAAAGGGCGCAAAGTTGTGATCTTCGCGGTCCCCGGTGCATACACGCCGACATGCCACTCCGCCCATGTGCCAAGCTTCATCCGCACCAAGGATGAGTTCATGGCCAAAGGCGTAGAAGAGATCATCTGCGTGTCGGTCAATGATCCCTTCGTGATGAAAATGTGGGGCGAAGCAACCGGCGCAAATGAAGCAGGCATAACCATGCTCGCGGATGCGCAATCAGAATTCACAAAAACCATCGGCATGGATTTTGACGCGCCACCCGCAGGCCTGATCGGCCGCTCAAAGCGATATGCGATGATCGTCGAAGACGGCAAAGTGACCCAGCTCAATCAAGAAGAAGCGCCGGGCACCTGCGAAATTTCCGCTGGTGAAACCCTTCTGGGTCAGCTCTGATCTTCAGCTTTCCTTAAGATTTGCGAATATGCTGTGCAGTAAACACAGCATATTCGTGCCGCATCTGTGCGTACCCTTTTCAACATCACTTTCCCAAAATATCCCCGCCGGAGGCATCAGACGTTCGCAGCCAGCGCCTCCATCCGACCAGCTAATTCCACATCCAAAATGCTCAAGCCATCACAATCATGGGTCGTCAAAACCACATCCACAGTGCGATAAACATTGCTCCATTCCGGATGGTGATTAAGCTTCTCTGCCCAAAGCGCGACCTGCGTCATCCACCCAAACGCTCCCACGAAGCTCTTGAATTCAAATCGTTTTTCAATGGCATCTCGCCCATCAACCACGCTCCATCCGGCTCCAAGAAGCGGTGCCAATAGCGCATCCCGCTCAATGTCACTTAGCAATTTAGCCATTTTCATCTCCCTCAGAATTGCGAAACGGCCCAAACGAGGTCAAAATCTCAATATCCTCGCCCACAGCCCGCCGCTCTGCCACCAGATACTCCTCCACCGCAGAGCGAAACCCGTCCTCGCGCATCCAATGCAGCGAATATGTCGGCGCCGGCAAATACCCCCGCGCCAGTTTATGCTCGCCCTGCGCTCCGGCTTCAACGCGGGCCAAACCATGGCGGATCGCAAAATCGATGGCGCGGTAGTAACAGGCTTCAAAATGCAGGCAGGGGTGATCTTCGACGCAGCCCCAGTAGCGGCCAAATAGAGCTTCGCGGCCAATGAAATTGAGGGCCCCAGCGACGTAGCGCCCGTTGCGTTCTGCCATCAGCAGGTAGATGTCGTCGCGTAGCGTTTCTTGAGCGATTTCAAAGAATTGACGGGTGAGATAAGGCGAGCCCCATTTGCGCGCACCTGTATCCTGATAAAACTGCCAGAACGCATCCCAATGCTCAGGCTCAATTTGATCGCCAGTCAAGTCATGAATTTCGCCGCCAAATTCATTGGCGCGGGCGCGTTCTTTGCGGATGTTTTTGCGCTTTCGCGAAGACAGATCGGCGAGGAATGCATCGAAATCTGCATAGTCTCGATTGTGCCAATGGAACTGCTGTGTGACCCGCTGCAACAGGCCGAGCTCACCCCCTGCGTCGAACTCATCCTCGGTACAGAATGTGATGTGGAGGCTGGAAATCTCATTATTTGCAGTGAGTTGCACAGCTCCTTGCACCAGTGCGGAAACTCCCGCGACATGGAAATCGGGATGAGTCAGAAAGCGGCGGCCGGTGGCGGGGGTGAAGGGAATGGCGCTTTGGAGCTTGGGATAATAATGCCCACCGGCGCGCTCATAAGCATGGGCCCAGGAGTGGTCAAAGACGTATTCGCCCTGCGAGTGACCCTTGGCGTAAAGCGGCATGACGGCGATGAGCTGGCCGTTGAGCTTGGCGGTCAGATGGCGCGGGGTCCAGCCGGTTCCGGGGCCAACGGAGCCGCTTTGCTCGAGGGCGGAGAGGAATCGGTGGGTTGAAAATGGGTCCAGAGGGCGGCCATCTGCCGCTTCGGGGCAGGCGCAGATGTCCCAGTCTGCTGCGGGGATCTGAGAGAGGTCTTCAAGCACGGAGACTTCGATTGTGTCTTGCCCGCTCATGCTTCAGGTCGCTGCTGGCATGGTTGCGAGATATTGCTCGAAGGTGATGTTTTGGGCGATTTCGCGGGCTTGGCGCTCCTGCTCTAGGCTTTTGACTGTCCAACATAAAATGTCGAGACCAGACGCTTTGGCAGCGGTGACATGCGGCGATGTCAAGTCGGCTCGGTCATGGGAAACGAAAGATATACCGCCTGCATTTTTTGGGGAAATCGGTTGCAGGGCGGCAAGGTCTGCCCCGCTCACGCCGGGCCAGTCGTCAAAGGTGCAGGTGACCCGGCCACGGGGAATATCGGGTGCGAAACTGGCGAAGGCGGCGATGCTGTGGGGGTTGAAGGACATGACGCCAAGGGGGCCCTTATAGCCGCTGAGGAGTTCGGCCAAGCGTTTCTCTAGCGGGCCAACATTGGGTCCGAGCGCGCCGTCTTGGTCCTTGATTTCGATCAGTAGCGGGACGCGCCCCGCGATGAGGTCCAGCGTTTGGCGCATGTCTGGGATGGTGTCGGCGCTGCCGCTCAGAGAAATGGTTTTGAGAGCGCTGGCATTTTGAGCGCTGACATTGCCGCGCTCAACGGTCAGGCGGTCGAGCGTGTCATCGTGAAAGCTCATCGCTTCGCCATCGGCGCTCAGTTGCACATCCAGCTCGATGCCATAGCCATGCGAAATCGCGGCCTCAAAGGCGCTGAGCGCGTTTTCGATCACGCCTTTGGAGGCATCATGCAACCCGCGATGGGCGATGGGGATTTTAAGAAATGCGGGATCTAGGCGGGGGGCGGCCATGTCAGGAGATCTCGAAAATTCCCTCGACTTCGACGGCAACCCCGAATGGCAAGGAGCTGGACCCGACGGCTGCGCGGGCATGGGCGCCTTTGTCGCCGAAAACTTCTGCGAAGAGATCGGACGCGCCGTTGATCACGGCTGGATGCTGACCGAAATCGGGGGTGCAATTGACGAAACCAGTGAGTTTTACCACGCGGGTCACACGGTCCAGATCGCCGCCGCAGGCCGCTTTGAGTTGGGCGATAAGGGACAGGCCGCAGTGCTTTGCGGCCACTTGGCCCTGCTCGACGGAGGTGTCATCACCGAGTTTGCCGACCATCAGACCATCGGCATTTTGCGCGACCTGACCGGAAACGAACACGATATTGCCGCTCTGAACGAAGGGCACATAGTTGGCCGCCGGGGCCGGGGCATCGGGAAGCGTTATGGACAGCTCAGCGAGGCGGGCGTCGATGGTTCCGGACATGGTGCGTTGCTCCTATTTGAGGGTATGCCCTGCAAGGTAGTGCAGAACATACGCCTCGGAAAGAGCAGTCGTTCAGAAAATCAGCTTTCGCGGAACGCCTTGTTGAAATAGTCGGTCATTGGTTTGACCAAGTAGTTCAGCGGGCTGCGCTCGTTGGTTTTGATGAAGGCTTGCACGGGCATGCCGGGCAGCACTTCATTGTCTTCGAGCTTTTCGATTTCACCATCTTTGGGCAGCAACTCAGCGCGGTAATATTGCTCGCCGGTTGCCTCATCGGTGAAGATGTCGGCGGAGACTTTGGTGACATAGCCAAAGAGCTGCGGCGTGGTGCGGGCGTCAAATGTCGAGAAGGCAAGTGTTGCATCCTGACCCACACGCACTTGGTCGATATGGATGGGCGGCACGCGGCTGACCACGACCAGCGGCGTGTCTTGCGGGACGATATACATCACCGGCTCAGCACCGCGCACAACCGCACGGATCGCATGAACGGCGCGGTCATAGACGATGCCATCTGATGGCGCGCGCACATCAAGGCGCGAGAGGGTTTCTAGCGTTGTCAGGCGGCGTTCGCGCAGCTCGATCTCGGTATATTGGAGATCGCGCAGGGTCGTGATCGCCTCTTCGCGGACGCGGGTTTTGAGGCGTAGGATTTCGATCTCGGTCTCTGCGATGCGGCCACGACTTTCAGCGATGGAGGCGATCAGACTGCCAACTTCGCCGCCAAGGCGGGCCTCTTCGCGCTGCAATGACAAGACGCGGGTGGCTTGGGCGAGACCCTTCTTGAGCAGTTCGGTTTGGTCGGCCAATTCCTCGGTGATCAGTTCCTGCTGGCGTTGGAGCGAGGTCAGCTGGGCCTCAGCGCCAATGATTTGCTGGCCGATCTGAATTTTGCGCTCATTGAGCTGCGATGCCTCGCGGGACATGCTTTCACGGCGTGCTTCAAAGAGGCGCGTTTGGCCTTTTTTGAGATCGGCAATGACGGGATGGTCTTTTTGCAGTTCAGCGAGTTCGGCGGAATAGGTGATGTCTTGGGCATCGTCGCGCTCTGCCTCAAGGCGGCCACGGCGCGCCATGATCTCAAAGAGTTGGCCCTCGACGATGGCGAGCTCGGAGCGTTGGAGCGTGTCATCAAAGCGGATCAGTACGTCGCCAGCTTGCACGACATCGCCGTCCTGCACGTTGATCTCGCCGACAACGCCGCCATCGGGGTGCTGAACGATCTGGCGCTTGGCCTCAACTTCCACCATACCATTGGTGACAATAGCGCCAGCGATATTGGCCCAGATAGACCATGTGCCAAGCCCCCCGACGAGGGCGATCAGAGCGACGATGCCCCAAGTTTGCTGGCGCCGGGCGGACCAAATGCGCTTTTTCTTTGGTGCTGCAAGCGGGTTTGAAGAGGGCTTGCGAGCCGCTGCGGGAGGTGGCGCGGCCTTTTTGGGCGCAGGTGGTTTTGCCTCCGCTTTTGCTTGTTTGGGATCGGTGTCGTCGCCTTTGAGGGAGAGAGATGGTCTTTTCATGGATTAAGCCTTTTGACCAATAGCACCGGAAACGGCGTTGTAGTTTTTGAGCTGCTCTTTGAGCACTTCGTCGCGTGGGCCAAAGGCTTTGCGCATGCCGCCTTCGATCATCAGGATCAGGTCACACTCGGCAATCGCGGCTGGGCGGTGGGCCATAATGATCACGGCTTTACCTTCGGCTTTCATGGCGCGGATCGCCTCATTGAGCGCCTCAGAGCCAATGGAATCAAGGTTAGAGTTGGGTTCGTCCAGCACCAGGATGACCGGTTCGCCATACATGGCGCGGGCCAGACCGATGCGCTGCTTTTGGCCGCCTGACAAACGCCCTGAGCCAGCCGAGATGCGGGTGTCGTACCCTTCAGGCATTTTCAGGATCATCTCGTGCGCGCCAGCTTTGCGCGCCGCTGCGACGACCATTGCGGGATCAGGTTGGGTCGATAGGCGGGCGATATTTTCGGCGATTGTGCCGTTAAACAGGCCCACATCTTGCGGGAGGTAGCCGATGTTTTGGCCCAGCACGTCGGATTGGTAATTGTCGAGCGATGCCCCATCGAGGCGGATTTTGCCTGATGCTGGTCGCCAGATGCCGGTGATGGCGCGGGCCAGTGTCGATTTACCCGCTGCCGAGGGGCCGATGACGCCCATGGCTTGGCCCGGTTCGATGCGGAAGGAGACCATGCGCAGGGTCGCGGCTTGTTCGCCCGGTGGGACCACGGTGAGCTGTTGAGCTTCGAGTACGGCGCGGGGTTTGGGCAGCTCTGTGCGTTCTGCGTCTTCGGGCGTTTTCTCGAGCAATTCGGAGAGTTGTTCCCAACCTTGACGGGCACGCAGCACGACGGGCCATTGACCAATGGCTTGTTCAATGGGTGCAAGGGCGCGGCCAAGAAGGATGGAGCCTGCGATCATGGCGCCGGGCGTCATTTCGTTTTGCAACACGAGGTAGGCGCCCACGCCGAGCATGGCGGATTGCAGGAAGAAGCGGAAGGTTTTGGAGCCGGTCTGGAAGCCACCAGTGCGGTCAGATGAGGAGATGTTTTTGGACAAAGCCTCGTCGCGGCTGGTGCGCCAACGTGCCAAAACCGCGCCGCGCATGCCAAGCCCTTGAATCACTTCGCCCTCTTCGCGTACAGAATCCGCGAAGTTTTGCGCTTTGGCGGCGGCTTGGTTCGCCTCGTTCACAGGCTTTTTCGTTAGGATTTGGTTGAGGAAGGTGAAGCTGATCAGGATCAGGCCACCGATCAAGCCCACGACCCCGAGGACTGGGTGGAACAGAAAAATCGCACCAAAGAAAATCGGTACCCAAGGAATGTCGAACACGGCAAAAAGCGCGGGCGATGAGAGCATGCGCTGAACCGCTTCGAGATCCTGAAGGCCGCTGGCCGGGCGCGCGCGCTCTTCCGGGACAACAGAGCGTCGTAACACGGCCTCAAACACACGTTTGTCCAGAGTGGTTTGGAACTCAGCGCCAACGCGCGCCAAGATGCGGCCACGGGCGTAGTCGAGCACACCCATGATGGCGTAGAGTACGGCCACAAGGATGAACAACGCGGTCAGCGTTTCCTCTGACCGGGATCCCAAGACCCTGTCATACACTTGAAGCATGAACAGAGGTCCGGTGAGCATGAGCAGGTTCACAAAGAACGAGAATGCACCGACATAGATGAACAATGAGCGGCCAGTGGCCATGGCTTCGCGCAATTCTGCACGGCCTTTTGGGTAGTTGTTGGTATTCGCCATTCCGGTCGGGTCCTGGTTCGTCCTATTGAATGCTGTGTCGAGCTATGCCAAGCCAAGCTTGGAGTCAATTTAAACTGCTAAAGTCCGACATATGTACTCATAGCGTCAATTTCACCTATCATGTTTTAATTGTGCATCCCTTAAGGTCCGCAACAGGGTCAAAATATGGTTAGATTGTGGCATTTGTGAAGTCGCTCGGAAAAATGGAGCTAAAGTAATGTTAAGATGGCTGAAGTTTGGCGCGATCCCGTTGCTCATCGGTTGTGCGCCGGGGACGGATGATCCTTTGGAGCCAGTGAACAGGCCAATTCATGCGTTAAACAAAGGACTTGATACGGTTGTATTGCGGCCGGTCAGTCAGGTTTATGGCGCAGTGGTTCCGCCGCCTGCGCAAGATGGGATTGCCAATTTTGCCAACAATCTTGGCCAGCCGGGCGAGTTTGTGAATTACGTTTTGCAGGGCGACATTGAAAATGCCGCACATTCATTTTCGCGGTTCTTGATAAATTCGACCATTGGCTTGGCTGGTTTGGTCGATGTTGCAGGCAAGGGGGGGATGACGGACCGCCCGACAGATTTTGGAATGACGTTGAACAAATGGGGCGTGCCGCAGGGTGCTTACGTCGAAGTTCCCGTGTTTGGACCAAACACGGTACGATCTGCTGTTGGAATTGTTGCGGATGCCTTGCTTGATCCTATGGTGCAGTTGGGTGCAAAGGAGCGTCGTGTGGTTTTGGCTGCGACGGGTCTGGAAATCGTTGATATAAGGCATAGGTTCAAGAATGTGGTGGACGCATTGCTATACGAGTCAGGCGACAGTTATACTGCTCTTAGAGACACGTATTTGCAAAACCGAAACCGCGCCCTGGGCAACGAAATTGATTTAGATGATCTGGAGGATCCTTATGCCTTTGAATAGCACGCTTTCCCGCCGGTGGTTTTTAAGCGCGACTGCGGCAGTGTCGCTCAGCGCGGCGCTGCCGGCGCAGGCGCTGTCGACGGCATCTGCCGAAGGACTTGTTGCGCGGGCTGTGGCTGAGGTACAGGATGCCATCAAAACCGGGCGCACAGAGCGCGAGGTTCTGGGCAGGTTCCGCAAGATTTTTGACAAATATGCGGATATTCCAACGGTGGCCCGTGCAGTTCTGGGTCAGTCTTGGCGCAACGCGTCAAGCGGTGACAAGAAGGCTTACGTGCGGGCATTCACTGGGTATGTCGCGCGCAAATATGGCAAACAGTTTCGTGACTTTAAGGGGGCGGAATTTGCCATCAAGGGCTCACGCGATGCGGGTCGCAAGGGTTTTTTGGTCAAGAGTCAGGTGAAGACGACAATCCAAAGCGCGCCGTTTGATGTGGAATGGCAAGTGTCGGATCGCTCTGGCAAAGCGCTGATTTTCAACATGTTCATTGAGGGCGTTTCGATGCTGACCACTGAGCGCGGCGTGATCCGGGGGCTGCTGGAGAAATCCGGTGGCGATATTGGTAAGGTCGCGTCGCGTCTGGACAATATGGGCTAACTCAGGCGGCTTTGAATGGGCTAACTCAGGCGGCTTTGAGTGTTAGGCGGAAATCTGCGCCCTGATCGGAGTGCATGAGCTTTAGGTCACCGTCTAGATTGCGCATGATTTCGCGGCTGATGGGCAGGCCAAGACCGGCGCTGCCGGCCAGGTGGCTGTCTCCGAAGCGGGCGAATTTATCGAACACGCGATCATGGTCTTCAACGGCGATGCCGGGGCCATTGTCGGAAAAGCTTAGGGTTACGGTTTGATCCTTTTGCTCACAGGCCAAGGACAGTTGGCCTTTCTCTTGAGCGCCGTATTTCACTGAATTTGAGATCAGGTTGATCACGACTTGGGCCAGCCGGTCAGAATCGGCCAAAACAGTGACGCCCTCAAGACTGGGATCGACAACAACCTCGGTCCCGGTTTCCGCGCGCAGGGCCTCTGTGCTGTTGATGGCGTGGGATACTGCTGTTTGCAGTGTAATGGGCTTGATGTCCCATTTTGACTGGCCGCTTTCGAGAAAGCTGAGGTCAAGGATTTCGTCAAGCAATCGGGTGAGCCGCTGGCTTTCGGCACCGATGATCCCGACAAATCGGCGGAGCTGGTCGGGGGGGATGCTTTCGGGCTCGCGCAAAATCTCGGCGAAGGAGCGGATCGAGGTCATGGGCGTGCGCAGCTCGTGGCTGACTTGGGAGAGAAACGCGTCTTTATCGGCGCTGATTTTGGTGAGTTCTTCGTTGGCGAAACGGAGCTGTTCGGCTGTTTTCTCAAGCTCCAGAGATTGGCGTTCAAGCTGGGAAGAATAGCGCATGATCTGTGCGGTTTCGCCGGCAATCTCCATCAGTCCATCAACCGAAAAGGTGGTGGTTCCACCCGCGATTTGCCCGACCATTGCGTTGGCAGAGGCCGCGCCGATTGAGCCTGCGAGGTTGCGCTCGACCTCAAGGATGAAGTCGTCCGTTGGGTCGGGCAGGCCGGAACTTTTGCCTTGGAGCTGTGCGGCATGTGTAAAGAGGCGATGCGCGGCGACACCGCCAAGGATGCGCTGGGCCAGTGTGAAGAGGTCTTCGGAGGTCGCTGATCGCTGCTGCGCGAGATTGCGGCTGGCAGGGCTGGTGCGGAAAACGTCGACAAACAGCGCGGATTGCAGGCGTTCCAATGTGCTTGGCGTTGTCATCAGCGAGACAGCGAGAAAGAGCGTTGTGTTCACGGTGAGGGACCAGAACAAGGCGTGCACGAGTGGGTCTAGGCCGGTGAGGCCGAACAGCGCTTGCGGGCGAAGCGCGGCGATGCCCCAAAGGCCGCTCGAGATGGTGCTGGCGCTCAGGACAAATCCGCCCTCAAAGCTTGGTAGGAACAGGGTGTAGGCCCAGATCAGCGACCCAGCGATCATGCCTGCGGCGGCACCTGAGCGGGTTGCTGAACGCCAGAAGATGCCGCCAAGGATTGCGGGGAGGAATTGGGCGAGGCCGAGGAAGGCGATGAGGCCGATGGAGGCAAGCGCGTTGGTGCCGCCGGTGAGTTGGAAGTAGAGGTAGCCTAGCGCGAGGATGACAGCGATGGACACGCGGCGGCTAAAGATGAGCGCGCCGCGCACGTCGCCGGAGCTTTTCATCTCATCTGCGCGCATCCGCACGAAAAGCGGCACCGCGATGTGGTTTGACACCATTGTCGCAAGCGCAATGGCGGAGACGATGACCATGGAGGTTGCCGCGGAGAAGCCGCCCAAGAAGGCCAGCAGGGTGAGGCCGGATTGGCCTTGGGTGAGCGGGATGGTCAGGACGAACATGTCGGGGTTTGAGCCGGGTTCGAGTGTGGTGAGGCCGCCGATTGCGATGGGTAGGACAAAAAGCGAGATCAGGAAGAGGTAGGTTGGGAAGGCCCAGGACGCGGTCGCGAGGTGTTTCTCGTCGATGTTTTCGACCACGGCGACCTGGAACATGCGAGGCGTGCAAAGGATCGCAGCTGCGGCGAGGAAGGTCAGCGAGGCCCAGCGCGCGCCAAAACCATCTTGGGTTCTGAGCATGCCTTCCGGTATTTGAGCGAGGATGTCGCCGGGGCCGGAAAAGACGCCGAACACAACGAAAAGGCCGACGGCGATGAGGGCGATGAGTTTTACGATGGCCTCAACGGCAATGGCAGTGACAACGCCGTAATGGCGCTCGTTTGCATCGACGTTGCGAGTGCCAAAGAGGATCGTGAAGATCGCAAGGCCTACGGCGATCCAAAAGCCGGTGATGTTGGTGGAGGCGCCTTGGGTGAGTACGGCGAAACTTGCGGTGATCGACTGGAGCTGCAGTGCGATATAGGGCGTTGAACTGATCACGGCGAGCAAAGTGACCAAGACGCCGAGCGTATTGCTTTTGCCGTAGCGCGAGGAGATGAGGTCAGCTAGCGAGGTGATGCGATGCTCGCGCCCGATGCGCACGAGTTTGCGCAAAAGCCACCACCAGCCGACGAAGAGGAGCGTTGGGCCGATATAGATCGCGGCAAATTCTAGGCCATTGCGGGCGGCGGAACCTACTGCGCCATAGAAGGTCCAGCCGGTGCAATAGACCGAAAGGGACAGGGTGTAGACCAGCGGTGAGCGCAGCCAGCCCAGCTCGCCCCGCTTGGCGCGACTGTCGGCGAAGGCTGCAACGGCGAACAGGGCGGTCACATAGGCGAGGCAAACCAGAATGAGCGTGTTAGACGAGATCATTTAGCTTTTGCCCGTGTCGTCTTCGATCCGGCGCGAGAGGCGGAAGGCCGCGACAATCAGAGCGATCCAGATTGCGGGCAGATAAAGCAAAATGGCAGGGATGCCTGCGATTGTGCTTGCTGATGCGAAGATGCCGATGATGGGGGACAAGAACAGAAAAATGCCAGCAAGGGGCAGGATCAACGCTTGATCCCTGCGCTTTCGCTGGACCAAGGCCCGCGCAGCGAGATCCTCGACCGGATCGTTAAGGCTGTTCATGAGCCGTCAAGCAAAGCGGCGACAGATGCGATAATATCCGCATTGGAAAACGGTTTTACCATGAACTTTGAGGCCCCAACCTCTGCGGCCCGCTGTTTGTCTTTGGCTTGGCCCTTCGCGGTGAGCATCAAGACAGGTGTTTTGCTGCCAGTTGCACGCAGATCCTGCAAAATATCAAAACCGGACCGCCCAGGTAGCATGACATCCAGAATTACGAGTTCTGGTGCGTCGCCTGTGATCCGGGTAATTGCGTTGGCACCATCGCTTTCAGACGAAACATCGTAGCCCTCGCGCATCAGTAGAAAGATGAGCGCGTCGACGATGTTGGGTTCGTCCTCCACGATAAGGATACGACGAGACATTTGGCACCTTCCTCCCTCAGTGCTGTGACCGCCAAGTTAAATGGGCAATCCTCAATGGGAAAGCGGAAAGTTCAGCCACGCTGGGCTGCCATTATTTGTGGCTCTGATCGTGCGGCGCACCCAGCGCGGGGACATAATTTGCAAACGGTGCCAGCTTGAACCGCGCCATCGGCATCTTTCTCACGCCGGATCAGCATGGTTGCGCGCAGGATCATGGGGGCGCCAAAGTCGGGGGTGCCCTTGGGCAAGGCGCATGCATAGCAACGGAATGCGACACCGCCGGGCAAGCTGAGTTTGCTTCTGATGGCGTGGCCAGGTTGTTGCAGGCTGCTATAGACTGGCCAGAGTGTGCAGGCGCTGGTGTGGCGGGGCAGGGGAAAATCTGGCAAGGCCCGGCGGGCATGGATATGACCGGAGCCGTCAATTTCAAAGAGGCCAAATTCAGGAATGCCATCCATTTTGGGAAGCGCTGACAAACGGCGAAAGATCGTGTGGAGGTCGCAGCCCGCCCAATTGGCAAGCCGATCCGGCGCGAAGTCCAGCTGGGTTGCGGTTTGCACGAAGGGTTCTAGCGGCAGTTTGGCGGCATCGCTTTGGTACTGGGCAAGCGCCTGCTCCGCGAGCTTGCGCGGCGGGCCAGCCATACCTTCGAGCAAATCCCCAAAGTCGCCGCTGGGGCGTGCATCCAGCTCAACCAATCTGGCCTGAATGTCTTGCCAGAATTTGTCGAACTCCTCCTCGGGCGTTGCGACAGAAAGCTGGGTCTCGGACGCCGTATCAAAGTAGGACACAAGCGCCTGGACCGCATCGGACAACCGCAGGCTTTCGGAATGGATGTTTTGGTTGAAGCGCAGGCTATGGGCGAGGTTCATTTCGCCGTCGTCGACACTGGTCATCAACGAGGCGGTGGCGCGGATTGCCGTGATTGACGACAGCATCAGATGGAGGCTTTCTGACAAATACGGATCATGGGTCAAACGGTCCCCGAGCGCTTCGATCATGCGCGACTGGGTGACGTTGTTCTCCTGAAGTTGAGCCAGTTTGCGGCTCCAGGCTGGAAAGCGGGCAAGGAGGTCTTCGGGATTTTCCAGTTCGGTTGCATTGGCCGCCGCGACCTCTTCGAGCGTGCTGGCGAGGGCCATTTCAGGCCCCTCAGAGAGATCGCGAACTGGGATATCAAGTGCGCGGGCTAAGGCATTCATGACTTTGCCCGCAATGGGCCGGCGGTTATGTTCGATCAGGTTGAGATAGGATGGCGAAATTTCGGCCATCGCCGCCAAGGCCTTTTGCGTAAGGCCAATCGAGCGTCGGCGCTGGCGGATTCTGGTTCCAGCAAGTGAGCGTGCCATTTTGATATTTCCCAATAGATTCAATTGATTGCTGCGGTGCAATGTAAAAAAAATTACAAATTTTGACCAATTGTAAAACAATGATTTACAAAAAAACGTAAAGAAAGCAATGGCCTGTTGTTGATTTGACAGTTTGTGCTGATACTCCGAGGCACGGCAATTTTTGTGCATGTTCCATGCGCAATAGTCTAAATGGGAGGAGATGCATGTCTCAATCAAACTTCACGCGTCGCGGATTGATCCGCACAGGCGCAGTTTTTGGTGCTGGTCTTGCCGCGCCAACAATTTTCACAAGCCAAATGGCTGCTGCGTTTACTAATGAGCCTTCGGGCGGCACTGTGACGCTCGGCTTTAACGTTCCGCAGTCCGGCCCTTATGCTGACGAGGGTGCAGACGAGCTTCGCGCATATAAGCTGGCCGTCAAGCACCTCAACGGTGAAGGCGACGGTGGAATGCTCAATACGTTCTCGTCAAAGACGCTGAGCGGCAACGGCATCAACGGCAGCAAAGTCGAATATGTGACCGGCGATACGCAGACAAAGTCTGACGCGGCACGTGCTTCTGCGCGTTCGATGATCGAAAAAGACGGCGCGATCATGATCACTGGTGGGTCTTCCTCTGGTGTGGCTGTTGCGACGCAGGCGCTCTGCCAAGAGGCTGGCGTTATCTTTATGGCTGGTCTGACACACTCCAACGACACAACAGGCAAGGATCGCAAGGCGAACGGTTTCCGTCACTTCTTCAACTCCTACATGTCTGGTGCGGCTCTTGCGCCGGTGCTTGGCAATGCATACGGCACAGATCGTAACGCCTATCACCTGACAGCTGACTACAACTGGGGTTACACCACAGAAGAAGCTGTTACTCAGGCAACTGAAGCCATGGGTTGGAACACTGTCAACGCAGTGAAAACACCGCTGACTCAGACAGATTTCTCGTCTTACATCGCGCCTGTTCTTCAGACAGATGCAGACGTTCTGGTTCTGAACCATTACGGCGGCAACATGATCAACTCGTTGACATCTGCTGTTCAGTTCGGTCTGCGCGACAAGCTTGTCAACGGCAAGAACTTCGAGATCATTGTTCCGCTTTACTCGCGCCTGATGGCACGTGGTGCTGGCGCGAACGTTAAGGGCATCTACGGTTCCACAAACTGGCACTGGTCGCTGCAGGACGAAGGCTCAAAAGCGTTCGTTAAATCCTTCGGCACCGAATACGGCTTCCCGCCAAGCCAGGCTGCGCACACTGTTTATGTGCAGACCCTGCTTTATGCGGATGCTGTGAACCGTGCTGGCAGCTTCAACCCATGTGCGGTTGTTGAAGCGCTTGAGGGCTTTGAGTTTGACGGTCTGGGCAATGGCCCAACACTGTACCGTGCCGAAGACCACCAGTGCTTCAAGGATGTTCTCGTTGTGAAGGGTAAAGAGAACCCAACATCCGAGTTCGACCTTCTGGAAATCGTTGAAGTTACACCGGTTGCTCAGGTCACATACGACCCTGCGCACCCACAGATGGGCGGCGCAGACGCATCGCTCGGTCAGTGTAACCCAGGCGCTTAATACACCCACTAATCGAGGCCGTGCCATTCGGCGCGGCCTCTACTTTATCCCGCGATGCCAGTTGCTCCCAAAGAGTGCTGCGCAGTTCGCTGTTTTCTGAGGTAGGACATGGATGCCATCATCCTGCAGGTTCTGAACGGTCTGGACAAAGGCAGTGCCTATGCGCTTATCGCGCTGGGTCTTACGCTTATTTTCGGAACGCTTGGCGTTGTTAACTTTGCCCACGGTGCGCTGTTTATGATCGGCGCGTTCTGCGCGGTAACATTGCAGGGGCTCTTGAACCTGAGCCGCATCGAGATTGATGAAACCAAGACAGATTTTCTTGGCAACCCGGCAAAAATCGAAGTGCCCTATCTTCATGATTGGTTTGGCGTGGAAACGGGTCAGACGATCATGGACTGGTCAGTGCCGCTGGCGATCCTATTTGCGATCCCGATCATGATGGTTGTTGGAATTGTGATGGAACGCGGGCTGATCAAGCACTTCTACAAGCGCCCTCATGCGGACCAGATCCTCGTGACGTTTGGCCTTGCGATTGTCCTGCAGGAAGTCATCAAAGCATATTTCGGGGCGAACCCGATCCCGACACCTGCTCCACCTGCATTCTCCGGCTCCTTTGATTTTGGCGTTTTGATCGGGGCGGACCCTTTCACCATTGTCTATCCTTACTGGCGCCTGATCTATTTCACCTTTGCGCTTTTGGTCATTGGCGTCGTCTTTGCATTCTTGCAGTTCACCACCTTTGGTATGGTTGTGCGCGCAGGCATGGCGGATCGCGAGACCGTGGGCCTTTTGGGCATCAATATCGACCGGCGCTTTACGATCATGTTCGCGATTGCGGCCTGTGTCGCGGGGCTTGCGGGCGTGATGTACACCCCCATCAATTCACCCAACTACCATATGGGTATGGATTTCCTTGTGCTGTCCTTCGTTGTGGTTGTGGTTGGAGGCATGGGCTCACTTGGCGGTGCGGTTCTTGCCGGGTTCCTTTTGGGCATCTTGGAGAGCTTTGCCTCCATGTCTGAAGTGATTGCGATCTTCCCGGGAATTAACCAGATCATCATTTACCTCGTTGCGATTGTCATTCTGCTCACGCGTCCGCGCGGGCTGATGGGTCGCAAAGGTGTGATGGAGGATTAAGAATGTTTGGACTGAACTCTAAAGACACCCAGCTTCTGCTGCTTGTGTTCGTGCTGACAATGGCAGCACCTTTGCTCTTGAACCCTTTCCCGGCAGGCTCTGAGCTTGCGCAGTTTAACGCAGGCTATCCTGATCTGATGCAGCGTTTTGTGATCTTCGGGATTTTCGCCATCGGCTTCAACATCCTCTTTGGGCTGACGGGCTACCTCTCCTTTGGGCATGCTGCCTTTCTGGGTGTGGGGTCATATGCGGCGATCTGGATGATGAAGCTACTGACGCTCAATGTGATCCCAGCCATTTTCATGGCGCTCATTTTTGGCGGACTTTTTGCGCTTTTGGTGGGCTACGTATCGCTGCGGCGTTCGGGCATCTACTTTTCAATCCTGACGCTTGCCTTTGCGCAGATGTCCTACTCGCTCGCTTATTCGGTGCTGACACCGATCACAGGTGGAGAAACTGGGCTTCAGCTCAAGTCAACGGATGCACCTCTTTTGTCCAGCTTAGAGCCTGGCGAAATTGGGCGCGCCAATCTTTTTGGCGTTGATATGCGTGCAAGCTTTGAATGGGCGGTGGGGAATTGGGTGTTTACGTTTAACACTGGCTACTACATCGCAGCATTTGTGATGCTTATCAGCTTTTATGTAGCGATCCGCATCTTCCGCTCGCCTTTTGGCCTGATGCTCAGAGCGGTCAAAACCAACCAGAACCGTCTTAACTACACCGGCATCAACACCCGCCCCTACATGCTTGCCGCATTTGTGATCTCAGGTGCTTATGCAGGGCTTGCAGGTGGTCTGATGGTTGCGATGGACACGCAAGTGGGGCCTGAGCGGATGTTCTGGACAGCTTCCGGGGAGGTCGTTCTGATGACGATCCTTGGCGGTGTGGGCACGCTTTTGGGCCCTGTGCTTGGCGCAGGCATGATCAAATACATGGAAAACATCATTTCCAAGATCAACGAAAGCATCTTGCATCAGTGGTTCGCGTTCATGCCGGACGGGCTGGAGGATTTCGTTGTTGCGATCATCTATCCTTTTATCGGCAAAGGCTGGCACCTGACGCTGGGTCTGCTGTTCATGCTGATCGTGATCTTCCTGCCGGGTGGTTTGATGGAAGGCGCTAATCGCATCAAGAACCTCTTCGTGCGCAAACCAAAGACGGACGCGACTGACGGTCACGCCAAACCGGCAGAATAAGGAGAGGGTCATGGGTATTCTCGAAGTCCAGAACGTCAATAAGCGATTTGGTGGCCTCAAAGCGCTCAATGAAGTCAACCTGAATGTTGAGGCCGGAAGCGTGCATGCGATTATCGGTCCCAATGGGGCTGGCAAGTCGACGCTGCTGAACTGCTTTGTCGGGCGATTGATCCCGGATACAGGCACGGTGATGTTTGACGGGCATTCGCTTGTGGGTGCCAAGCCGCATGAGATCAACCAGCTTGGGGTGTCCCGCGTGTTTCAGACGCCGGAAATTTTCACCGATTTGAGCGTTATGGAGAATGTGGTTATCGCCTCGCTCGCCAAACGCGATGGCGGGTTCAAGCTGAATGCTTGGGCGCGGGTGAACAAGGATGCGGAAATCCAAGATCATGCAGAACATGTGTTGCAGGATGTTGGCTTGCTGGAAAAGCGGGAGATGACGGTGGCGTCGATGTCGCGCGGTGATAAACGGCGCTTGGAGATGGCGATGTGCCTGAGCCAAGACCCTAAGCTGCTGCTGCTAGATGAACCGACAGCGGGTATGAGCCGGGCTGACACCAATAACACGATCGATCTGCTCAAGCATATCAGGGAGACCCGTGGCATCACCAAGGTGGTGATCGAGCATGACATGCATGTTGTGTTTTCGCTTGCCGACAAGATCAGTGTTTTGGCGCAAGGCACTGTGATTGCCGAAGACCTGCCAGAAAATATTAAGGGCAACCCAAAAGTTCAGGAAGCCTATCTTGGGGGGGCGCATTGATGAGCGAGGCTGCGCAAAACATGAATACTGGACAGGCCTTTTTTGCGGTGAATGATATTCACGCGTATTATGGCGAGAGCTACATCGTACAGGGCGTCAGCATGAGCGTTCAGGAGGGCGAGATCCTCGCGCTTTTGGGTCGTAACGGTGCCGGCAAGACCTCGACACTACGCGCAATCGCCCGGTTGGAGGATCCTGGTTTGACCCAGGGCGAGGTCTGGCTCGATGGTGCTCCATTGCACAATATGGTCAGCCACGAGGCCTCAAAGGCTGGCGTTGGTATGGTGCCAGAGGATCGCCGCATCATTGCGGGCCTGACAGTTGAAGAGAACATTACGCTGGCTCAGATCGAGCCGCCGGTGGGATGGTCGCTGACGCAAATCTACGATTTGTTTCCGCGATTGGGTGAGCGTCGCAAACAAGAGGGTGTGACGCTTTCGGGTGGTGAGCAGCAAATGCTTGCAATTGGTCGTGCCTTGGCACGCGACATCAAGCTTTTGCTGCTCGACGAACCTTATGAGGGTTTGGCCCCTGTTATCGTTCAGGAAATCGAAAAGACGCTGCATTTGATCAAAGAGCAGGGCATTACAACCGTGATTGTGGAACAAAACGCAATCGCTGCTCTTAAGCTTGCAGATCGCGCACTTATTCTCGATACGGGACAGGTGGTGTTTGACGGCACCGCACAAGAAGTTTTGGACAATGAAAAGCTGCGCCAGGAATATCTGGCGATCTAACCCAATACGCGCTCACACCGGGCGAATACGCATAAAAAGTAGATTCATCCAAGGATTGATCCATGTCTGATACGTTGTACCCCCCAAGTGCTCAACTGGCAGCTTCCGCGCATGTTAATGCTGAGAAATACGCTGAAATGTATAAGGCTTCGGTCGATGATCCGGAGGCTTTCTGGGGCGAGCACGGCAAGCGTCTGGATTGGATTAAACCTTACACCAAAGTGAAGAATGTGACGTTTGCGCACCCTGACGTATCTATCAAATGGTACGAGGATGGTGAGCTGAATGTTTGTGCCAATTGTGTGGATCGTCACTTAGAAACCCGTGCGGATCAGACCGCGATCATTTGGGAATCTGACGACCCGGAGCTTGCGTCCAAGCATATTACGTATCGGGAATTGCACAGCCAAGTCAGTAAAATGGCCAATGTGTATAAGTCACTTGGTGTGGGCAAAGGCGATCGCGTGATCCTTTACATGCCGATGATCCCGGAGGCGGCGTATGCGATGCTGGCTTGTGCGCGGATCGGGGCCATTCACTCGATTGTTTTTGGTGGATTTTCACCGGATGCGCTTGCGGCGCGGATTAAGGGGTGTAGCGCCAGTTTGGTTGTCACTGCTGATCAGGCCCCACGTGGGGGGCGCAATACGCCGCTGAAAACCAATGCTGATAAGGCGATGGACATCAGTGGTGACGTTCCCATGCTGGTGGTTGAGCGCACAGGCGAAGATGTGGGTATGAAGGCAGGCCGGGATCACTCCTTTACGGCGCTGATGGCGGATGCCTCTGCTGATTGTCCCGTTGAGCCGATGAATGCCGAAGACCCGCTTTTTATTCTCTATACATCTGGATCAACAGGTCAGCCAAAAGGCGTGGTTCATACAACGGGTGGTTACCTCGTTTATGCATCCATGACGCATCAATACACATTTGACTATCAAGAGGGTGATGTCTTTTGGTGTACGGCGGATGTGGGTTGGGTCACGGGCCATTCCTATATCGTATACGGCCCACTCGCCAATGGTGCGATCACGCTGATGTTTGAGGGTATTCCGACTTACCCGGATGCGTCGCGCTTTTGGCAGGTCTGCGAGAAGCACAAGGTTAACCAGTTCTACACCGCACCCACTGCGATCCGTGCGCTAATGGGGCAGGGCGATGACTTTGTGAAGAAGTGCGACCTTTCCGATCTGCGCATTTTGGGCACGGTTGGTGAACCGATCAATCCTGAGGCTTGGAATTGGTACAATGACGTTGTGGGCGGCGGCCGATGCCCCATCGTTGATACTTGGTGGCAAACTGAAACCGGCGGGCATTTGTTGACACCGCTGCCCGGCGCGACAACGACCAAGCCCGGCTCTGCAACCAATCCCTTCTTTGGTGTCGAGCCCGTTATCTTGGAGCCAACTACTGGTGCGGAGTTGAGTGAAACGGCCACAGAAGGCGTGCTGTGCATCAAGGATAGCTGGCCGGCGCAAATGCGCACGGTTTACGGGGATCACGACAGGTTCGTCGCGACCTATTTCTCCGACTATAAGGGCTACTATTTCACAGGCGATGGGTGTCGGCGCGATGAAGATGGCTATTACTGGATTACAGGTCGTGTCGATGATGTGATCAACGTATCTGGTCACAGAATGGGGACGGCCGAAGTTGAGAGCGCCCTTGTTGCTCATGAAAAGGTCGCGGAAAGTGCTGTGGTCGGGTATCCCCATAGCGTCAAAGGACAAGGGATATACGCCTATGTCACCTTGATGTCAGGCGAAGAGCCAACAGAAGAGTTGCGCAAAGAGCTTGAAACATGGGTGCGCAAAGAAATCGGGCCAATTGCCAAACCTGATTTGATCCAATGGGCGCCGGGATTGCCGAAAACCCGTTCCGGTAAAATTATGCGCCGAATCTTGCGCAAAATTGCAGAAAACGACTACGGAAGCCTTGGTGATACATCAACACTCGCTGACCCCGGTGTTGTGGACGAGCTGATCGAAAACCGCATGAACCGAGCCTAACGGACCAAGGCTGATACCAAAGCAACAGGCCTGAGCGGGATACCGTTAGGTGTCTCGTTTGGCGTTGCGATTTTCGCGACAACTCTTAAAACTCCGGTTTGGTACTCGGTCCTCAACGGAGACATGCAACTGTGGCGGCAATTCCAAGACTTCCGATTTGGCTCTATTTGGGCATTGGCATCCTTGTTTTGGCGATTGGTTGGGTCATCAAGGTGTCCATTGATCTTTCTGAGCAAAACAAGGCTGAGGCTTTATTGCTTCCGGCGCCAGAGGCTGTGTTGCTTGAAGAATTCAACCCAAAGACAGATGTCGGGGCCGGAGAGGAAGTTACAATTCGCGCCCAGTTGGCCGCCGAGTTGACGGCAAAACTCAGCACGCTTGATGGCGAAATACCGGTTTTCGGCACGTTTTTTGGTTTGTTTCCGGTCACTGCTTTAGACAGCAAACGCTCGATTTCAGCGATCCTGTTGAGTGAAAATATCATTTTAGAACAAAGTTTTATCGACAAAATCACAGTCGGAAACGGGCCGTTTGGTCCGATTGTTGAGATCAACGGAAGGATTGGATCGCCCAGCAACGTCCAAGTGCCGATAGCACGTTCACTGGAAGGGTTTGGTCGTGTTCTCCCCGATGATATCGTCACAATTGTCCCGTTTGTTGATGGGCGTGAGGTCGCATTGCGACCGGATCTAGACAAGGGTTCACAGGTCTTCTCAATCTTTGGATTGATAGGTGGCATTTACATCGCCTACGGGCTTCTGCGCTGGTATCTGCGGCGAAAGCGGGCACGCATTTAAGACCCGCTTGGGCGGTGTTTGGAGGGAGCGTTGATGACATATATTCTGGCGATTGACCAAGGTACCACGTCTAGCCGTGCAATCCTATTTGAGCGTTTCTTGCATCCGGTTTCGACTGGGCAAATGGAGTTCGAGCAAATTTTTCCGGCATCTGGCTGGGTGGAGCATGACCCTGAGGAGATCTGGACCAGCACATTGGCCACTGCCCGGCAAGCGATAGCTCAAGCGGATGCGGACCCTGCGAATATCGCAACGATTGGCATCACCAATCAGCGTGAAACGGTCGTTGTTTGGGAGCGCGAAACCGGTGCGCCCATCTACAATGCGATTGTCTGGCAAGATCGGCGAACCGCTGATATTTGTGCAAAATTGCGTGACGCAGGTCACGAAGCCATGGTTTCCGAAAGAACCGGGCTATTACTAGATCCGTATTTCTCGGCGACAAAGCTGGCGTGGATTTTGGATCATGTTGAGGGTGCAAGGGAGCGCGCAAAAAAGGGTGAACTGCTGTTTGGCACCGTTGACTCATTTTTGATCTGGCGTCTGACCAAAGGTGCGCGGCATGTAACCGATGCCACAAACGCAGCGCGCACGATGCTTTATAACATTGGTGAAGGTCACTGGGACGATGACCTTCTGGACCTGCTCGATATTCCCAGCGCGATGCTGCCGGAAGTCTGCGACAGTTCAGCCGATTTTGGGATTGCCGACGCCGAATTTTTTGGCCGTGACATTCCAATTGGTGGAGTTGCCGGGGATCAACAAGCAGCGACGGTTGGGCAGGCATGTTTTGAGCCGGGAATGATGAAATCGACCTACGGAACTGGGTGTTTCGCGCTGATGAATACGGGCGCAGAGATGGTGCCGTCCAAGAACAGGCTGTTGACGACGATCGCTTATCAACTCGACGGCCAGCCGACTTATGCGCTTGAAGGGTCGATCTTTATTGCCGGTGCAGTGGTTCAGTGGTTGCGTGATGGGCTGAAAATGATCCAAGACGCAGGCGAAACACAAGGCTTGGCTGAAGGCGCTGATGAGGGGCAGGGCGTGTATTTGGTGCCTGCCTTTACGGGGCTGGGTGCGCCTTATTGGGATGCGGATGCCCGTGGCGCGATTTTTGGGTTAACGCGCAACACTGGCCCCGCGGAATTGGCGAAAGCGGCCCTTGAAAGCGTGGCATTTCAAACCCGTGACCTGTTGGAAGCGATGCAAAAGGACGCTTCATTTGAAGGGGAAACCGTGTTGCGAGTTGATGGCGGCATGACGGCCAGCGAGTGGACAATGCAAAACCTAGCCAACCAGCTTGGCGCGCCCGTAGATCGGCCGGTGGTCACTGAAACAACAGCGTTGGGTGCCGCTTATCTTGCAGGGTTGAATGCTGGCATTTTGCCTTCGCCGCAGGAATTTTCGCAAACTTGGGCGCTGGAAAAGCGTTTCGAGCCGAAGCTTGCTCAGGAGCAACGCGACAGGGCCTATGCTGGGTGGAAAGATGCCGTAAGGCGCACATTGAGCAAATGACGCGCTTTTGGGTCCTAAAGCACGTTCAGTTAGAAGCGGACCACTTCTTCGCGGCGTCTCCCTTAGCTCGCACGCGAAACGCAATTGCTCCACTGAAAGCTGGCACTGCTTTAATCGGTTTTTTGCTATTAGCCGCCTGCGATCAAGAGCCGCCCAGTGCAGCTACAGATACGTGCGGCGCAGAGTTTTTGCAGGACCTGGTTGGACTGACAAAGGCGCAATTGGACGAAAAAGTTCTGCCCGGTCGCACCCGCTTGGTCGAGGCTGGCGAACGCACAATTCCCGGATATTTGCCCGATCAGATCAACATTGGGATTGATCATCGTGGGCGTGTGGACAGAGTTTTTTGTGGTTAGGTATCAACCTACTAGCAAAAGTAAAATTCCACCAATCACGAAAACGATTCCGATGATCTCGCGCTTTGTGGATCGCTCTTTAAAGATCAGCCAGGATGCGAGGAAGGTAAAAACAAGCTCAATCTGACCAAGCGCGCGCACCAGTGCAACATTGGTGAGCGTCATGGCCGTGAACCAGCCGAGCGACCCAAGCATACCAGTTAGCCCAACAAGCCCGGTTAGCTTCCAAGAGGTGACAACTTTGCGGGCCTCGCCCGGTTCGCGCCAAGCCATCCAAACCCACATGATGAGCGTTTGAAGTGTGGTCGCAAGAGCCAGCGTTAAGGCTGCCCGAATAAAGAAATCACCTCCGTCAAGGGACGTTGACGCGCCTCGAAACCCGACCGCAGCCATTCCGAACAACGCACCAGAGCCAAGCCCGATGAGTGCTGGGCGGTTAAAGATGCGTGCGAATAGAGATCCCTCCAATGCGGTTGGGTTGGTTGAGATCAGAACGACCCCAACGAGGCTCACAAGGATTGCGATTACTGCAATCGCCGACAGGCTTTCGTTCAAAACGACTAGGGCAAACACGGCAGCTTGGATTGTTTCGGTCTTTGAAAAGGTCACACCAACGGCGAAGTTACGCATTCCAAAGATCGTTACCAGGAGCGCGGTTGCGATGATTTGAGCGACCCCGCCGATTGCCACAAAGACAAGGGCACGGGTTGTGATTACGGGCATCTCATAGCCAAATAGCGATGTAAGCGCCCAAACCAGCGCCCATGCCAGCGGTACGGCAAAGACAAAACGCGCGAAGGTCACGCCCATCGTCGAGAAGCGGCCCTTAAGATGCTTTTGCAGCATGAAGCGCAAGTTCTGCACAAATGCTGCTGCGATTGTTATTGGAATCCAAAGTGCCATTCAGCTGAGATACGCGGCTTGAGGAATGTTAACAAATCCATTTAGCATCAGGGCTTCGCGATCATGAGATGGCAATGCGCTGATGGCTTGGGGAATGGCGGCTTTGTAAAGGGTCGCGTCAACGCCTTTTGCAGCTATGTAAGGAAGTCCCGGCGTTGGCTTGGTCCAGCCGACGACTTTGACCTGTTTGGCGTCTGGTTCGTGACGACAGGCCAGCTTCCAGCTTACGGCATCAATCGCTGCCACTTCGACAGCGCCGCGTGCAACTGCGCGCACTGAGCTGCGATGTGCGCCGGTTTTGACGCCTGCGCCTAAGAATTTGTCAATTCCGCCGTGGCTGTCGCAACTGGAAACGAGAGCCGCGTGCCCAGATTGACTGTCTGTTGCGTTGAATCCGAAGACCGCGCCTTGAAACTCATCAAAGGTTTGGCGCGGATCATCCTTTGAGGCGATCAAAGCGGAGCGGTAATATCCCGGCGGGCATTCTGCCAGTCCGTAATCCGGTGTGCCAAGGAGCGTGACTTTGCCTGCAAGCCGCAGCCGGAAGGGCAGGCCGCAGGTTTGTGAGAAGAACAAATCCGGCCTGCGCCAGCCGCTGCCTTCTGCTTGATTGCGAGACAATTTAGCAGGCGGTTTTAGGCCCTGCTGCGTGAAAGCTGTGGCCAAACCCGCCCAAAGGGCATCTGTTGAGCTTTGAACTTCGGGCCAATCGTACATTGGCAAGCTGGCAAAGGTGGTCATCGCTGGGCCTTGCAGGATGGGATATGGACAGTGGAGCCAGTTAATGCCGATCTGAATGAGGCGTCCATTGCAAACTTCGAATGCGTCGAAAAGTTTGTGTCAGTCCGTTGGCAGGATCGTGAAGCGCTGTTAGGCGACAATTTGGTGGTGGGGGTGTAAAGTGACTGCCACGAACTAACTTTAGGAGTTGAGAGTCATGACTTCACGTCGCGCGTTTCTGAAATCTACTGCCGCTGTCTCGGGCACATTTTTTACCCAAGGCATAACATTGGCGATGCCTGCCTCTGCAAAAAATGCGTTTGAGATCACTAAGTCCAAGGCGGAATGGAAAGCGATCCTGACACCGTTGCAATACGCGGTCTTGCGTCAGGAAAAGACGGAAAAGCCATTCTCTTCAAAGCTCCTGAAAGAAAAGCGTGTTGGAACCTATAACTGCGCAGGATGCTCGCTACCGGTATATCCGTCCAAAACGAAATTCAAAAGCGGCACAGGTTGGCCAAGCTTTTGGAAACCGCTCAGAGGTGCCATCGGGACCAAGCCGGACAGAACATTGTTCACAACGCGCACTGAAGTACATTGCCGTAGATGCGGTGGTCACTTGGGTCATGTTTTCGATGATGGGCCCAAACCAACCGGAAAACGACATTGTTTGAACGGTGCAGCACTGACGTTCACACCTGCCTCGGCCTAAATTTAACAGAACCGGCCAAAACTGCATGAAATGACAGTTTGGGTTGATTGAATCGTGACTCTTTGAAAGCGCCCCTTACGAGGGCGCTTTTTGTTTTTACGAATTTAGGAGCGAATTGTGCAGGAATTCCCCTTCTGAGTGCGTAAGTATGTCGACAGTTTGATGCATGAAATTGTGAAAAATCGTTATATTACAAAACATTAAGCTACCAATTTCCACGATTTCAACGGATTTTGTGCGTTGGTTAACCAAATTTGGCCCTAATCCGTTGGCTCCGGAACAAAATGACGTCCCAAAACAACGACATAACAGCGTTGATTGTTAGCGAGCTTGGAGGGTCGTTGGCAGTTCGTAATCTAAGGTGGTTCTCAGTGCTCCCCCGAGCTTGAACCGCAGTATGTATTGATGCCGCAAGAGTAAAGCCTCGTAAAGCGCGCGTAAAAAGGACTGAAATAAGATGTCAACTTATGAAATTGGAGCTTTCTCGGAGCAACAACTTCTCGACTTGGGATGTAACGGTAGCAATATCGGACGTGGGGACACGTTCACCATGCCAGCAAGCACAGACACTCTGATTATTGTTACAGACAACGATCACTATCTTTCTGGCGACAGCTGGTGGAATGAGAATGCGAACGACCATTCGGGTCAGAACGCCACGATCACTACATCAGGTGAGGTTCAGACAGACGGAAACCAGATTTACGCTGAAAGCTATCACTGGGTTTGGGGGAGCGACTGTAACTGGTACCTCATGGTCGAGATCGAAGCCGAAGGCGACGGTCAGGATTATTTCTCTTTTTATGGAAATGTTCCTGCGGAAGGCACTGATTTGCTTGTCTGGTGTGGCGGCAACGTGACTTGCAACTGGGTCAACTATGGCAACCTTCAGGAGCCAAACAACATTACACCGCCACTGGCTGTAAATGATGTACTTGCGATCAACGAAGATGAAACTGGCAACCTGAACCTTCTTGACAACGACGTTGATCTGGACGGCGGCGCGATTTCTGTGACTGCTGTTGAAGGCGGCGA
>CAZQMR010000019.1:0-15392 GCA_964594465.1 uncultured Rhodobacterales bacterium
GCTTGAGCCCCCCAAAGGCAAACTGCCCGAGGATTGGGAAGCCCGCGAGCAGACCCTGTTCAAATCGACCGAGCACGGCGACGATGTAGACCGCCCGATCAAAAAATCCGACGGCTCCTGGACCTATTTCGCGCCGGACATTGCCTATCACTACGACAAAGTTGGCCGCGGCTTTGACGAACTGATCAACATCTTCGGCGCGGATCACGGCGGTTATGTCAAACGCATGAAAGCGGCCGTGTCGGCACTTTCCGATGGCAAAGTCCCGCTCGACATCAAGCTGACCCAACTCGTGCGCCTCTTTAAAGACGGCGAAGAGTTCAAAATGTCCAAACGGGCAGGGACCTTCGTGACCCTGAGCGATCTGATCGAAGAGGTCGGCCCCGATGTCGTGCGCTTTGTCATGCTCACCCGCAAAAACGACGCCCCACTCGATTTCGACTTCGCCAAGGCGCTGGAACAATCCAAAGACAACCCGGTGTTCTACGTGCAATACGCCAATGCGCGGGTCTGCTCGGTGATGCGCCGCGCTGAAAAAGCTGGCATCGCCCATGATGACACCACGCTCACGGGCGCAGACCTTGCGCTGATCAACCACCCCGAAGAGCTGGCACTGGCGCGTAAAGTCGCGGAATGGCCACGACTGGCAGAGCTCGCCGCGCGCCATAACGAGCCGCACCGGGTCGCATTTTACCTTTACGAACTGGCCCAAGCCTTCCACGGTTTGCAGCATCTGGGTAAGCAAGATTCCGCTATGCGCTTCGTTTTAGAGGATAATTCGCCACAATCTGTCGCGCGTCTGGCGCTGATCAAGTCAGTTTCTGTTGTAATTTCAGCAGGTCTTGGTATTCTTGGCATCACCCCGAGGACAGAGATGTAAACATCCGCAACGCTTCAGGGGTGAGAGCAGAAGGCGCAAAAATAAAAATCCAGCGCCGCCAGAACGAGGCAAAACCCTGATGCAGGATCAGAATGTTTCCTATTCCCCGCCCGAAAAAGGCGCAGCCGCGCCCGGTCTCTGGGCAGCCGTGTTTACTTGGGCCGGTGCAATCGCATCGATCGCTCTGATCGTTGGCATCGCGCTTTGGACCTATCGTCTCGGCGTGCGCGACGCACAAGACGTGCCGATCATTCAAGCGATGGCTGGCCCTGCGAAAATCGCGCCCAAAGATCCCGGTGGCAAAACTGTCGCTCATCAGGGGTTGGCCGTGAACGAAGTTTTGGCTGGAAACGGGTACAAGCAAGTGGCCAGCGTAAACACTGCGCCCCAGCCCGGTGGTCTGAGCGACGAAGACAAGCCTCAGTCCCAACTCGCCGCATTGAATCACGCCGCCAAACCAACCCATCGTCCTAAGTTTGTGGCCGCGCCGCGCACCGTACCGATTGAAGAAGCGCCAGCAACCATGGCTCATGTTGAGCTAGACAAGGAACCTGAGGTTGAGTTTGAAAAGCTTCCAAATGTGGACCCAAGCGCTCCGCTCGACATTAAAATCGAGAAAACCGCGAAAAAACCGGCTTCTAAACCAACCAAACCAAATCGCATGCTGGTCAAGGTTCAACCGGATGCTGCCCCAATTCGCGCACCAGAACCAGTCGCCAAAGCGGAAACCACAGGACCAAAGGACGTGGCAAAAGTAGCGCCAAAGCCTGCCGATCCAGTTGTCAAACCAAAGCTCAACGTGGCTCAAGCGCTTGCTGAGGTCACCTCTGAAGACGTGGTGATCGCCAAGGTTCAGGAAACCAGCGCTGACGCAAAGCTCGAAAACCCATCGAAATTCGCGCCCCAAAACGCGCCGTCGCCAAAGCCGCGCAAGCGCAAGGCGTCTCTGAAGCCTGAGGCCGCACCTTTGCAAGTCGCCTCCAACGAAGCACCTGCCGCGCAGGTCAGCCCGGGCACGCGCATGATCCAGCTTGGCGCCTATGGCTCTGAAGCCGTTGCCAAGCGTCAGTGGGAGCAGATTACCACTGCCAATGCAGATCTCTTGGGCCAAAAGCAGCGCTACATCCAGCGCATCAAATCCAACGGCAAGACCTTCTACCGCCTGCGCGCCTCCAGCTTCGACACCCTCGCAGCCTCACGTGCAGCCTGTTCAGCCTTGTCCGCACGCAACGTGCCCTGCATCCCGACTGTTGCAAATTAAAACATGGGCGCCAGGGCAGTCATCTTTGGCTGTCTTGGCCCCAACCTGAAACCCGACGAGGCCCGCTTCTTTGCTGACGCCGACCCTTGGGGCTTCATCCTCTTCTCCCGAAATCTCCAAAACCCTGCCCAATGCCGCGCCCTCTGCACGGATTTGCGCGATGCCGTCGGGCGCGACGCCCCTATCCTGATCGATCAAGAGGGGGGCCGCGTCACCCGCATGGGCGCGCCCTACTGGCACGAATTCCTCCCCGCCTTGGACCAAACCCAAGCCATTCCCGATCCAGACCTCCAGACCGAGGCGATGTTCCTACGCGCCCGTCTCATCGCCGGCGATCTGCGGGCTGCGGGCATCGACGTCAATTGCACGCCCTTGGCTGACATCGCCCATGATCACACCCACGCTGTCCTCAAAAATCGCTGCTATGGCACCGATGCTGATCAAGTCGTGCGCCTTGCCCGTGCCTGTGCCGATGCCACGCTCAAAGGCGGCGTGCTCCCGGTCCTGAAACACATGCCCGGTCATGGCCGCGCCAATCTCGACAGCCACAAAGCCCTCCCCGTGATCGAGGCCAGCCGCGAAGACCTCATCGCCGAGGATTTCGCTGCCTTCAAAGCGCTCAATGACCTGCCCATGGCCATGTCCGCGCATCTCTTGATGCCAGATCTAGACCCGGACAACTGCGCCACCCAGTCTTCAACAATTATTAACCTGATGCGGCAAGAAATCGGCTTTGATGGCCTGCTTATGACCGATGACATCTCAATGCACGCCCTTGGCGGCAGCTTTGCAGAGCGTTCTGAAAAGGCGCTCAACGCTGGGTGTGACATGATTCTTCATTGCAATGGCGACGCCTCAGAAATGGTCGAAATCGCCTCGCATACACCAGAACTTGTGGATAAACCTGCCAAACGCGCAAAATATGCGCTAAACGAGCGCCAAACCCCTGAAGCTTTTGATGCATCGGCTGCGTTAAACAGGTATAAATCGATCCTAAAGGAATCGATGCATGCATGACTCAACGTCCCATACCAGCCCGGATGCGTTTGAAGAAAACGCTGTAGCCGAACGCCGCGCAGCCGAAGCGCTGACCATTGATGTGGACGGCTATGAGGGCCCGCTCGACCTCCTTTTGACCCTCGCGCGTACGCAAAAAGTCGACCTGCGCAAAATCTCCATCCTAGAACTGGCTGAGCAATATCTGGGCTTCGTAGAGCGCGCCAAAGAGCTGCGCATCGAGTTGGCCGCCGATTACCTAGTCATGGCCGCATGGCTCGCCTTCCTCAAATCCCGCCTGCTCCTGCCGCCCGATCCCGAAGAAGAAGGCCCCAGCGGCGAAGAGCTTGCCGCTCATCTCGCCTTCCAGCTCGAACGCCTTGAGGCCATGCGCAAAGCCGCCGCCAGCCTCATGGGCCGCGACCAGCTCAACCGCGATTTCTTCCCGCGCGGCCAGACCGAAGAAGTGCAGATGTCGCGCAAGGTGGATTATTCCTCCTCACTGCTTGATCTCATGCAAGCCTATGCCCGCGTCAAAACCAAAGACAGCTTTGAGCCGCTGCACTACAAACGCGAACCAGTGCTTTCCATGGAACAAGCCCTCATTCGCATGCGCGGCCTCATGGGCATGACCATCGAGTGGACCGCCCTCTCCGAATTCCTGCCCGAAGGTTGGCGCCTGCATCCCCGCAAACGCCGCTCCGCCATGGCCGCGTCTTTTGCGGCGACGCTCGAAATGGTCAAGCGCGGCGAGGCTGAACTGCGCCAAGATGAAGCCTTCGCGCCCATCCTGCTGCGCAAACCCGACGAGACCGCCCATGTCTGACGATCAAATGCCCGACGAGCACCTCAGCGAGCAACTCACCGACGCCCCAGCCGCCTCCGAAACCCTCTTCCAAGCCCCTCCCATGGGCGAGCAAGAGCGCATGGTCGAAGCCATCCTTTTCGCAGCCTCCGAACCCATGAGTGCGGCGGCCATCGCCGACCGCATGCCCCATGGCTGCGACGCCGCCGAAGCCTTGGTGCATCTGCGCAAACGCTACGAGGGCAGGGGCGTGTCGCTGTCCAAAGTCGGCGACGCATGGGCCCTGCGCACCGCCGCCGATCTCGGCTTCCTGATGAGCCGCGAGAGGGTCGAAGTGCGCAAACTCTCGCGCGCCGCCATCGAAACGCTGGCCATCGTCGCCTACCACCAACCCGTCACCCGCGCCGAAATCGAAGAAATCCGCGGCGTCTCGGTTTCTCGCGGCACCATCGACCTGCTGATGGAGCTCGACTGGCTCAAACTCGGCCGCCGCCGCATGACCCCGGGCCGCCCCGTCACCTTCACCACTACCCAAGCCTTCCTCGACCATTTCGGCTTAGAGAGCGCACGCGATCTACCTGGCATCAAAGAACTGCGGGCTGCCGGCCTGCTCGACAATCGCTTACCACCGGGCATGATGCCGGGCCTCGCGGACGACGAACCCGAAAGCGACGCCCCTGCAGGCGACCAAGAAGATATGTTCGACTAAAATCATGATGCGCATGATCATCCGCATTGTGATGATGAGCGGGCTCTCCGCTTTGGTGAACTGGTGGACAAAACGCCAAGAGACCAAAGCCGCCGACAAAGCTCGCAGTGAAGGCCGAGACAGCCACATCGCTCGCGACCAAGCCCGCCGTCAGGGGCAAACGATGAAACGTACCCTGCGCCTCATGCGCCGCTTCATGCGTTTTTGACTCTAACTAATTTCGATTTTCCTAAAATACTTCCGCCGGAGGCATCTTAACCCTCCGTTAGCACTTCCTCCCAAAATTATGCGAAAATTAATCGAATTCACATGCACAGTGCATGGCACACATCATATTCGTGCCGGAACTGTGCGTCAGAGCGGCAGCGGCGCATCCGACTTCAACGTATCCATCACAATTTGCGACTGAACCCGCGACACGGCAGGATGCGGCAGCAAAATCTCCTGCACGATCCGGTTCAAATCTCCCAAATCTTCGCAATAAATCCGCAGTAGATAGTCCGCCTCACCGGTCAGCGTCCAAGCCCCGGTTAAACTCGGTGTAACCCGGATAAGTCGTTCAAAATCAACAGCATTTTCCCGTGTGTGACTTGCCATCGTAACCTGCACAAAGGCTTGTACACTCAACCCAATGCGCTCAGGATCAAGCATTGCGCGCGTCGTGCGCACAATCCCCTCGCTTTCTAGCCGCACCCGTCTGCGCGAGCATTGCGAGGCCGAAAGCCCTAGGCGATCCGCAAGCTCCTGCGCCGTCATTTGCGCGTCTTGTTGCAGCAAATCGAGCAGTCTTTTGTCCGTTTCATCCAGCATGATGCAAAATATATGCATCAAATTGTGAAAACTTGCAACATCAACGCAAAATCACTTCAATACCGCGCAACAACGCATCAAATTCACCAAGCCCGCCCAATATCCTGCACCAAACCATCACAACAGGAGCACAAAATGGGCCCGTTTCCGCACCACGCCCCCAAGTCCGAAATTTCCGAACTAAATCCCGCAGGCACCGACGGCTTCGAATTCGTTGAATTCGCTCACGAAAATCCCGAGGAGCTCGCCGAACTCTTCACGCGCATGGGCTACGTAAAAACCGCAAAACACAAATCCAAGAACATCACCCTTTGGCAGCAAGGCGACATCACCTACATCCTCAACGCCGAACCCGGCTCCATGGGCATGCGCTTCGTTCAAGAACACGGCCCTTGCGCGGCTTCTATGGCGTGGCGTGTGGTCGATGCTGAGCACGCATTTCAGCACGCAGTCGCCAAAGGGGCTGAGCCTTATGTGGGCGACGACAAAGTGCTAAATGTGCCTACAATCAAGGGCATAGGCGGCTCGCTGATCTATTTCGTTGAAACTTACGGCGATGCAGGCGACGCCTATGCAGAGGAATACAACTACACGGGCACCGCCAAACCAACCGGTGTCGGCTTTTACTATCTCGACCATCTGACCCATAACGTCAAACGCGGCAACATGGATGTCTGGTTCAACTTCTACGCCGACATCTTCAACTTCAAGCAAATCCGCTTTTTCGACATCGAAGGCAAACATACCGGCCTGTTTTCGCGTGCCCTGACCTCTCCTTGTGGCCGCATTCGCATCCCGATCAACGAAAGCGCGGATGAGAAAAGCCAGATCGAAGAATACCTGCGCCGCTATAATGGTGAGGGAATTCAACATATTGCGGTTGCCACCGAAGATATTTACGGCGCAACAGACGCGATCCACGCCAACGGGTTAAAATTCATGCCACCCCCGCCAGAAACCTACTACGCCATGAGCCATGACCGGGTTCCGGGTCACGAAGAGCCACTGGATGCGCTCAAGAAACACGGCATTCTGATTGACGGCGAAGGCGTCGTTGATGGTGGCGAAACCAAAATCCTGCTGCAAATCTTCTCAAAAACCGTGATCGGCCCGATTTTCTTCGAATTCATTCAGCGCAAGGGCGATGATGGCTTTGGCGAGGGCAATTTCAAAGCGCTCTTTGAAAGCATTGAGGCGGATCAGATTGCGCGTGGTGTGTTGGGCGAGAGTGCAGCCTAAAGCAGCGTTCGCTGCTCTAAGGTTGTTCAAACCAGTCTAGGATATCATCAAAAACGCGCGGGGCAGTCAGGAACAGCAAATGTCCTTGCCCCGCGTAACCCATAATCTCAGCCTGCGGAATTTGCTCCGCAAGCTTTAGGGTCTGTGTCGTCGAAAACACCGGATCTTCTAGCCCATGATAAAACCGGATGTCTTTTCCCGCCAACTCCTGTTCTTGCTTCAAGCTCCAGAACCGCAAATCGCCTGTATGTTTTGAAATCAGATCACCCGGCGGTACAGTCACATTCTTCAATTCCCGCTCAGTGGTTTTTTTGATCACATCCTGTAATTTGGGCTTTTCAAGGCCAGCCTCCCCAAACAAAAGCACCTGATAATACTGCTTCCAAATCCGGTCCTTATCAAAGGTGCCAAGCTTGGAAACCACCCTCCCAAAATTATCAACACCGCGCACTGCCGTAGAAATTGACGTTGGAAACGGCACCGCTGAAGACATCGCCGCGACCTTCAAGTCAGGCTTCACGATATGTTTGGCCGCCTCCAGCGCAATCGGTCCCCCGGTGGAATAGCCCAGCAAGCGCACGTGATCTGCGCCGTGATCATCCACAAATTCTGCAATCTCAAGCCCGGCATCCTCAATGTCCAAGCGATGATCCGCACTTAGGCCATCATAGCCCGGAAAACGGTAAAATATCAGCTCATAGCCCTGTTTTTGCCACTCCAGGGCTTTTCGGAACAACCCGATTGAATTGAGCGCCCCGGGCACAAAAACCACCATTTTGCTGGCCTGAGAAGGCCCGCCCTTGGCTTTGACAAAGGGGGTATCCACGCTGCGGCTTGGCAAGTTGGACGCGCCACAGGCTGCCAAAAAGCAGAGGAGCGCAATGGCAAATATTCTCAAGGTTTGGGGTCCTCTTGGGCCTCGTCTTCATCCAGCATCAGCCCCTCAAGTGCGCGGCCAATATCACTGTTAAGCTCTTGAGCCAGCTTGTTATATTCTGGATTGCTCGCGTTGGGTATCGCCGGATCCCACACGCTCGCGAGCTGCCTGATCATGGCCCGATCATGCTCAAAAAAGGCATCCGTGACCCGATTTGCCCCTGCGAGTGGCGCGTCCAGCGCGACAAGTGCATCACGCGCCGTGCGAACCGCACTGTCAAAGGTTTCGCGAATGATGTCATTGGCACCAGCATGGTACAGCCGATAGACATGATCGCGGTCTCGCGCGCGGGCAATGATGTGAATGTCGTCGCGCTCCTTGCGGGCCATTTCAACCAGCCGGATCGCTTGTTCTGGGTCATCAATCGCCGAGATGAGAACCCGTGCGTCTTTGATCCCAGCCGCATGCAGAAGGTCACGTCGGGTGGGGTCGCCAAAGAAGGCTTTCACGCCAAAGGGCCGTAATCGTTCTATAATTTCGCTTTCATGATCAAGGACAACGGTTTGATAGCCTTGGCTCAGCAGCACACGATTGATGATCTGACCATAGCGTCCTTGCCCTGCAATGATCACAGGACCGCTCATGTCAATATCATCTGCAGGCTTGTCGCTGGCTTTTGAACTGTGAGCAAAAAGGCGGTCATAGGCGATAAAGAGAGCAGGGGTGAACAGCATCGAAAGCGCGACGATCATGGCCAGAACAGCGCCGATTTCACTGTCCAATACATGGGCTTGCAGAGCAAGGCTCAAGAGCACAAAGCCGAATTCACCCGCTTGTGCGAGGCCTAGCGTAAACAGCCAGCGTTGGCTCCCGGGCATTTTGAATATGCCAGCGATTGCATAAAGCACAGCGGCTTTGATCGCGACAACGGCAATTGTTAGGCTGATGATGATCGGCCAGTCACTGGCCAAAAGTGTGAGGTTGATGCCAGCGCCAACCGTGATAAAAAACAAGCCCAGCAGCAGGCCCTTGAAGGGTTCGATATCCGCCTCCAACTCGTGACGGTATTCGGAATTGGCAAGCACGACACCCGCGATAAAGGTGCCAAGTGCTGCGGAGAGGCCGACCAGTTCCATCAAGACTGCGATAGAGACAACGATCAGCAGGGCGGCGGCGGTGAAGAGATCACGCAGACGCGCCTTGGCGATGAAGCGAAACACCGGTTGGGTCAGATAGTGGCCAACTAGAACGACTGCGGCGATCGCGCCGATTGTGCCCACCACGCGCACCCATGCAGGAAAGCCGTCGAAAATGGTTCCGCCACCGCCATGCCCACCGCTATGGGCTACAGCGCCAATATCGCCCCCGATAGCAAGGAGCGGCAAAAGGGCGAGGATCGGGATGACAGCGACGTCTTGAAACAGCAGCACGGAGAAGCTGGAACGCCCACCATGGGTTTTAAGCAGTCCCTTTTCTCCCAATGTTTGCAAGACGATAGCCGTGGAAGAGAGGGTGAGTATTAGGCCAACTGCCAGCGCCGTTGGCGCCGGCAGGCCCAGCAACACGCCCACACCCGTCATCAGCCCTGCGGTCAGGATCAGTTGCAACCCTCCCAGCCCAATCAGCTCACGTCGCATGTGCCAAAGATTGCGGGGCTCAAGCTCAAGACCGATCACAAACAGCATCATCACAACGCCGAATTCCGCGAAATGCTGAAGGCTTTCGGTCTCAGTGCCAACAAGTTGGAAAATTGGGCCAATCAAGATGCCTGCGATCAAATACCCAAGCACCGAACCAAGGCCAAGTCGCGTGGCAATCGGGACCGCAATCACTGCGGCGGCAAGATAGATCAGCGCTTGAAAAAGGATACCGTCCATACTTGATCGACCTAGCGTGTTCGCTGCAGTGCGGCAAGGGGCAGTTGCTATATGGAGAAGTCGACGGAGTGGCAGGCCCTAGGGGAATCGAACCCCTCTTTCCAGGTTGAAAACCTGGCGTCCTAACCGATAGACGAAGGGCCCTCCGGTGTCGTGAAGGCGTATTTAGCTCGCAAGGTTGCGTCTGGCAAGAGCCAAAATGCGAGTTTTTGTAGGGTGTTTGAATTTCTTTTGGACCGGGCTTTGAAAGCGCTCGGATCTAGAGCGCCCGGCCTTATACCTTAGCCATGGCACATCGCTTTTCGCGTTTGAGCGCAGCGAAAGGCAGCGAATAGGGGATTCAAGTTTAAGGCCGGGCGCTCTAGACCGGACTTGCGTCTTCCAGCGTCAGCTTCACGCGGCGACGACCACCCCAGTCATCCAGCTCAAGGCGACCTGCGACATGGAAGAGCTGGCCTGCATGGTTCTCCATCGCGGGGCCAAGCTCGCTTTCAAAGGCGCGAAAGGCGATAGCATCAATGCGGCCCCCGTCAGAGCCTTCGAGGGTCAGGCGCAGATGGCTTTCGCCGGCGCGCTTTGCAAAAGTTATGCGGACATCGGAAAATGCAACGCGCGGGGAGGGGCAGCTTGCGCCAAACGGGCCTGCCATTTCGAGTGCCTCTAAGGTTTCCACGGACATGGCGCGAATGCCGATCATCGCATCAATGCGCAAGTCACGCGGGCCAAGCTTGGCCGCACCCTGGCGCTCCAGCAATTCCGTCAGGCGCTCCATTGCAGGGGCGAGATTTTCCTCTGCCACAGTCAGGCCCGCCGCCATTTTGTGACCGCCCCCTTTGAGTAACAGCCCCTCGCGCGCCATCGTTGCAATCGAGGCCCCAAGGTCGATACCGCTCACGGAGCGCCCAGAGCCTTTGCCCTCGCCATTTTCAAGTCCAATCACGATAGCAGGGCGGTTGGTGGCTTCTTTGAGGCGCGAGGCCACAATGCCGACAACACCGGGATGCCAGCCTTCGCCTGCGGCCCAAACCAGCGGGCCCGCTGTGTCGCGTTCAGCTATTTGGGCTTGAGCTTCTTCAAGCACGCGCGCCTCAATGGCGCGGCGCTCGGAGTTGAGCGCATCGAGGCGCTCGGCCATGGCTTCTGCATCATAAGGCTCGGTGCTGGAGAGGAGTTTTGCGCCGAGATCAGCGGCGCCAATGCGCCCGCCCGCGTTCACGCGTGGGCCAAGCACATAGCCAAGATGATAACCTGAGGGGCTTGAGCGCATGCCCGCCTTATCCGCAAGGGCGACAATGCCGGGGCGCTGCCGGCGGGCCATTATGGTTAGGCCTTGGCGCACGAGGGCGCGGTTGAAGCCGATGAGCGGGGCGACATCCGCCACGGTGGCAAGGGCGACAAGATCGAGCATGGCCAGCAGGTCGGGCGTGGTTTGACCGGCTTCGCGGCGCAGTTTGTTTGCAGCCGCCAGTACCAAAAAGACAACGCCAGCGGCGCAAAGATGCCAAAGGGCGCCGTCTTCATCCTGACGGTTGGGGTTCACGACTGCGAGGGCCGGGGGCAGAGTTTCGCCGCCCAGATGGTGGTCGATCACGATCACATCCGCGCCCTTGGCCGCCTCAATCGGCTCGTGGCTGACGGTTCCGCAATCTACGCAAATGATCAGGTCATGATCTGCGGCGAGCTTGGCCATAGCAGGCACGTTGGGGCCGTAACCCTCGGAGAGGCGGTCCGGCACATAGAGCGTTGGTTCGCGGCCAAGTTGGCGCATCCAGTCCATCAGAAGGGCGGCAGATGCGCCGCCATCCACGTCGTAATCTGCGAAGATCGCAACCCGTTCCCCGCGCTCAACGGAGGCGTCAATGCGTTCAGCCGCCGGCCCCATGTCGCGCAAGCTCATCGGATCAGGCATCAAATCGCGAATGGAGGGGGCGAGGTAATCCGGCACATCTTGAGGCGCCACGTTTTGGCGCGCCAGAACTTGAGCAATCAACGGGGAAAGCGCATTTGATTGCGCAATCGCCTCGGCGGCCCGGTTCTGTTCCGCAGTTGGGCCGCGCCAGAACCGGTTAGTCAGCGATTGAGTGACGCCCAGAAATGCTGGTGCATCAGGTCCATTCATTGGTCAGAAACACGCGCAAAGAACCGTTTGAGGGTCAGCAACCAAGCCACTGAACATAACAGCAGCACCCCAATCAGCACGGCTGATTGGGCGCGTGGAGCGTCTTCTGGCAACAGCCAGAACTGGGTAACGCACACGAACCCACCCAAGGTCCATAGGGCGAGCCACACGGCGGCGAAGATGCTACTGCGTTTTGGCAAAGGGATTTCCCTTAGATGTTGTTCTGGCGGTAGAAAAGACGCCGCACAGAGCCGGTTTTGGAGCGCATCAGGATGGTTTCTGTTTCCAGATACTGACCATCGCGGCGTGCGCCAGAGAGGATCGAGCCATCGGTCACACCAGTGGCCGCAAAGATCACATCTTCGGTGACCATGTCATCGCGGGTGTAGATTTTGTCCAGATCGGTGATGCCGGCTTTGGCCGCACGACCGCGCTCGTCATCGTTGCGGAACAACAAACGGCCCTGCATTTGACCGCCCATACATTTGAGCGCGGCTGCGGCCAGAACACCCTCAGGTGCGCCGCCTTCGCCCATATACATGTCAATGCCGGTTTTTTCGGCCTCAGCACAATGGATCACGCCAGCCACATCGCCATCGGTGATGAGGCGGATCGCACAGCCGGTTTTGCGCAATTCTTTGATCATTTTCTCGTGGCGCGGGCGCTCTAGCACACAAACAGTGATCTGCGACGGTGCGCAGCCTTTGGCTTTTGCCAGCGTCTCAACCCGCTCGGTTGGGGACATATCAAGCGTGACAAGGCCGGGCTCAAAGCCGGGGCCAATGGCGAGCTTGTCCATGTAAACGTCTGGCGCGTGCAGCATGGAGCCGCGTGGGCCCATGGCAATCACGGTGAGCGCGTTTGGCATGTCTTTGGCAGTCAGCGTCGTGCCCTCAAGCGGGTCAAGCGCGATGTCAACGCCGGGGCCTTTGCCGGTGCCAACTTCTTCGCCGATAAAGAGCATTGGCGCTTCGTCGCGTTCGCCCTCACCGATGACCACAACGCCTGCGATATCCAACAGGTTGAGCTGGGTGCGCATGGCGTTGACAGCCGCTTGATCCGCTGCTTTTTCATCGCCGCGCCCGACCAGTTTGGCGGAGGCAATCGCTGCGGCTTCTGAAACACGGGCAAGGCCCAGCGAGAGCATACGGTCAGAAAAAATTTCGGTGTTGGCCATGGGGTTGGTGATCCTTGAACTGGTCCCGGTTTGGGATGGAATAGTGATTAAACTGTTTCGATGCGAAGCGCCACGGGCGGCGCTTTGCAGACGTCGAGGTTGGAAATTTCGGCAAGCGCCGTGTCGAGATTTGCGCGCGTGCAATCATGAGTGACGATCAGAACTGGGGCCGCATCATCGTCATGCTCGGTTTGGCGCATCCGATTGATTGAGACATCGTTGTTGCCAAGGGCTTTGGCGACGGCTGCCAGCGTTCCGGGCTGATCCGTGAGCATGACGCGCATGTAGTAGGAGGCATCTGCGCCTGAATTCGAGACAGCCGCCGCCTTGAGCGACGCCGCAGGCGCACCAAAGGCCGGAATGATCAGGCCGCGGGCAATATCAACAGCATCCGCTAGAATTGCTGAAGCCGTTGCGCCTGAGCCAGCGCCGGGGCCTTCATAGACGGTTTGGCCAATGGGATCGCCCTCAATCACCGCCATATTGGTGACGCCATCAAGGCGACCAAGAGCAGAATTGGCGGGCACGAGGCAAGGCTGCATGCGCTGCTCCAGACCATCGTCATTCATGCGGGCCACGCCGAGCAGTTTAATGGCATAGCCAAGCTCAGCTGCGTGCTCGATGTCCGTGAGGCTGATGCGCTCGATCCCCTCAATATTGACCGCGCCAAAGTCGACCTTGGTGCCAAAAGCAGTGGCGGCCAGCAAGGAGAGCTTATGGGCTGCATCAAACCCGCCAACATCTGCAAGCGGGTCGGCTTCGGCATAGCCGAGCTTTTGTGCGTCGGTCAGAACATCGGTGTAATCCGCGCCGGTTTGCGCCATTTCGGTCAGGATGTAGTTACAAGTGCCGTTCATCACGCCCATGACGCGGGTGATCTTGTTGGCGGCCAGGCCTTCGGTCAGAGCTTTGACAACCGGAATGCCGCCAGCCACAGCCGCTTCAAAGCGCAGGGCGAGATTTGCGGCCTCAGCGGCTTCTGCCATTTCCTGACCGTGATGGGCCAGCATGGCTTTGTTTGCGGTGATGACATGTTTGCCAGCAGCAAGGGCGGCCTCAACGGAGGCTTTCGCCGCGCCGTCTTCGCCGCCGATCATTTCGATAAACACATCCACATCATCGCGCTTGGCCAGCGCAACTGGATCATCTTCCCACGCGATACCTTCAAGCGACACGCCGCGATCTTTGTTGCGCGAGCGCGCACAGACGGCTGTGACGACGATCTCGCGCCCGGCACGGGTTGCGACCATGTCACCTTGCGTTTCCAGAATGCGCAAAACCCCTGTGCCGACGGTTCCAATACCGGCCAATCCCAAACGCAAGGGCTGTGTCATGATGCGCGATCTCCTGAAATGCGATAATTCTCGCGCTCTGTTATTGCGTATTCTTCAATATCGCAACCGTATCAGGCCAATTCACTCAACCTTGAGGGCTGAGCGCAACTCTGTTCGCTCCGTGTTGCTCAAAATCGGCCCTTTGAGGCGGGCTGCGCGGCGGCGCAGGCGGGCCACGCGGCTTTCAAGTTCTTGAGCCTGTTTTGCGCTCTCACCCACCGCTTCTGCATTCTGGCGTTCGCGTTTTTCAAATTGAGCCGCAGGCACGAGGTCAGGCCAAGCGGCAGCGCGCTGCGCCGTGTTTTCGGTGTCAGGCACCAGATCGAAGATCTCCCGTTGAGCGCAGGCGTTTAGAGCGAGTGCGAGGAGACCCGTCCAAAGTAATCGGTGGCCGATATGTGACATTCTTTCCAATTGCCTTTGTTTGGAGATTGGACGACAGGACAGGCGCAGGATAACATTACCACTCGATGTTCCGCCACAACAAGATTGCAAGCCATTTTGAACAGCCTGTTTGCTCAACCGCTACGTAACGGAAAGCCATATTATGACTGATCCCTCGACAGTCCAAAACCTAGTACCCGAAGACACTGCCAAACTGGCGGAAAACCTAACCAAAGCGGCGGCGCTTTATCAACAAATTGTCGATTTGCACGTCGGCGCTCAATCCAAAAATCCACATCCCTGGCACAGTGATCCGCTCAATACGCAGCCCGCCGCCGCAGAGCTTGTGCGGGTTTTTATGGAGCACCCAGATCAGGTTGCACAATCGGCCCTTGGGCTTTGGGATAGCCAAGCCAAGCTGTGGATGCATGCCTCACAAAAAATGATGCAGATGGAACCGACGGGCGAATTGCCGAACTTGCCAAAAGCGTCCCGCAGGTTTTCACATCCGCAATGGTCGGAAAACCCGGTCTATGATTACATCAAGAACTCTTACTTGCTGACCTCTGATTGGTTGCAAAACACGGTTGAGGGCTTGGGGGATATGGATCCGCGCGAGCGACGCAAGGTCGCGTTTTTGACGCGCAATTACATTGAGGCGATGAATCCGGCGAACTTTCTGGGACTGAACCCGGAAGTGCTGGAGGCGACAACGGCGCAAAACGGTGAGAACCTCGTGCGTGGCTTGCAGATGATGCTGGAGGATATGCAGCGCGGTGAAGGTCAGTTGATCATCCGCCAAACTGACATGGATGCTTTTGCCGTTGGCAAAAACATGGCGGTGACCGAGGGCAGTGTGGTTTGGGAAAACGACATTCTTCAGCTCATTCAATATGCGCCCACGACCAAGAAGGTGCATGAGAC
>CAZQMR010000019.1:15492-18047 GCA_964594465.1 uncultured Rhodobacterales bacterium
ATCGGTGGCACGCTGGTTGGCACGATGATGGCCAAGCTTGGTAAAGCGGCGCAGAAGCGCATTGCCTCCACAACGTTTTTCACCGCACAGCTTGAGTTCAGCGATGCGGGCGAGCTGCAGGTGTTCGTGGATGAGGAAACCATCAAGCTTGTAGACGAGCAGATGGACAAGGGTTTTTTGCCCGCGCAAAGCATGGCCTCGGCCTTCAACAGCTTGCGCGCCAATGATTTGATCTGGTCCTATATCGTGTCCAATTACATGCTGGGCAAAGAGCCGTTTCCGTTTGATCTGCTCTATTGGAATTCCGACAGCACAAGCATGCCAGCGCGGGTGCATCACTTCTATTTGGAGCAGTTTTACAACAACAATGCTTTCACTGAGGGCTTGCTGGAGATAGATGGTCAGGTTGTTGATATTGCAAACGTTTCTGGGCCAGTTTTCCATGTGGCGGCGATTGAGGATCACATTGCTCCGGCGGCGTCGGTTTATCGCGGGGCGCGGCTGATGGAAGGCGCGGATGTGCGCTTTGTGCTGGCGGGATCAGGGCACATTGCGGGGGTGGTCAATCCGCCGGTTTTGGAAAAGTATCAGTATTGGACGAATGCTGATATGTCGCCTGAAACGCTTGATGCGTGGCGTGATGGGGCTGAGGAGACCGCAGGCTCTTGGTGGCCCGAATGGGATGCTTGGCTTTCTGCGCAATCCAAGAAGGACGTCGCTGGGCGCAAGCCGGGTAAGGTGTTGGGCGAGATTGAACCGGCACCGGGGCGCTATGTGAAGGCGCGATTTGATGAGCGGGGGAAGTCCTGATGGTAGAGAAGATTATTGCGCTGGAATTTGGCATGGGCACGGATATTCGCGGCTCGGATTACACCAAGGCTGCGGTCCGGGCGGTGGAGGATGCGCTGCGACGCAATGCGCTGACAGGTGCAGCTGCTTTGGGGCAGGATCCTGCGGATATGATTGTGGATTTGCATGTGGGCGTGCAGCAGCCGGGCGCGGTTGATCAGGCGAAAGTGGCGGCGACCTGTCCTTATGGGAAAATCCGGGTGCATGTGCAAAAGGGCGGGATTGATAGCCCGTCGGGCGCCACGGGTGGTGTGACGATTGCGGCGAATGTGGCGGCCGTGGTCTCGCTTGATATGCCGGAGGATGGGGCATGAAGCGTTTCATCGTAGAATTTGGCATGGGAGCGGATTTGCAAGGGCAGGACATGACCAAGGCGGCGTGCCGCGCAGTTGATGACGCAATCCGGCATTCCTCGCTCGCTGTTTTCTCGTCGCTCGGTTTGGATCATAGCAAAATGCAGGTCATTGCCCGTGTAGGGGTGCCTGACCCGTCAAGCTTGCAACACGATGTTATTGCGGCGAAATTTCCCTACGGTCAGATCACTGTTGAGGGCGAAGTGGGCGGCCTATCGGTTGATGGTCCGTCACATACATACACGCTTGCGCAAGTTGCTATTGATGTTTGGATTGATCCTGAGCCGTGACGCGCGCGGCTCATGACCGTCGGTTTTACCGAATGCAAAGATCATCCGCGACCATGTTGGCAAGTTCCGCATTTGCCAGAACCAAAACATCGCCATTTACGTCAAATACGACATCATTGCCCTGCTGCTCGCCATAGCCGATGAGCGCTTCAAAGGCTTGGCTGGTGGCAACATCGAAGTCCTCCAAATCGAGCACATCAAAGCCCAGCACAAAATCCTCGATGCGGGTTTCGCCGGATCCTTTGCGAAAGATGAACACGTCAATATCTGCGCCGCCAATCAGAACATCTGACCCTGTGCCGCCTTCCAGAATGTCCTGCCCAGACCCGCCGAGAAGCATGTCGTCGCCAGAACCGCCATTCAAACGGTCAGCCCCGGAACCGCCGATAATGTTGTCATCGCCGCCCTTGCCGAAATAGACATCATCCAAAACTGTGCCGCCAAAAAGGTCATGGTAATCAGACCCTTGCCGCACACCGCGCAAGATCGGCTCCAAATAGTAGCTGAAAGATTGAGATGCGTTTTGGACCGCTGCAAAATCCAGTTCGTATTCCTTGGTTTCTGCCACAAGGGACGTCATGCGAAGTGGTTCGATTACACTTTTGGATGAAAACGGATCGACGCCACCGTGCTGCCCATACCAGTTGGAAAAGATTGGCTGATAGGGGTCGGTCAGCGCATATGGGCTTGGCGCATAATAGATGTCCAAGATCGCGTTCGCGAGATAAGAAAGCGGCGATGACGTCGCCGACAAGTTTCCAAGCACGGAAAACCAAATAGATCCGATCATAGTGTGATACCCCCACGATTCACAAAAAATGCACCAGTGTTTGCGTGCATAATAATGCGAGGGAGAAGCGCACTAATCAAGCTGAAAAGGGTGCGTCATCATGTATCGCAGGGGCTGGGCATGGCTGCATTGCTCAGTTCAAACGGTCCCGAAACCCACTCCAGCGGCACCCAATAAGGGCTAGTTCGATGCGGCTTCAGCCTCTTCCTCAGTTGACTGGCGACCATTGGCCCAGAAGCCATCGTATTCTTCGCCCGACGCGTATTTCATCAG
>CAZQMR010000019.1:18147-20368 GCA_964594465.1 uncultured Rhodobacterales bacterium
GTCATTGTGCCTTTGCCGTGGTTCTTGGCGTTTTTGAACTCGCCCTCATAGACCAGACCATTGTCATACTTGGCTGTGCCTTGGCCCTCGATCACACCATTGACCCACTGGCCGGCATAGGATGAGCCGTCAGGATAGGTGATAGTGCCATTGCCGTCAGCGACATCATCCTTGAGCGTGCCTTCATAGACTGAGCCATCGGGGTAGGAGACGCGACCTTCGCCTTCAATGCGGCCTTCGATCCATGCGCCTTCATAGAGGTAGCCGTCCGCGCCTTGAAATTTGCCTTGGCCGTGGCGGCGGTCATCCTGGAACGCGCCTTGGTAAATGTCGCCGGTTGCATAGCGCGCAGTGCCTTGGCCAGAGCGTTTGCCGTTGACCAGCTCGCCCTCGTAAACATCGCCATTGGGCTGGGTCAAAACGCCTGAACCATTGATCTGACCCGCAGCCCAAGCGCCTTGATAGACAAGACCATCAGGCAGCACGAGCGAGCCTTGGCCCTCGCGCACGCCAGCGACAATGTCGCCTTCATAGACTGCACCATCTGGGTAGGTGATCTTGCCAGTACCGTCTTTGACGCCGTCTTTCCAGCCGCCTTCATAGCGATAGCCAGACGGTGAGATCATGGTGCCGTTGCCGTGATGCACAGCGTTTTGGAATTCACCTTCATAGCGCACGCCGTTGGAATAGATCGCGACACCGTTTCCAGAAATTTTCCCGTCTAGCCAGCTGCCCTCATAGGTGCCGCCATCGGAAAACACGATTTTGCCGTTGCCCTCGGGGCGGCCATTTTTGAACGCGCCCTCATAGACTGAACCATTTGGAAAGCGTGCTTTGCCCTGACCCTCAATGCGGCCATCGACCCATTCGCCGGTGTACTCATACCCGATGGGGAGTGTGTAGGTGCCTTGACCGTGTTGCTTGCCATCTTTGAACTGGCCTTCATAGACCCCGCCCGTGTCATACTGCTTGGTTTGCACGTCGCTTGACTGTGCAAAAAGTGGACCGGCGGATACAAGGCCGAAGGCGGCAACAAAGCAAATCAGATTTGAATTTTTCAAGGCTCTTGTGCTCGGGTCTAGCCCGGCCTCCCTCAAGGTTTTTATATGTTAAGTGAATATTAAGGCGGCACCCCGGCTCTGACAACCTAATTTCAACATCAAAGGGCATTCCCGGCTTGTCATTGTGGCCGCGTGCGCGATAACTCACGCAAAGCGCGGTTTTGCGCCGATATTTTGAGCAAAGGCAGGGGCCTGATGGGTGCATCTTTTCGACTGACGCTGGCGCAATTGAACCCAACCGTTGGCGACTTGGCGGGTAACGTGCAAAAAGCGATCGCAGCACATCGCGTCGGGCATGAGGCTGGGGCGGATTACGTTGCTTTGCCGGAGATGTTTTTGTGTGGCTATCAGGTGCAAGATTTGGTGCTGCGCCCTGCTTTTACCGATGATTGCGTGCGTCATTTGCAGGAGCTGGCGGCGGCATGTGCGGATGGCCCGGCCCTTGGCATTGGCGCGCCTTTGCGCGAAGGGCATGAGGTTTTTAACTGCTATTTCGTGCTCCAAGGCGGCAAGGTTTATGCGGCTCTCAAGAAGCATCACTTGCCCCACACCCATGTGTTCGATGAGCATCGATACTACGAGGTTGGCCCGATCAATGGACCGTATCGGATTGGGGATCTGCGCATTGGCTCGCCAATTTGTGAAGATGCTTGGTACGAGGATGTTTGCGAGGCGATGGCCGAAAGTGGCGCGCAAATGCTGATGATTCCCAACGGCTCGCCCTATTACCGCAACAAATTCGATGTGCGGCTCAACAAGATGGTGTCTCGTGTGATCGAGACAGAGCTGCCGCTTGTCTATCTCAATCTGGTTGGTGGTCAGGACGATCAGATTTTTGACGGCGGGTCTTTTGTGCTCAATCCCGGTGGCGGGCTGGCGGTGCAGATGCCACAGTTTGAAGAAGCGATTGCTCATGTAGATTTTGAAGAGGGGCCTGAGGGTTGGATCGCAACGGAAGGCGAGAAGGCGAAGCTGCCGGATGAGTGGGAAGCGGATTATTTCGCCATGGTTCTTGGCTTGCGCGATTATTTTGCGAAAACTGGCTTCAAGAAATGTCTTTTGGGGCTCTCGGGCGGCGTGGACAGCGCGATCGTTGCAACGATTGCAGCGGATGCGCTGGGGCCTGAGAATGTGCGCGGTGTGATGCTGCCTTCGGAATA
>CAZQMR010000019.1:20468-28346 GCA_964594465.1 uncultured Rhodobacterales bacterium
GGATATGCGACGATCTACGGCGATATGGCCGGTGGCTATAATCCGATCAAAGACCTTTACAAGATGCGGGTGTTTGAGATGTGCCGCTGGCGGAATCAGAACCATCGCCCTTGGATGAAAGGGCCAAAAGGGCGCGTGATGCCTGAGCGCGTGATCGACAAGCCGCCAACGGCGGAACTGCGCGAGGATCAGAAGGACGAGGACAGCTTGCCGCCTTATGAGGTGCTGGACGCAATTCTTGAGCGGCTGGTGGACCGGGAGATGGCGGTTGCTGATATTGTCGCTGAAGGTTACGAGGAAGAGGTCGTGCGCCGGGTCGAGTGGCTCATTTATATCAGCGAATACAAGCGCTTCCAGTCTGCCCCGGGCGCGCGGTTGACCCAAAAAGCGTTCTGGCTGGATCGACGCTATCCGATAGTGAACCGCTGGCGCGACGGGGCGTGATCAGCGCTGCTTGACGGGGCGCCAGCCCGCTTGAATGGCCTCAGCCTCGTCGCAGAACCAACGCTCACCTTTGGCGGTATTGATCCGGGTTCGGCTGTAATAGCGTGACCATGGCATGTGGTAGATTTGGCCATATGTGGAGATGTTGCCCTTAATCGGGCAGCCTTGGGGCGCAATTTGCTTAGCGCCGCTCCATTTGATTTCCCTGTATTCCCAAGCTGGTTGTGCCTCCCCCTGCCAGATGCCGCGTTCGGCGCTTTGGGCAGAGATTTGAGCAGCTTCATACTCGTCCGAGAATTTGAGGAATGCCCAAGCCATGCCGAGCTTGGTCATTGCCATCGCCAAGTCTTGCCCATCTGCAAAACAGCGTGCGATTTCGCGACCAAACCCGTCTGTAGCGAGGCGCTCGCAGGTGACTTGTTTGCTTGCCACCAATCGCTCAAGGGCTTCGGTGGATCGCGCGCCGCAATCCCATTTTTCACCGCGCGCATTGTTGCATTTCTGCGCGCGCTCCGGCGCATCAATGCCGTTGATCCGGTACCGAGTACCATCAAGATCCAGCGTGTCGCCGTCAACGATGTGGACTTGTGCGACTGTAGGTGCCGCGGCGAGGAGCAAAATGCAAAAAAGTGATTTCATGACCAAGCTTAACACATCTTAATCAATAGTTAATCAGAGTTTAAGTGCGCATCTTACCCTTCGAGGAAGGGCCGTTAGCATATTGTAAAATATCGCAAAATCTCAGTTTTGCTTCCGTTACTTCTCTAGAGTAGTAACGGAAGCAAACCAGCAAAACGAGGCGCTACCAAGCCCCACCTGTAGACAATTGCGCTCAGCTATGAGACACGGCGCTCCAAGGAGATTACGCCCATGACCGTCACTCGTTTCGCCCCATCGCCAACAGGGTTCCTGCATATCGGAAACCTGCGTGCGGCTTTGATGAACTACCTGATCGCGCGCAAAGCGGGTGGCACCTTCATTCTGCGCATGGACGACACGGATCCAGAGCGTTCCAAGCCCGAATTTGTTGAGCAAATTAAGACCGACCTCACTTGGCTTGGGCTGAAATGGGATAAGATCGAAACCCAATCCTCGCGCCTTGCCCGCTATGATGAAACTGCGGAAAAGCTCAAAGCGATGGGTCGGCTTTATGAGTGTTTTGAGAGCCCGACCGAGCTTGATCTCAAACGCAAAAAGCAGCTCAATATGGGCAAGCCGCCGGTTTATGATCGCGCAGCCCTTGCGCTGAGTGACGCGCAAAAGGACGAGCTGCGCGAAACGCGGCAAGGATATTGGCGCTTCAAGCTTGATCAAACGCGGATTGATTGGACTGACGGTATTCTAGGCAAAATTTCGATTGATGCAGCCTCGGTCTCGGACCCGGTTCTGATCCGCGCGGATGGGCAGGTGCTCTATACGATTGCTTCCGTTGTGGATGACACGGATATGGGGATCACCAATGTGGTGCGCGGCTCGGATCATGTGACCAACACGGCCACGCAAATTCAGATCATGGACGCGCTTGGCTTCACGCCGCCAGAATTCGCCCATCACTCGCTGCTGACAGGGCCACAAGGTGAGGCGCTGTCAAAGCGGCTTGGCACGTTGGCACTCAAGGATCTTGCGGCGGAAGGGATTGAACCGATGGCGGTTCTCAGCCATATGGCGCGGCTTGGATCCAGCGATGGGGCGATGCTGACCCATGAGATGCAGGATTTGGTCGAACATTTTGATATTTCGAAATTTGGTGCAGCCCCAACAAAGTTCGACCGCGACGATCTTGCTCCACTGACAGCGAAACTGTTCACCACGCTTCCTTATGCGGATGTGAAAGCGGATGTCGCGGACGCAGGTGTGCCAGATGCAATCGCTGGGCCGTTCTGGGAAATGGCGCGCGAGAACATGGAAACCCGCGATGATCTCGCGAAATGGTGGGCGCTGTGCCGCGATGGTGCTGAGCCGCTGATTGAAGACGGCGATGAAGAGTTTGTCAAAACCGCCTTTGGTCTTTTGCCAACTGGCGACTGGAGCGATCAGACTTGGGGTGAGTGGACCGCTGCAGTGAAAGCGGAAACCGGGCGTAAGGGCGGTGGATTGTTCCGGCCATTGCGTCGTGCGCTGACTGGGCTGGATCGCGGTCCTGAAATGGGCCGTTTGATGCCGCTTCTACAAAAACGCCCCGCAACATAACTCCTCCAGAAAAACGAAAAACGCCGCGCTTTTGATCAGCGCGGCGTTTCTATTTTCACTCAAGAGAGGCGGTTGATTAACCGTAGACGCTCTCTTTTTTGAAGTGCTTTGTGAGCATGTAGTACATCACGGCGCGGTATTTGTTACGCTCGGATTTGCCGTATGTCTCGATGCAGGAATTGATCGCTGCCATCAGGTCAGGCGAGTCTGCCAAGCCAAGCTTCTTCATCAAGAAATTGTTCTTCACTGTCTCAAGCTCAGCAGGCTGAGAACCAGCAACCGTTGCCGCGTCGGCGTTGTAAATCGCCGGGCCACAGCCGATTGTCACTTTTCTCAACAGGTCCATGTCAGGCGTCATGCCGCACTTCTCTTTGAGATCTTTTGCATACACTTCGATAAGTTCGTCGCGCTTACCCATATTGGAGGTCTCCTCAATCGTTGTTTCAAGCGCGCGGCTGCTGCTAACCCCCCCGCGTCGCGTTACACGTAAGTCCTAGCGAATTGGTTGCAATGTTGCAAGATTTTGTGGGTCATGTAGGTGGTTTAGCCTAAATCCGCGATATTTGCCTGCAAGCTTGGCTCAAAGAGCATCGGGGCGCTGGACCCTTAGGCAGTAGAATTTTGGGTCGCGAGTTTTGTTAACCAGTTTCAATATTCACTTACCCAGAGAGCGTTGAAATTAACGGGGAGGTTACAGGAGAGGGTGCAAATTGGGGGCATGAAACCCAATGCGTTCAGATTGATTATTGTGACCATGTTTGGCAGTGCTGGAATGGCTGCCATGACGTTGCGGGCAACGGGCAGCATTTTGCTGGCCTTTTTGACTTATTCTGTGGGTGGTGCGGCGCTTATGGCGCTACTTGCGGGTATTATGATTTGGCGCATGGGGCGCAAAGTTGCCAAGACGGGTGCCAGTCTTGAAGACTGGGACCGTGACAAAGAATGCGAGCGATCTAACGGTTCTGGGGTGAAAGATGAGGCGACCCAAGATCGGCATCGCGATGCAAGTTAGGGTCGCTCAGATCTTTGGCATGTCCGTAAGTAGTTGGTCGATGTGAGCGGCTTCTTCATCACTTAACGTGATCGCTCGTGGGTAGTGTGGTGCGCCGCGATCCTGCAAAATCGGTGTTTCCCAACCATCGGTTGTTGCGATGAATGCCGCTGGTGCGTTGGGTCCGTGGACATGTAAGAAACCTTGCAAAACACAGTCGAGATAGCTTTGCAAAATTGGGAACGCGGCATCACCCAGTTGATCATTTTTTGGCAAGCTTTTGTAAACGCTGACGTTCTTGGCGCTGGGCGAAAGTTGATCCTCTGGGATGATCAGGCGTTCATAGCCATGCTCGCGTTTGTCCAATGCCGCCCAATCAGCGCCGGGAACACGCGCTGTCACGCCTGCAATCTCCGATCCGGGTGATCTGACCACACTAAGCGAGCTGACCTGAAACTCATCCCTTTGAACCCGGTGTGACCATCGCCGCCGCCAACCTTTGAGAATTGCAGGTTCTACAGATTCGTAGCTGTGTGTGTCCTGGTTGACGAGCGAGCCATAGCCAAAAAAGCGTTCAGACACTTCGTTTAACGCTTTCTCAATCGTGGGGTCTGGCCCGCCGCGCGTTGCCTTGCAATGTCAGCAGCGGCCGCATTGACTGTAGCGATCCTGTTGCCTGAGGGCGGATGTGTCGACAGGAAACTATTGGAGCCTCCACCGAAGCGCGCGAAGGACTTGGCACCACGTATTGGGTTATAGCCAGCGGCCTCAGCAATGTAGGTGCCGACCAAATCAGCCTCTAATTCATAATTTTTGGAATAAGCGCGCGCGCCAAAAGCACCGCCAACACGTTGGGCTTGGTCAATTGCAGCCGAGTTACCACCTGCCGCTTGAATAACGCTTCCCAGGAGGACCGCACCCAACGTTGCAGATGATTGGGTCTTGGCAATATGTGCGCCGATTTGATGGCCCGCCTCATGACCAAGAATGAACGCGATTTCATCATCATTTCGGATGGTGCGTAGCATTGGGACGTTAAAAGCGATAATCGGGCGGCCCGTTTTTCGGTCCAGAGTTTGGTAGGCGTTCGGGCCTCTGGAAGGGTTGCGGTCCACAATTATTTTGAAGTCGCATTCAATTGCGCGCTGTGGTTTTCGCTCCTCGCGACACATCCGTTCGGCGACCGGTTCAACCTTGCGCGCAACACGAAAGAGCGCAGCTTCGCCCTGCGCTTGGGTGCGTGTAATCGTTGATTTTTGCGGAGATACATCGGCGGCCTCGGTCTTGGGTACGTCAAAATTCGTGCATGAGCTCAAGGCAAAAGCAGCAATGAGTATTGGAAGCAGGCGCATTTCTCTCTCCGACAAGTTGTGTGTTAACGTAAGGCTTAGACCCTTTGGATGCAATAAATGCAGCCGCCATGTGGCGCGATTTTGATCATGCAGTTCGAAAGAAAGAGTGATGCCAGGACGAATGTTCTTGATGAGCCCAATGGCGGAAATTGTAATGGCTGCGGGCCGAGAATGTGAATTGCCACATTCCGAGCGGTTCAATATTGCGCCGGGTCAGGATGTTCTGGCGTTAACCGCACAGGGGTTTGAGAACATGCGATGGGGCATGATCATGTCTGGGCGCAAGACTGCGCGGGGGCGTCCTGTGATGGAAACTATTGTGAACGCACGCTCAGAAACTGTGTTCGACAAGGCTGCATTTACTGGGGTGAAACGCGCAGTTGTTCCTGCAAATGGCTGGTATGAATGGACCGGCAATAAAGGGCGGAAGACTGCCTGGCGCATTGTCCCAAAGGCTGGAGGTTTGCTTTGGTTTTCAGCGATTTATGACGTTTGGACTGCGCCGGGGGGGCTAAAGGTGGCGCAAGTTGCGACCATAACCTGCGAGCCAAATGCGGATGTTAGAGACATTCATCACCGAATGGGGGCTTTGTTACACCCAAGTCAAATTGAACCATGGCTGCGGGGAGATGACGTTCCGCTTGAGCCCATCACGGATGGATCACTAGACGTCGAACGCGCAGATGGTGTCGACTGGAACGGAGCATAAGACAAAGAAAATCCCCCGGTATTGGCCGGAGGATCGTTTGTTAATTGAGCTGATTAAATGGTATTAATCGGTTCAGTCAGCGACTTGAAGCGAGCCTGCGGATTTACGTCCGTCGCGGCCATCTTCGAGTTCGTAGTTGATCTTTTGACCATCCGCGAGGCCTGTAAGACCTGCACGTTCTACAGCGGAAATATGGACGAAAATGTCCTTGCCGCCATCATCGGGCTGAATGAATCCAAAACCTTTTGTTGGGTTGAACCACTTTACTGTACCAGAAGCCATCTGGTCTCTCCTTAGATTTGTGCGGCCCACGGAGTTGCGGCCGCCCGGTGTAGTCGTAGACATCGAATTGACTGTAGCCGGTAGGGAGACAGTGGCGTCGAAGCAGTGACGTAACAATGTGTAATATAGGGCAATAAACCCAAGATGCAAAGGTCAGTCGCGCAATACGTGTAAAATCACTTAGAAATAGGTAAATTTTCGCTGCACAGTTGCGCCACGCATATGGCACGTGCAGTGCACAGCACGCTGGTCTGAGTTGAGATTAACGTTTCCATGGCAAAACCACGACTTTAAGACCAATTTTTTATCACAGGAGTCCATATTATGGGCACACAGCGCAAAAGAACGGTGACGCAGGAACGCGCGCGCCTTGAGCTGTTTCGCGAGACTGAGAAGGCGCGAAAATTTCTGGAACTGCAAAAAATGAAGGACGGATTGATTCCACCTGACTGGGTGAAGGAATCAGATGACATGGTCCCTAAGCAAAAGAAGATTCGCGTCACGGTTGCTTTGGACGAGGATGTCACCAAGTGGTTTCGGCGCATGGGGCCGGGCTATCAGACCCATGTCAATAATGTGCTGCGGATGTTCATGCTCAATGTGATTTCAAAAGAGCAGGAAGGGTTTTATGACCGAGCCTTGATTGACGGTCGCCCGCTTTAGGAGTCTTCGCTGGCCGCATCGTCGCCTTTTTCAAGCAGGGCGGCGATGCTGGGCATGGCAAATTGGTCTGGAAATTTCTGGTGCAGGACCGGCAACGCCGCGACACCAAGCAACAAAATGACGGCCATCACCATCGTTCCGCGCCGCCGCCCATTGGCAGATCCGCCTTTTTGCTTGCGCTTGAACTTTGCAGAAATGGTTTCATCAGCGTTCACGCGCGCCTCAATCTTGGCAAGGCGCTTTTGAAACGCAATCTGATTTTCGTTCTGAACCATGCTTCGCTCGATTAAAACTTCCTCAAACACGCTTGGTGCCAAATTGGGTCAGTTTCATGGCGCGCATATGGCCGTTTTAAGCTTCGCTTGGTTTAGGTCGACAGCGCACCACTTTTAGGTGAGCGGCCTAAGCGCCTACTGACGCCGGTATTTGGCGACCCGGCCTTTGCCCTTGGAGCGCGCACTTTCCAATGCGCGGCCTTTCACGCGCAAAACCGCACAATCAGATTTCTGCCTTTTGCCGCCAAGCATACGGTCTGTGGAACAAAAAAATCCGTTTTTGAACGTCCACTTGCCTGTGAGCTTGGCCTTCTTGAAGCCGCCACTAAGAGTTCCGTTTGAATTGACCTTAAACCAAGCGCGTTTGTCGGAAGTTTCAAAGGCTTTGCCAACAACATAGCGCTTCAGCTCTTTGGTGTCGTCGATGCGATTCCAATCGGCGAAAGCTGGTGCGGGTAGAAGGAGCAGCGTTGCTAGGAGAATAGGTTTCATTGGAAAATTTCCTGCTGGGTTCGAATGCGCAGGATTTTGGTTGGCAGATTGGGATCTGTCAACTTTTGTGGACTTTTTGGGGAGTGAGTTACCCGTTGGCTGCGAGCGCGCCTGTGATTTGCTGGCTTGTTGAGGCTTTGGCCTGGGTTGGGTTTTCGCCCAAGAAACTCTCCAGCCCAAATTTCTCAGGAGCGTGGTTGATCAGCAGTGAGGAGACCGCAAGGGCGAGCGCGAACATGCGCAGCAACGTCGGCGTGCCGCTCTTTTGCTTGGCGGGCTCGCGTGGCTCGTCCTGAATGAGACCAGCCGTGCTGTCCCTGACGGGGCGGCTGCGCTGCTTGATCTTGGCGACGCGGGCGTTGAACGCCTGTTTGTGATCTGTGTCCTGCATCTTGCTCACCGTTATTGGGGTGAGGCCGAGGGTGGCGTGCAACTTTGGCGGGAACTGGGCGAGGGGGTGTTTTTATTTGGGACGGTTTT
>CAZQMR010000020.1:0-3725 GCA_964594465.1 uncultured Rhodobacterales bacterium
GCCGTGCGGCCATGTTGGGGGGGAAGGGCCAGCGCAGGTCTGGCCGGTTGACTTGCGCCTTTGCGATGACCGCACCCTGCATTGCTGGCTCCATGCCGCGCATCACGGTTTCAACTTCGGGGAGTTCGGGCATGGGTAGTCCTGTTTGGCGGGTGTGAGCGGTGGGTTAGAAACCCACCCTACGGCTGCGGGGACGATGCGCAAGGTGACGCAGTTTCCTCTGAGCGGATTGATGGTTATATGACACTGGAAGCGGCTAGAAGGCTATTTTGATATGAGCAGCAATAAGACCCATTTTGGGGCGGCGGAAGTTGATGAAGATGCTAAGGCGGGCATGGTGCATGGAGTGTTCACCTCGGTCGCGTCCAAATATGATGTGATGAATGACGTGATGTCGGTGGGCATTCACCGCCTTTGGAAGACGGCGCTGATGGATTGGTTGGCGCCGCGCCCGGGCATGAAGCTGTTGGATGTGGCCGGCGGCACGGGGGATGTGTCGTTTCGGTTTCTCGATCGGGTCAAGGGGCAGGCCGAGGCCACGGTGCTTGATATGACAGAGAGCATGCTGGTTGAGGGGCGCAAGCGTGCCGAGGCAGAACGGTTGAGCGGGCAGCTCGATTGGGTCGTTGGGGATGCAATGAAATTGCCGCTGCCGGACAATAGCTTTGACGCCTATACGATCAGCTTTGGGATTCGCAACGTCACGCGGATTGAGGAGGCGATTGCGGAGGCGTATCGCGTGCTCAAGCCCGGTGGGCGGTTCCTCGTGCTGGAATTCAATCAGATCCCGGTGGATGGGTTGCAAAAGCTCTATGATCTATACTCCTTTAATGTGATCCCACAGATGGGGCAGATGATTGCGGGAGATCGGGACAGTTATCAGTATCTGGTGGAGAGCATTCGCCGCTTTCCCGATCAGGAGACATTCGCAGAGATGATCCGGGCCGGTGGGTTTGATCAGGTCAAATACCGCAATCTGTCGATGGGCATTGCAGCGCTTCACTCGGGCTGGAAGCTTTGAGAGGACCTCATAACATATGGCGCCTGATCCGCACGGGCGCCACGTTTGAGCGCACTGGCGCGATGCGCGAGGTACTGGAGGCGGTGGATGCGCCTTGGTCAATCCGTATCGGAGCCCGCGTGCTGGGCTGGCCGTTTAAGTGGCTTGGGCTGGCTGGTGATGCTGACTTGCCGCCGGTCGTGCGTGCGCTCACAGCGCTTGGGCCGGCCTATATCAAGTTTGGGCAAATCCTGTCGACCCGGCCAGATGTGGTCGGCGCTGAGATGGCGCGGGATTTGCGCATTTTGCAGGATGATTTGCCTGCCTTTAGCGACGAAGAAGCCAAGGAAGAGATTGCGCGAGAGTTGGGGCAGGAAGCGGACGAGATTTTTGCGGAATTTTCGACCTCGGTTGCCGCGGCATCCATTGCGCAAGTGCATAAAGCGACGCTTCGAAGTACAGGTGAAGAGGTCGCCGTTAAAGTTTTACGCCCGGGAATTGAGCGCGAATTTTTGCGTGATGTGGATGCGTTTTACCTGATCGCGTTTTTTGTCGAAAAGCTGGCACCGGGCGCAAAGCGGCTGAAACCCCATGCTGTTATCGAGCATTTCGAGGGCGTGGTGCAGGGCGAGTTGGACCTGCGTATGGAGGCAGCGGCGGCTGCTGAATTTAAGGCCAATTCCGCAGAGGATCCGAATTTTCGGGTGCCGGGCATTCGCTGGGATTTGTCAGCGCGCCGGGTGATGACAATGGATTGGGAAGATGGCGTTGCCATGGGCGACCCGGAGGCGTTGCGTGCTCAGGGCGCGGATCTGCGGGAACTGGCAACAGACATCATTCAGACGTTTTTGCGCCATGCCCTGCGCGACGGCTATTTCCATGCCGATATGCATCAGGGCAATCTGAAGCTGGGGCCGGATGGGGCGATTGTTGCGCTTGATTTCGGGATCATGGGGCGCATTGATGCCTATACGCGCAGGGTTTACGCGGAAATTCTAATTGGGTTCCTGCAAAAGGACTACAAGCGTGTGGCCGAGGTGCATTTTGAGGCAGGCTACGTGCCGCGCGATCAGGATGTGGATGCGTTTGCACAAGCTTTGCGCTCGGTTGGTGAGCCGATATTTGGCATGGATTCCACGCATATTTCGATGGCGCGGCTGCTGGCGCATTTGTTTGATGTGACGGATCGTTTTGGGATGGAAACGCGCACCGAGCTGATTTTGCTGCAACGCACGATGGTTGTGGTGGAGGGGGTTGCGCGCTCGCTCGATCCGGCGATGAACATGTGGGAAACCGCGCGGCCTGTCGTAGAGACCTATATTCGCGATGCTTTGGGGCCACGGGCGCTGGCGCGGGATATGGTCAAGACCGCTAAAGTGCTGTCGCGCTTTGGGCCGCGGTTGCCGGAGTTGGCAGAGCGGGCTTTGATGGCTGTAAGTGAGCCTTCGGTTGTGGAGCCCCGGCGCGATCGGCGCTGGCTTTGGGCTGTTGGTGGGGCGGTGCTTGGTGGTTTGGCGGTTGCTCTGTTTGGTTGAGGTTTGATGCCTCCGGCGGGGATATTTTAGGAAAGTGATGTTTGAAGCATCGCAACCAGGAGATGGTGCGTTTTACTCAGAACAGACGTCGCAGTCTTTGCGGCGGGTTAAGGCGAGTTTGCGGCTTTCGCCCCAGAGGGCGTCATAGATGATCATGTGACCGCGCAGGGATTGGCCGGCACCGGTGATTTCTTTGACAGCTTCGGTGGCCATCATGGAGCCCATGACGCCTGCGAGTGCGCCGACAATGCCAGCTTCTGCGCAAGAAGGCGCGAGGCCGGGGGCAGGGTCTGTTGGAAAAATGCAGTTGAAGCAGGGTGCGTTTTGGGCCGGGTCGTATAGGGTGATTTGGCCTTCCCATTGGCTCATGGCGGCGGAAATCAGGGGGATTTTCTGGGCGCAGGCCTCCGCATTGATCAGGCGGCGGGTTTCGAAGTTGTCTGTTCCGTCAAGGATCAGGTCGTGGCCTTTGAGGGTGGCAGCGGCGTTGCGGGTGGTGAGCGCCTCGCCGATGGCGGTGACTTTTGAGTTGGGGTTGAGCTTAGCGAGGTTTTGGGCGGCGGCGGCGGTTTTTGGCAGGCCGATTTGGTCTGTTTGGAAGATGATTTGGCGTTGGAGGTTGGACAGCGACACCGCATCGTCGTCGATCACCGTGATTTGGCCGACGCCCGCTGCTGCCAAGTATAGGAGTGCGGGTGCGCCAAGGCCGCCGGCGCCTACTACGAGCACGCGGGCGGCTTTTAGCTTTTGCTGACCGGGGCCGCCGATTTCGCGCAAGACAATATGGCGGGCGTAGCGGTCGAGTTCGTCGTCTGAGAAGGCCATGGGTTACACGCTTTTTGGTGCATGGTAGGGCGTGATTGGTGGAATGGAAACGGATGTTTTTGGGTGCGCGACTCCTGTTTTGCTCAGGTCACTCTGGTGGCTAAGTGGTGACAGTGGCGTCTTTGGGCGTGTCTTGGCATGTTTGCAACGGCGCTTTGCCGCGATCCTCGAAGGTTTGATGGGTTGGGGTGACGCCGCTGCGGGCATTTTTGGAGAGGCCGATATTCGCCTCGGCCGCATTGATGTCCAGATTGAACGGCGGCAAATTGCAACTTTTGCGCAGGACGTAACCGATGCCCGGTGCTGTTTTGGGTTGGTCTTAGCAGGGGCCTTGGTGATGTTGTCTGAGGTCGCGCGGTGATTAT
>CAZQMR010000020.1:3825-28181 GCA_964594465.1 uncultured Rhodobacterales bacterium
GAGTGTCAGGGCAGCGCTTAAAACACGCTGCCCTGTGAGGGATCAAACTGCCATTTTGTGCAGGCGCGCAGGCTCGCTGATGGAAGCACGGCCACCCGCGCGGTTGATGGCGAGCATCTCGGCTTTGCGGCACAGATCAGCCATAGTGATCTGTTCCATTTCCGCCATCAGGCGCTCCTGCATCTCCTGCCAGATCGGAGAGATCACCTGCTGGCCAAGCTCGGCCTGTGTCGGCATCTTGTCTTCTTCGTCCTCAACCTGATGCACGATGCGCACAACATCCGCCATGGTCACATTGGAGCGCTGCTGGGCCAGAACATAGCCACCGCGCGGACCGCGCACGCCCTTGAGAATGCCTTCGCGCACGAGCTGCTGAAGCACCTGCTCAAGGTAGCGCTGTGGGATGCCCTGACGGCGCGTGATATCGCGGGACTGAACTGGGTTGGGACGGGAATTATAGGCCACATCGAGGACTGCTTCGAGGGCGAGGATGGTTTTACGTGACATACGCAACATATTGATACTCCGATACTATTTACTGTTAACTGACGAAAGTTTGGGAGCTGATTAAAGCCCTGTAGACCCAAATCCTCCGCCACCGCGCTTGGTGCCTGAGACGGTACGTGCCTCATGCCATTCCACGCGAGATACGGGCGCAAAGACGAACTGGGCGATGCGGTCCCCGTGGTTGATGTGAAAGGGCTCCTGACCTTGGTTGATCAGTAAGACCCCAACTTCTCCTCTGTAATCACTGTCGATGGTGCCGGGCGCATTGAGCACGCTAACACCATGTTTGAAGGCAAGCCCAGAGCGTGGGCGCACCTGCATTTCATATCCAACCGGCACTTCCATGATCAGCCCGGTGGGCACATGGATGTAATCGCCGGGGGCCAGCATGAGGCCTGCTTCGCGCTGATCCGATGTCAAGCTGGCGCGCACATCCATTCCGGCAGCGCCTTCTGTTTCGTAAGACGGGAGCGGCACAGACGCATCAGCGCCTTCTGTGCGCAGAATATTCACGGCTACCGCTGGGCGGGTCATTGAGACCATGTTCATATCTTCGTCCTCGTTACTAACTTCACTCATTACACGTTCAGCGCGTCTGCAATCGCAGCGGCCAGCTTTTTGCCAACGTCGGTCTTTGACATGCGAGGCCAGTTTTCGACGCCGCTCTGATTGATCACACGCACATCGTTGTCGGTGCCGCCCATGATCCCGGTTTCGGGCGAGACGTCATTGACCACGATCCAATCGCAACCTTTGCGCGCGAGCTTTTCCTGTGCGTGTTTCAGCACATTGTCTGTCTCGGCTGCAAAGCCCACGACCAGCGCGGGACGGTCTTTCTTGAGCTGGCTAACGGTTGCCAGAATATCTGGATTTTCGTCAAAGCTCAGGGTAGGCAGGCCGCCCTTGGCTGTCTTTTTGATCTTGGATTCGCTTGCTTCGCGCACGCGCCAATCGGCAACGGCGGCTGCGAAGACGGCTGCATCAGCGGGCAGCGCGGCCTCGGTTGCTTCCAGCATTTGCTGAGCGGTTTCCACGCGCACAATGTTAGCGCCTTGCGGGTCTTGGGCACGCGCTGGGCCGGTCACGAAGGTGACGTCAGCGCCAAGCGCTACAAGCGCATTGGCAATCGCTGTGCCTTGGGTGCCAGACGAGCGATTTGCGATGTAGCGCACTGGGTCAATTGGCTCATGCGTCGGGCCGGAGGTGACCAGCACATGGCGGCCTTTGAGTGGGCCGTCTTTCAGGGCGGTTTCAATTGCATCTGCAATCTCTAGCGGTTCAGCCATGCGACCGGGGCCGTATTCGCCGCACGCCATATCACCTTCATTGGGACCGACGGAGAGGATGCTGTCGCTTGTGAGGGTCGCAAGATTGCGTTGGGTCGCGGGATGATCCCACATGCGCACGTTCATGGACGGAGCCATCAGCACGCGCTTGTCTGTGGCCATCAAAAGAGTGGAGGCGAGATCATTGGCATGGCCACCAGCCATTTTCGCCATCAGATCCGCCGTTGCGGGTGCAACCACAACCAGATCAGCCGCGCGGGACAGCTCGATATGGCCCATTTCGGCCTCATCGGTCAGGTCAAACAGATCGCGGTAGACTTTGTTCCCAGCAAGCGCGGAAACGGATAGGGGGGTGACGAACTCCTCAGCGGCACGGGACAGAACTGGCGTTACGGCCATTCCACGCTCGCGCAGACGGCGGATCAGATCGAGGCTTTTGAACGCCGCGATACCGCCACCGATAATCAAGAGAATTCGCTTTGAACCGGACATGGTCCCTCACACATCAGGAGATTTTCGCCTAATCTCCACACTCACTACGTAAATTGCAACGACACTTGTTACAGGGCACAGATGTAAAACGGGTTAGAGACTAAATTAGGGCAAATTGTTCTAAACTACGTAGGATTTGTGTAATCTGGGCTGAAATGGCTCAAACTTTCACGAATCGTATGCAATTTCACATTTTGGGGCTGTCAAAAGCTGCAGCTCTTGCCGCTTTCGCAACACTTGCATCTGTGAATTCCGCTCAATCTACGGAAAACACAGGGTTAAATCAGCTTTCACCCGCCTCAATTGAGGCACTCAGCGCGGCTGACGTGGTTATCATTGGCGAGATTCATCCCAATTTGGAACATCGAGAGAATCAGGCGGCGGTCGTGGCGTTGGTTGAGCCTGCGGGTCTTGTTTTTGAGATGATTGACATAGGGCAGGGTGCGGCGTTTCGGGAGGGTTATGGCGGGGAAGATCGTCAAGAATTTCTAGAGCGTATCCAAGAGGGTGCATTTGGATGGAAATCCCTCGGTCAGTATCTGACGATCTTGGATGCCATGCCCGAGGCTCAGGTTTTTGGTGCCGCCAGCCCACGCGAAGATGTTCGCCGAACCGTTGCAGATGGCGCGGCCGCTGTGTTCGGAGATTCAGCGAAGCGTTATGGACTGAGCGATCCCTTGCCAGAGGTGCAGCAGACCGAGCGTGAGGCTCTGCAGATGGAAGCGCATTGCAACGCATTGCCTGAGCAGATGTTGGGCGGCATGGTCGAAGCGCAACGCTTTCGCGATGCGGTCTTTGCGCAGCGCATCATTGAGGCGCATGAACAAACAGGCGGGCCGATTGTGATGATCACCGGAAATGGCCATGCACGTGAAGATTGGGGCGTGCCCGCGTCTCTTGAACTTGCGGCACCCACGCTAAAGGTACTGAGCATTGGTCAGTTTGAAGTTGCGGATGCTGCATTGCCGTTCGCTATTCGAATAAAGACCGCCCCCTTTGATGAGGGCGATCCCTGTGCGTCGTTCAAATCGAAATAGGTTTCAGTCTTTCAGAAAGCTGCGGGCAAGCGGCCCTGCCTGCTTCTCGAGGCTTTTGCGCAACTTGTTGAGGGCCTGAACCTCCAATTGCCGTACGCGCTCCTTGGAAATTCCAAGCTCTTCGCCAAGGTTTTCAAGCGTGCGAGGCGTTTCATCGAGCTTGCGGGCCTGCACAATTTGCCGCTCGCGTGGTGTGAGCGCTTCAAAGGCCTGCGTCAACCAAACCCGCACCTGCGCGGTGTCGGTGTTCTGAGCGACGGTTTCCTCGGCTATGGGGCCTTCATCTGCGAGCGTGTCCATCCACTCGCGTCCATCTTCGTCGTTCGCTTGCACTGCGTTTAGCGAAAAGTCGGACCCAGACAGACGGCCTTGCATCATTTTCACGTCTCGCAAGGGCACGCCGAGTTCAACCGCGACACGATTTTGCAGCTCATCGCCGGCGAGTGTTTCGCCAATCTGGCTGGCTTCGCGTTCAATCTGCGCTTGAACCCGCTTAAGATTGAAAAACAGCGACTTTTGCGAAGAGGTTGATCCTGTGCGCACCAGTGACCAGTTGCGCATCACAAATTCCTGGATAGATGCTTTGATCCACCAGACCGCGTAAGTGGAGAAGCGCACACCACGCTCAGGATCGAACTTCTCAGCGGCCTTCATCAGCCCAATGCCTGCTTCCTGTACCAGGTCATTCATCGGGGCACCGTAGCGGCGGTATTTACCTGCTGTGGACACCGCGAGCCGCATATAGGCGTTGATCAATCGGTGAAGCGCTGCCTCGTTGCGCTCATTGCGCCAAGCGCGGGCAAGTTCAAGTTCAGTGTCAGCATCAAGCATCTCAGCACGCATAGCACGGCGTGTCATTGTGCGTTGGGCAATGTCATCAAGCGGCATGGTTGATCCTCGTGATTGTCGCGTGACGCCTTTTGTCCGGCGAATGTTTTTGTTACGTCCGGTTTTTGAGGTCGGATCACTTTTCTATTTGCGGGAGCTGCGACATTTTGGACCGTTCTTTGACACTAGTTCTTGGCGGCGCACGATCTGGTAAGTCGGCGCTCGCGGAGCGGATCGTGCAGGCCCATGGTGGGGCGCGGGTTTACATTGCCACGGCGCAAGCTTTCGATCGGGAGATGGAAGCGCGCATAGCCGCACATCAGGTGGGGCGTGGCGATGGTTGGAAAACCGTTGAGGCGCCGCTTGAACTGGCGGATGCGTTGCTGGATGTGTCTGGCGATGAGATTGTGCTGGTTGATTGCATGACGCTTTGGTTGAGCAATGTGATGCTGGCCGAACAGGACGAAGAGATTGCGCTTGAGGCAGTTCTGGACACGCTCAAGGGGCAGGTAGTGCTGGTGTCCAACGAGCTTGGCATGGGGCTGGTGCCAGAAACGCCGCTGGGTCGCGCATTTCGCGACGCGCATGGGCGAATGAACCAGCGGCTTGCGCAAGTGGTTGATAACGTGGTGTTCGTGGCGGCGGGTTTGCCGCTGGTGCTGAAGGGCGAGATGCCAAAGGGGGCGATATGATTACGCGGTTTTGGTGGATACGCCATGGGCCGACCCACGCCAAAGGCATGGTCGGATGGCGTGACTTGCCCGCCGATCTGTCGGATACGGCAGGCTTGGCACGGCTGGAAGCGGGGCTCCCGCAAGACGCTAAGGTCGTCAGTTCGGATTTGGTCCGGGCCTCTGCCACTGCGGATGCAGTTCAGGGCACGCGAAACCGTTTGGAGCATCGCCAAGGGTTGCGAGAGCTGAATTTTGGCACTTGGGATGGGGTTCCTTTTGGCGAAATTGCCAAGCAGGATCCCGATGGCTCACGTGAATTTTGGGAGAAACCCGGCGATTTTGCCCCACCCGAAGGCGAGAGCTGGAACGGATTGGCGGCGCGGATCCGTAGCGAAGTTGAGGATCTGATTGCGCAGCATCCGGGCGAAAACATTCTCGCGGTGGCGCATTTTGCTGTGATCCTGACCGCGATCCAGATGGCCGGTGGGCTGGAGGCCAAGCAGGCCTTTCGCTTCAAGATCGACAATCTGTCGGTGACCCAGCTTGATTACATTCATGATGCCAAGGCGTGGCGGATCAACGGGATCAATCACGTTTTGTGATTGCCGCGCCCACAATTGCTGATTTTCCAAATTGCTCAGAATTTGGTTGAGTAGCGTCAAAGAAAGAGCCTGAACATGAGCTATACCCTTGCGATTGGTGATCGCCTCAATTCCAGTTGGTCTTTGCGCGGCTGGCTGCTGTTTGCGAAGTTTGACATTCCCGTCAACGTGAAGATGGCGCGGATGTACTCCGATGCGTTTCCTCAGCTGTTAAGCGACTTCGCACCGTCCAAAACTGTGCCAGTGATGAAGGTCGACGATGATTTTGTGGTTTGGGAAAGCCTTGCTATGGCCGAGTTTTTGGCTGAGCGCCACGAAGGCATGTGGCCTGCAGACCCTGAGGCGCGGGCCTTTGCACGGGGCATTGTTGGCGAGATGCATGCAGGTTTCATGTCGATCCGTGATCATTGCGCGATGAATTTGCGTGTTGCCTATTCGGATTGCGCGGCACCTGAGGGTGTGTTGGCGGATGTGGCGCGGCTTGAGATGCTCTGGGGCATGGCACGAGAGAAATTTGGTGCGGGTGGGCCTTGGTTGTTTGGGGAATACTCGATTGCGGATGTGTTTTTTGCACCGGTTGCCGCGCGGATTGCGGGTTACGGACTGACGGTTGGGCCGGAGGCTGCGGCTTATGTTGAAACCCATCTGAGCGATGAGAAGTTCCGGCAATGGCGCGCTATGGGTTTTGCTGAGAATTACGAGCAGACGGTTTATCGCCGCGATTACCCGCAAGTGGCTTGGCCGGGGCCGGAGGTTTTGGCAGCAAAACCGACGGACCGCACGGATGCTGAGAATTCGGTCTGTCCGTATTCGGGCAAGGCGATGACGGATTACTTGGAGATAGATGGCCGGGTGTTTGGGTTTTGCAATCCGTTTTGCCGGGACAAGACGGTTGCGGATGCGCTTGCATGGCCGGGCTTTCGGGAAATCCATCAGGGCTGAAGCGCTCCGCGCGGGGATATTTGAAGAAAGTGATGTTTAAAAGTTTACTAAAATGAAACGGGTTGCCCGCTAGCGTCGCCGGGATTTGGTCTTCGAGTTGGAGCGGCGATGGTTGCGCGGGCATATACCGTTGCATTTGAAGGTGTTGAGGCGCGGATTGTTGAAGTGCAATGCGCGCTGGCCTCTGGCATTCCGTCGTTCAATTTGGTTGGGCTGCCGGATAAGGCGGTTTCTGAGGCCAAGGAACGGGTGCGTGCAGCGTTGACCTCGATGGGGTTGGCGATGCCTGCCAAGCGGATCACGGTCAATCTCTCTCCGGCGGATTTGCCCAAAGAGGGGTCTCATTTTGATTTGCCGATTGCGCTGTCGGTTTTGGCTGCGATGGATGTGTTGCCAGCGGATGAGGTGGCGCGGCAGGTGGCGCTTGGTGAGTTGTCGCTGGACGGAACTTTGGTGCCGGTGGTTGGGGCTTTGCCTGCCGCGGTGGCGGCGGCAGAGCAGGAATGTGGCTTGGTTTGTCCTAAGGCCTGTGGCGGTGAGGCGGCTTGGGTTGGTGCGGTGGAGGTGATTGCGCCTGCGTCGCTTTTGGAGGCGATCAATCATTTTAAGGGTAAGGCTGTTTTGGCCCCGGCAGAACCGGGATCTGTCGAAATATCGCGTGATCACAAGGATTTGCGAGATGTGAAAGGGCAGGAAGGTGCCAAGCGAGCGCTGGAGATTGCAGCCGCCGGGCGGCATCACATTTTGATGGTCGGTGAGCCGGGGTCGGGCAAGTCGATGCTTGCGGATCGGCTAGCCTCCATCTTGCCGCCTCTGGAGCCGCATGAAGCGCTTGAGACTTCGATGGTGCATTCCTTGGCTGGGCTGTTGAGCGAGGGTGGGATCAGTCGCGAGCGGCCAGTGCGGCGACCGCATCACACAGCCTCAATGGCGGCTATTGTAGGTGGTGGACGTGGGGCGAAGCCGGGTGAGGTTTCATTGGCGCATCATGGGGTTTTGTTTTTGGACGAGTTGCCGGAGTTTTCGCGTCCCGTTTTGGAGACTTTGCGCCAGCCGCTTGAGACGGGCGACGTGGTTGTGGCGCGGGCCAATGCGCATTTTCGCTATCCGTGCAAATTCATGCTGGTGTGTGCGTCAAACCCCTGTCGCTGCGGGTATTTGAGCGATGCGAACCGAGCCTGTGCGCGGGTTCCAAATTGCGGCGCGGATTACATGGGGCGGATTTCGGGGCCGATCATGGATCGCTTTGATATTCGCATTGAAGTGCCACCGGTGCGGCCCAGCGATTTGGCGCTGCCCCCTTCGGCCGAGGGGAGTGCGGAAGTTGCAGGGCGTGTGGCCTCGGCGCGGGCGATCCAGCGGGATCGGTTGTCACCGCATGGGCTGAGCGTGAATGCGGAGGCCGAGGGCGAATTGCTGCATGGTATCATGCTGTTGGATGCGGATGGGTCAGACTTGCTGGCAACGGCTGCGGAAAAATACCGGATGACTGCGCGGGGGTATCACCGGGTAATGCGGGTCGCGCGCACCATCGCGGATTTGGCGGAGTGTGAGGCAGTCGCGCGTGGGCACTTGGCTGAAGCGCTGGGCTATCGGTTACATTTTTGAGTGCGACGAGACGAAATCAGCGATTTCTCTGACGGTTTTCTGACCCTCGGGAAGGATGGAGCTGAAGAAGGGCCAAACATGGGGTAGGCCGTTCTCGATTCGCAACTCACAGCTAATGCCTTGTTTTTGAAGGGTCTCTGCCATGTTGCAGGAGTCGTCAAACAGAATTTCTGATTTGCTGACATGGATCAACACGGGCCGGGCACCTGAGAAATCCGCGAAGAGTGGTGAGGCGCCGGGATCGCGTGGCGGGGTGCCGTTGAGATAGGCTTGGGCGGTTCGTTCCATGCGCTCGGTGGGGAGCATGACTTCGGTTTTGGCGTTTGTGTTGAGCGACGCTGCGGTTGCGGTGAGGTCGGTCCATGGGGAGAGGGCGAAGAGGCAGGCAGGGCGCGGTAGATCTAGAGCGCAGATTTTGCCCAAGAGTGCGAGGGCGAGGCCGCCGCCAGCGCTGTCGCCACCTATCGTGATTGATTGGCTGGGTGTTCCGGTGTCTAGAAGGGACTGGTAGGCGTGAAGGGCATCATCGAGGGCGGCAGGATAGGTGTTTTCGGGGGCTAGACGATAGCGGGGGAGAACGGCGCGGGAGAGGCCAGATGCGCGGGCGATTTTGCCGGCCATTTTTTTGTGGCTATCAGGTGAGCCAATAAAATAACCGCCGCCGTGGAGGTAGAGGAGGGTGCCGGTTCCGGGGTGGCCGGTTTTGGCCTCTATCGCTGCTAGGGATTTATCGTTTAAAATCAGCTCTGTATTGGAGAATTTAACGCCGCGTGGTGTCGGGAGCAGCCAGCGAGTGCGTTGGTCGAGACTGCGCCGCGCGGCCGGAATTTCCGTCTCTTTGAGATTTCGAAGCATGTGCAGCTCAGTGCGGCGCAGGCCGAAATTCAGAAGCGGCAATTGCCAGGACATCAGATTTTGGCTTCGATGGCTTCCCAGATACGACCCGCGACGTTGATGCCGTCGAAACGCTCAAGCTCTTGGATGCCCGTGGGGGAGGTCACGTTGATTTCAGTGAGATTGCCGCCGATCACGTCAATTCCTACGAAAATTTGGCCTTTTTCGCGCAGAAGCGGGCCGATGCGGGCGCAAATTTCTAGATCGCGCTCAGTAAGTTCGCATTTTTCGGGGCGGCCGCCGACATGCATGTTGGAGCGGGTTTCGCCTTTGGCGGGGACGCGGTTGATGCCGCCGATGGGCTCGCCGTCAATGAGGATCACGCGCTTATCTCCGGCGCTGACATCGGGCAGAAACTTTTGCACGATCAGAGGCTCGCGGTTGATGCCGGTGAACATCTCGTGGAGCGAATTGATGTTGCTATCTGATGCACTGAGACGGAACACGCCCGCACCACCATTGCCATAGAGTGGCTTAAGGATCACCTCGCCGTGACGATCGCGGAAGGCTTTGAGCGTATCGAGATCGCGGGCGATGGTCGTGGGCGGTGTGAGGTCCGGGAAATCCAGCACCAACAGCTTTTCGGGGTAGTTGCGGACCCAAAATGGGTTGTTCACGACCAGCGTATTAGGGGCCAGACGATCAAGGATATGGGTGGTGGTGATGTAGCCCATATCAAAGGGTGGATCTTGGCGCAGCCAGACCACATCCCAATCACCCAGATCGACAACTTGTTGATCGCCAAGGGAAAAATGGTTGCCTTCTTCGCGACGTACAGTGAGCGGCCAGCCGCGTGCGGTTACTTTGCCATCATCATAAGCGAGCTGATCAGGGGTGTAATAGAACAGCTTGTGTCCGCGATTTTGCGCCTCTTCTGCGATGCGAAAGCTGCTATCGGCGTTGATATCAATCGCGTCAATCGGGTCCATCTGGATGGCGATTTTGAGGGCCATGGGCGTGCTGCTCCGCTTAAAATTCTGATCCCTTTTGACATGGACCAGCGCGAGCGCGGTTTCAATGGGCAAAAGAGATTCGGTTTTTTGCATCAAATTTGATGCGTGCACAGTTCCGGCACGCATATTGCACGTGCAATGCACAGCATGGTTCGTGCGTAAAATGCTGGAATCTGAGCCTTTTTCCCACCCAGATGACCCAGTTCGGCGGAACGGGGTTGGTATTGTGCATCTTGTTCAGAATGTTTGGAATTGTGGCGTGTTTATGGTACTGTTACTCAAGTTATTCTATTTCACGCGGGGCATGACCATGTTCAAATCAATCCTTAAATGCGGTGCGCTGGCCGCTGGCCTGTCCGTTATGGCGACATCCTCTTTCGCGGCGAGCCTTGGGCTGGCAACGACTGGCGCGACTGATACGGCGACAGGTTCGTTTGATACCTTTGGCGGCACTGGGTCGTTTTCGGCATTCCCGGATTTCGCCACAGGTGGACCGAGCAACTTCTTTTACGATATCTTTGATCTGAGCTTTAGCAGCTTTGATCAGGGAGCCGATGTTGCGTCGGTTGTTGATTATGGCTACGCGGGCAATTTGCTGGAATTTGAACTGTCGGCATTTGACGGCTACGGCGATGGTGCTTTGCTGACTGTGGTGCTGCAAGGTGGCACGGCATATGCGACTGACCCGATTGCGGCTATATACGATACTTTGGCGGATGTAGCGACGCCTGCACAGTTTTCTTTGCAGGCTTTGGGTGTGACGGCTGTTCCGGTTCCGGCGGGTGCGCTTTTGCTTGGCACGGCTTTGGCTGGGTTTGGATTTGTGCGCCGCAAGCGAAGCTAAAACCCTTGGGTTACATTCTCTAGAATTGTGAATTGTCCGTTGCGGTCGGCAGCGAACAGGTCGATGCGCATATCGGCGTTTGGATCCTGTTGCGCGATGTAGCTTTGCGCGACGGCTATGATCCGGTGCCATTGCTTTGGAGTCACCGATTGCATGGCGGCTTCGATGCTGGCGCGGGCTTTGACTTCGATGAAGATTATGATGGTGCCGTTGCGCGCGATGAGGTCGATTTCACCCTGTGGGGTTTTGAAGCGGGTTTCTAGGAGTGTGTAGCCGTTGGCGCGGTAATGGGCGGCGGCTTGGGCCTCGGCGCTGTGGCCTTGCAAATTGTTGAGCTGGCCTTTTGGGCTCATTTCAGTTCCAGCGCACGAGCGTAGATTTCTTTGCGCGGGCGACCAAGGGCAGTGGCAACGCTGGCGGCGGCGTCTTTCAGACTTTGGCCATCTAGCGCAGTGAGGATGGCTTGGTCAATGGCCTCAGCAGTGAGTGCGGTCTCACCGGGTGGGCCGACGACGATGACGATTTCGCCTTTGAGCGTTTCGGCGGAATTGATTTCCTCGGCGAGGCTTTGGAGCGTGCCGGGGCGGGTTTCTTCGAATTTTTTGGTTAGCTCGCGGCAGATGGTTGCGGGGCGCTCGGGGCCGAGGGTGGTGGCCATGTCGGCGAGGCAAGCGGCGAGACGTTTTGGGGATTCGTAGAAGACGAGGGTTGCGGTGAGGCTGGTGAGCTCTTGGAAAAAAGTGCGCCGCGCAGCCTGTTTGGGGGGCGGGAAGCCTGCGAATAGGAAGCGGTCGGTGGGTTGACCGGCGACCACGAGGGCGGAGAGGAGTGCGGAGGCGCCCGGCGCGGAGTAGATCGCATGGCCCGCGTCCCGCACATCGCGTGATAGGGCGAAGCCGGGATCTGCAATGAGGGGCGTTCCGGCTTCGGACGCATAGGCGACGATTTGGCCTGACGCGAGGGCGGCGATGATGCGCGCGCGCTCGGCTGCCCCGGAATGGTCGTGATAGGCCATGACATGACGCGTGCCGAGGTCAATTCCGTGCAGTGTAAGGAGTTTTTTAAGGGCTCTGGTGTCTTCTGCTACTAGGAGGTCTGCGCGTGTCAGAACATCAAGCGCGCGCAAGGTTATGTCGCTGGCCGTACCGATAGGAGTAGACACAAAATGAAGGCCGGGTTCGGGAGCAGGTATTCGCATAATTCGGTCTTTACGGTTTGGGCATTCGGAACGCTGTTCGGCAATGTTAGCACAAGCAGGAATTTTGCGCCGCTGGCACCGTTTACTTCGCCATGGCAGGGAAGTAACCTGCACGCGGGTAGAAGCAACGCAAACATAACATGCGAGGGACTATGACTTCCATCTTCAAATCTTTGAAAATAGGGCGGCGTCTGGCAATGGCCACGGCGGCTTTGGCGCTGTTGTCTGCTTGTGACACAACTGCGGGCTTTGGCGGTGGCGGCGTGACGCGCGCGGTTGATCCCGGCGATACGGTGAAAGTTGCACTTTTGGTTCCTTTGGGCTCAGGCAAAGCCGACTTGACGGCGCTGGGCACAAGTTTGGTGAATTCGGCAAGGATGGCGCAGGCTGATTTGGCGGGCGCGAAGGTCGAATTGCAGGTTTTTGAGACCGCAGGCGATCCAGGGCGTGCGGCTGCGGTTGCGCAATCCGCGATTGACGGTGGGGCTCAGATCATTCTGGGACCGCTTTTCAGCACAGCGACCGCATCCGTTGCGCAAGTCGCTGCACCGCGCGGCGTCAACGTTATGAGCTTTTCGAACAACTCTGCTGTTGCAGGGCAGAACACCTATCTGCTGGGTCTGACATTTGAGAGCATTGCAGATCGTTTGGTTGGCTATGCCGCTGGCAAAGGTTTGCGCAATGTTGGCGTGGTCCACACGGCAGATGTTGCGGGCCAATCCGGCGTTGCGGCTGTTCAGTCGGCTGCGTCAAAGGCAGGTGCGAATTTCGTTGGGGCGGCGGCCTATCCATTGTCAGCAGAAGGCATCAGCAATGCGGCGCCGCAAGTGGCGCAGACCATGCGTGCTTCGGGGGCGAATGCGGTTGTGTTTACGGATAGCCCAAGTGGCGGCTTAACGTTTTTGACGTCAATCCTGAATACGATGGGCGTGCGCAATTCTAGTCAGCAATTCATCGGGTTGACCCGTTGGAATGCGGGTGGATCAGCGCTGAATGAACCGACGCTCAATGGCGGTTGGTTTGCGGCACCCGATGCTGCGCGCACAGCACAATTCAATTCGCGTTATCGCGGAACTTACGGCAATGGCCCGCACAGACTGGGTGCATTGGCTTATGACGGGATCGCTGCGATTGGGGCGATGATCAAAAACGCGAAATCCGCGGGTTCGCGCAATGCGTTTTCATCTAGCGCGATCACCACGAAGTCGGGTTTTGCCGGTGTGAACGGCGCGTTCCGTTTCTTGCCAAACGGTCAAAACCAGCGCGCACTTGCAATTCTGGAGGTTGCTGGCGGCGGCACGCGCGTTGTTTCACCAGCACCCAACGGCTTTGGTACTGTAGGGTTCTGATATTTTAGATACTGAAAAATATGAGCCGGGCGCGCTGATCTGCGCGCCCGATGCGATTCTGGACGCAGCCGCGCTGAAATCAGCGATTGCAGCACTTCCCAAGGACGAGTTTCGTGACGCGGCCCTCAAGCTGCTCAAAACCGCCGAGACGGATGGTCGCGCAGCAATTGATGCGGCCTTTAGGGCGTCGCGCAACAATGCACGCGCGGCAATCCGGTCTTACTCCTACCTGACGGATCAATTGATTTGTGCGGTGATGGATCTGGCGATTGAGCGGATGCACCCACTCCCAAATCCAACCGCAGCGGAGAGGATTAGTGTGGTGGCCGTGGGTGGGTCTGGCCGCGCAGAAATGGCGCCTTTCTCTGACATCGATCTGTTGTTTCTGACGCCCTACAAACAAACGGCCTGGGGTGAGAGCCTGATTGAAAGCGTGCTTTACATGCTTTGGGATTTGCGCCTGAAGGTCGGATATTCTGTTCGCACGGTTGCGGATTGCGTGCGCTTTGGACGCGAAGACATCACGATCCGCACGTCGCTTCTGGAGAGCCGTTACCTTTGGGGGGACACAGAGCTGGCAGAGGAGCTTGATGCAACTCTATGGAAGTCGCTTTTCGCCAATACGGGCAAGGAATTCACCGAAGCCAAACTGCGTGAACGCTCAGCCCGTCACAAGCAACATGGTGCGCGTTACAAGCTGGAGCCCAACATCAAAGAGGGCAAGGGGGGATTGCGCGATCTCCAAACGCTCTACTGGATCGGCAAATATCTCTACAATACCAAGTCAACGCGGGATTTGATTGCGCACGGGGTTCTGAGCGAGGCGGAATACGGTTTGTTTGAACGGGCCGAAGCGTTTCTTTGGACTGTGCGCTGCCACTTGCATTTGCTCGCCAAACGCCCCTCTGAAGTGCTCACCTTTGATGTGCAGGTTGAAATTGCCGAGGCGCTTGGTTTTGAGGACAGCTCTGGTCAGCGCGGCGTTGAGCATTTTATGCAGCAATTTTTCCGCCACGCGACGGCTGTTGGTGATTTGACCCGCATCTTCCTGACGGCGCTAGAAACCCAGCATGTGAAATCGGCACCGACATTTCGCCAAGCGTTTATGAATGTTTTTAGTGCTGGTCCGCCAAAAGTGGCAGATGGCTTTAAGGTTGAGAACGGTCGACTGCATGTTGTCGAAGAGACGATTTTCAAACGTGATCCGGTCAATATCCTGCGCCTGTTCTCTGAGGGTTTGCGCACGGGCGTGCTGATCCATCCCGGTGCCATGCGGTTGATGAAAGCCAATCTGAGCCTGATCGACGAAAAGATGCGCCGCGACCCGGAAGCCAACAAGATTTTCCTAGATCTGCTGCTGGGCACAAAGAACCCGGAGCGCCCTTTACGCCGAATGAATGAGCTTGGCGTTTTGGGAGCCTTCGTTCCTGAATTTGAACGCATCGTCGCGATGATGCAGTTCAATGTTTATCATCACTACACGGTGGACGAGCATACGATCCAGTGCATCTCGAACCTGTCGATGATTGAGCGGCGCGAACTGACCGAGGATTTGCCGGTTGCCTCTGGCATTCTTGAGGCGGGTGTGAACCGGCGCGTGCTGTTTGTGGCGCTGCTATTGCATGATATCGGCAAAGGGCTGCCGGAGGATCACTCGATTGCCGGTGCGCGGATAGCAGAGCGCATTTGCCCGCGCTTTGGTCTGAACGATGACGAGACCGATACGGTGATTTGGCTTGTGCGGCATCACCTGTTGATGTCGGATGTTGCCCAAAAACGGGACATTTCGGATGCGCGCACGGTCGAGGATTTTGCGCGCGTCGTGGAGAGCCGCACGCGCTTGAAGCTGCTGACGGTGCTGACGGTTTGCGATATTCGCGGCGTTGGGCCGGGGGTTTGGAACAATTGGAAGGCGGTGCTGCTGCGCGATTTGTACCGCATGACGAACGAGACGCTGAGCTCGGGTACGTCGAACTTGTCCAAAGCGCAGCGAGTTGAGGATTCCAAGGCAGCATTTGCGGATGCGGCAAAAGATTGGGACAAAGCCACTGTCGAGAACATTCTTGGCATCCATTACGATGCATTCTGGATGGGGCTGGATACCGACACGCAATTGGTTTTGGCCAAGCTTGGCCTAGATGCTGAAGGGGGCGCCGTTGAGATTGACATGCGCCCAGAGCCAGACCGCGACGCAACGCGCGCTGCTTTTGCCATGCAGGATCATCCCGGAATTTTCTCACGCCTGACGGGTGCATTGGCGCTTGTCGGGGCGAATGTCGTTGATGCGAAGACCTTCACCAGCTCGACCGGGATCGCAGCGTCAGTGTTCTGGTTGCAGGATAGTGAGGGTAAGCCTTACGAGAAGTCGCGGCTTGATCGGCTGAAAAAGATGATCGAGCGAACGCTAGCAGGGGAGCTGGTGGCGCGCGAGGCGCTTAAGGAGAAAGACAAGGTCAAGAAGCGGGACAGCGAATTTATCGTGCCCACGCAGATCAGTTTTGACAATGACGGCTCTGAGATTTTCACCATCATTGAGGTTGATACGCTGGATCGGCCGGGGCTGTTGCATGATTTGGCCCGAACCTTGACCGCCAGTAACTTGTCGATCGCCTCCGCGACGATTGCGACCTATGGTAAACAGGCTGTGGATACGTTTTACGTCAAAGATTTGTTTGGGCTGAAGATGCACGCCAAACAAAAGCAGGCGACGATTGAAAAGGCGCTGCGCATGGCTATTGAACCTGCTGAGGATAGCTCGGTGTGAGCACGGCGCGGCTGGTTTTCTCTTTTTTAACCGTTGGGGGTTGGACACTAATCAGTCGGGTGCTTGGTTTTGTGCGCGACATCCTGATCGCTGCATTTCTTGGCACTGGCCCATTGGCGGAGGCGTTCTTTATTGCCTTCGCGCTGCCAAACATGTTCCGCCGGTTTTTTGCGGAGGGAGCGTTCAATTCCGCTTTCGTCCCGATGTTTTCCAAGCGGGTGGAGGCGGGCAGCGGTGCGCCGGAATTTGCGCGCGATGCGATGAGCGCGCTTGCTGGCGTTTTGATTGTACTGACGGTTTTGGCGCAGATTTTCATGCCGTGGCTTGTTTGGGCGATGGCAAGCGGGTTTGCCGGTGACGAGCGCTTTGATCTGGCTGTGGGCTATGGGCGGATCGTATTTGTCTACATTCTATTCATCTCCATGGGCGCTTTGCTGAGCGGTGTTTTGAACGCGACCGGGCGCTTTGCAGCGGCGGCGGCGGCACCGGTGCTGCTGAATGTGATTTTGATTTTTGTGATGGTTCTGGCGGCAATGCTTGGTGGGGATACAGCCCTTTGGCTGAGCTGGGCGGTGCCCTTTGCGGGGATTGCGCAGATGGCGCTGGTTTGGGTCGCGGCGAGCCGGGCGGGCTATCGCTTGCTGCCGCGCCTGCCGCGCATGACGCCGGAGCTGAAACGGTTGATGATCATTGCTGGGCCTGCGGCTTTGGCGATGGGCGTTGTGCAGGTGAATTTGCTGGTGGGGCGGCAAGTGGCGTCGCAGTTTGAAGGAGCTGTTGGCTGGCTGAGCTATGCGGATCGGGTTTATCAACTGCCGCTTGGCCTTGTGGGCATTGCGATTGGCATTGTGCTTTTGCCGGAACTGTCGCGGCGTTTGCAGGATGGCGATGAAGCGGGCGGGCGCGATGCGTTTAACCGCGCTGCAGAATTCGCGCTGCTCTTGACGCTGCCTGCTGCAGTGGCGCTGGTTGTTATTCCGCAAGCGATTGTGAGCGTGCTGTTTGAGCGTGGCGCATTTGACAGTGCAGATTCCGCCGCCACGGGGCTGGCATTGGCAATCTATGGGATGGGGTTGCCTGCTTTTGTCCTTCAAAAAGTGCTGCTGCCGGTATTTTTCGCCCGCGAGGACACGCGCCGCCCTTTCTATTATGCGCTGGTCTCGATGGTCATCAATTTGGTGGTGGCGGTTGGACTGATCAGCACATTGGGATTTGTGGCCGCGGCACTTGGTACGACGTTGGCTGCTTGGGGGCAGTTAGCGCTGCTTTGGATCGGCTCGCGGCGGCTTGGGGAGGCCGTGCGGGTGGATGCTGGCCTTAAGAAACGTGCATTGCGGATGTTGCTGGTTGCGCTGAGCATGGGCGCGTTGCTTTTGGGGCTTGAGTGGTTGTTTCACGAAGGGCTGGGCGGGGCAATGAACCGGTATTTGATGTTGTTCCTGACAGTCGTGATAGGGGGCGCATTTTATTTAAGTGGTGTTATTGGAGTGGGTGCACTAAATTTGGGAGAATTTAGGAAAATAGTATTGAAGTGAATATTCTGTCAGATAGTTTGGGTTTGTTCTGCACGTTTTAAGAAAATTCAAATGCTCAATACTGTATTCAGATCGTTCACCTTTTTGGGTGCGCTCACCGTCGTTGCTGGTTGTGGCGAAGTGTTGCCAATCACTGAGCCGGCAGCGATACCCAAATTCGCCAACAGCTTTGATCAAAAGCGTTTGCACGGGGAGGGCGGCCTGAGTGTACGCACATATGTTCCCAATCCTGACAGACCAAGTCCGGTTCCAAATGTTGAGATCGCTGGAGCTGCCTGTCTGGCTAAATCTCAAGAGTTTTCCGTGCGTTTTCGCACACCTGCGATTCTCGCGGTTCCGGCAATTATTCGGCAGCCGACGCCATTGTCAGTCACATGTGAACTAGACGCGCGAAAAGGTGCCTTAAGGCTGAATCCGCGTCGACAAAAAAAATCAAGCAGTAAGCTCGGGTAATTTGCTGGCTGATTTGGTCGTTGCAGCGGTTGCCGCCGGTGTATCTCAAGCACGAGATCGCTGGTATTACACAGACTTGGGTGCTCCTGTGCAGGTCCTTTTGCTATCTGCAGAGGAACAGAAACTGCGAGACCAGTAGCCGCTATCCGCGTTCACGAAAGCCATCGAGCCACGCGCTGAGGCGGTTTTTGCCGCCCGGCGACAGGACGAATGACAGGGCGAAACCGGCGATGAAGCCGAAGAGGTCGGCGATCCAGTCGTCGGGGGCTTCGACGATGGCGCGGAAGATGAGTTGCATGGCCAGCAGGAAGCCGACGAGTTGGAAGGCGGCGAGGCGGGACGTTTTGCTTTGATCGGGCCGGGACCAGAGGATCCAGGTGAATGCGCCGAGCAGGCCGTAGACGCCGGGGTAGGCACCGATGAGCGCCGCGCCCTCGTCTGCCAATAGGCTGAAGGCGATGGCGCCGATGATGGCGGCGAAGAAGAAGATAGCGAGCACGGAAAGGCCATAGAACCGTTCGCCGACGAATTTACCGATGGCCAAAAGGAGCACGCAGGCGAAGAGGGCGTGGGTGAAGGCTTGATGCACGAAGGGGTAAGTGACAAGCCGCAGGAGATCGCCATACTCGTAGGTGCCAGTGAGGCGCATCCAGTCGAATAGGCGGTCGGAAAAGCCCCAGGATTGGGCGAGGTTTAAGCGCCAGCCAACGGATTGGGGTGGACCGATCAGGCCTGCTTCGCCCATTTGCAATCCGATCTCGATCACACCAATAAGGCACACCAATGCGCCCACGATGGGCGGGATTGGGTTGAGGGGCGAGGCGTTGTGGTTTGGATCGAGCACAGGAGCAGCCGTTTTCTTGTGGTTGACGCAGGCGACCCATGTGGTGATAACGCGGGTCCGACAACTGATTAACCCAAACAGGGTGCTTTTGGCCATGACTGATACGCAATTTACGCCACGTGTGTTTTCCGGGGTGCAGCCTTCGGGTTATCTGACGCTCGGCAACTATCTGGGTGCTGTGAAACGCTTTGTGGAAATGCAGAGCGAGGATTACGAGACCATTTATTGCATGGTCGATATGCACGCGATCACCACATGGCAGGATCCGGCAGACTTGCTGCGCAATACGCGCGAGCTGGCGGCGAATTTTATTGCCTGTGGTTTGGACCCGACGAAATCCATTTTGTTTAATCAGAGCCAAGTGTCGGCGCATGCGGAATTGGGCTGGATTTTCAACTGTGTGACGCGGCTTGGCTGGATGAACCGGATGACCCAGTTCAAGGATAAAGCGGGCAAGAACGCAGAGAAAATGTCACTGGGTTTATACGCCTATCCGAGCCTGATGGCGGCGGACATTCTGCTTTATCATGCGACGCATGTGCCCGTGGGCGAGGACCAAAAGCAGCATCTTGAGCTGACGCGCGATATTGCGACGAAGTTCAACCATGACTTTAAGCGCGACTTTTTCCCGATCACCGAGCCGGTGATTGAGGGTGGGGCGACGCGGGTTATGTCACTGCGCGATGGGTCCAAGAAGATGTCCAAAAGTGATCCCTCGGATATGAGCCGGATCAATTTGACCGATGATGCGGATAAAATTGCGCAGAAGATTCGCAAGGCCAAGACTGATCCAGAGCCACTGCCGGAAACGGCGGAGGAACTGGATGGGCGGCCAGAGGCGCGCAATTTGGTGACGATTTATTCGGCGTTGAGCGGACAAAGCGTTGAGCAGGTGTTGGGAGAATTTGCTGGGCAGCAGTTTGGTGCCTTCAAGCCGCGCCTTGCTGAGGTGGCGGTTGAGAAACTTTCCCCGATTTCGACGGAAATTGAGAAGCTGATGGGCGATATTGGTGAGATTGATCGGATTTTGGGGGATGGCGCGGATCGTGCGGCGGCTCTTGCAAATCCGATTTTGGATCAAACATATGAAATTGTGGGTATGTTGCGCAGCAGAGCGGGCCGCAGCTAGCTTGGCTACGGTTTGGCAGGTTTGGGTACAAGTTTAGAAGTATTCTAAAAAGTTGACAGCTGTCTAAGCAACGGGCACAACAACAGTGGATAGAGCAGAAAGGTTACGGTCATGTTTATTCAGACTGAGGCAACACCAAATCCGGCCACGCTGAAATTTTTGCCGGGCCAGACTGTTATGCAGATGGGAACGGCTGATTTTCCGTCACCAGAAGCGGGCCAAGCGTCGCCGCTTGCGTCGCGAATTTTTCAGGTGAGCGGGATCACGGGCGTTTTCTTTGGGCCAGATTTTGTGACGGTGACCAAGGAAGAGGCGCTCGATTGGGATCATCTCAAACCTGCGATCCTTGGCGCGATCATGGAGCACTACCAATCCGGCGCACCTGTGATTGAGGGCGAAGCGGGTGCGATTGATCATGCGGAGCATACTGGGCCGGACGGGGAAGTTGTGGACCAAATCAAAGAGCTGCTTGATACGCGGGTGCGCCCTGCAGTGGCTCAGGATGGTGGCGACATCACGTTCCACGGTTTTGATCGTGGCGTTGTTTATCTGCATTTGCAGGGGGCTTGTGCGGGCTGTCCGTCCTCGACCATGACGCTCAAGATGGGAATTGAGAACCTTCTGCGCCATTACATTCCTGAAGTCACCGAAGTGCGCCCTGTCGCGGCTTAAGGCTTTCTTTTCATGATCCTTGGGTTCGATACGTCCGGGCCGTATATCTCTATCGCTGTTTGGGATGGTGAGAGCATTGTTGCGGCCTCACATGAACAGATGGCCAAAGGTCAGGCAGAGGCGCTTTTGCCTTTGGTTGAGCGTTTGCTGGACGGCGCTGGGCTTAAGCTGCGTGAATTGACAAAGATCGGCGTTGGCATCGGGCCGGGGAATTTTACGGGCGTTCGGATTTCGGTTTCGGCGGCTAAGGGATTGGCGCGAGGCTTGGCAATTCCGGTTTGTGGTGTGTCTTTGCTTGAGGCTGCGGCTTTTGGTGCGGATGCGCCGGTTTTGGCGGTACTGGCGGCCCCCAAAGAACAGGCTTTTGTGCAAGGATTTGGGGTGGCGGGATTTGATGAACCGCGTTTGATGGCAATTGCTGATCTGCCTGCAGGGCTTGGGGTGGATTGCGTTGGGACGGGGGCGGATGCGGTTGCTATGCAAATTGGCGGTCGCCCTATGCCTGCGGCCTTTGCGCCGGGGAGCGCAATTGCGCAGATTGCGGAGCAGGGAGAGGGGGCGGCAACCCCGCTCTATTTGCGCGAGGCGGATGCAGCGCCTTCACGGCTGAAAGCGCCTGAGCTACTGCCATGAATCCTGAAACAATGGCTGCTATCCATGCGGAGTGTTTTTGGGCGGCTCCGCGGGCTTGGAGTGCTGTGGAATTTGCAGATTTGGAAGGTCAGGCCGGCGTTTTGGTCGTGACTGCGGAGCATGGCTTTGCCGTTGTGCGCGTGGTTGCGGGCGAGGCAGAATTGCTAACGATCGCGGTGCGCCCGGCGTTTCAAGGGCACGGGATTGGACGGTCCCTCTTGGAGCGGTCGATGGCTGAGAGCCGGGCCGCAGGGGCGGAAGCAATGTTTCTGGAGGTTGCCCAGGATAATTTGGCAGCGCGCGGACTTTACGACAGGTCAGGTTTCAGTGAGGTCGGCATTCGCAAGGACTATTACGCTGGGCCGCGCGGGGGAAAGATTGCGGCTCATGTGATGAAGTTGACTCTTTGATCTGCTAGATTTTGCCGGTAATGCGTTGATAACGCATCTAAAAACACTCATTTCCTTCCGTTACTTCTCTAGAGAAGTAACGGAAGGAAATGGGCGGGGATTGAGAATGCCTTCCTGCAGTAACCCCCGGATCACGCTTGTAAAATTCCCCATTGACGCCCACCGGTGGCTTGGCCTTAACTAAGCCCCATGACTTACAACCTGTGGCGAATCCGGGCTGTCAGAAAAGGCCCCAAACCTCGCTCAAATGACTTCATCAGACAGGGAGAACTCCGATGAAAATGCTCAAAACTCTGATCGGCGCAGTAAGCTTTGCAGCTATGGCTGCGGCAGCTTACGCAGACGCGACCCCAGCGATCATCTACGATCTTGGCGGCAAGTTTGACAAATCCTTTAACGAGGCGGCCCATGGCGGTGCTGAGCGCTTCACGGCTGAGACCGGGATTGCTTACAAAGACTTCGAAATGCAGTCCGAAGCACAGCGCGAGCAAGCGCTTGAGCGCTTTGCGCGCACTGGCTCCAATCCGGTTGTCGTGACCGGATTTGCTTTCGCATCGGCTGTAGAATCCGTGGCACCGAAGTTTCCGGACACGTCTTTTGTAATTATCGACATGGTGGTTGATCAGCCGAATGTCCGCTCGGTTGTCTTTAACGAGCACGAAGGCAGCTATCTTGTGGGCATGATGGCCGCGATGGCGTCCAAAACCGGCAAGGTTGGATTTGTCGGTGGCATGGACATCCCGCTGATCCGCAAGTTTGCGTGTGGTTATGTTCAGGGCGTTAAGGCTGTGAACCCGAATGCGGAGGTTTTCCAGAACATGACCGGCACAACGCCGACTGCATGGAATGACCCGGTAAAGGGCTCTGAGCTGACAAAATCGCAAGTCGATCGTGGTGCTGACGTTGTGTATCACGCGGCAGGTGGCACTGGACGCGGCGTGCTTCAGGCGGCAGCGGATGCGGGTATTCTTGGCATTGGCGTGGACAGCAACCAAAACCACATGCATCCGGGCAAAGTCCTGACATCTATGCTCAAGCGCGTTGATGTTGCGGTTTACAACGCATTTATGGACGTCAAGAACGACAAGTTTACATCCGGTTTCAGCGTGCTTGGTCTGGCGGATGACGGCGTTGGTTATGCCCTTGATGAAAACAATGCATCGCTTGTGTCTGATGACATGAAGACAGCCGTGGAAGCTGCCAAAGCGATGATTATTTCGGGCGACACCAAGGTGCATGACTACATGTCAGACAGCGCCTGCCCAGTGAAGTAAGCGCGTTTTATGAGCGTAAGCGAAATGAGCGAAGGGCGGTCCAGCGGGGCCGCCCTTTTGCCGCCTGCTATTGAGCTGAAGGGCATCTCAAAAGCCTTTGGTCCGGTGCAGGCCAATAGGGATATCTCTATGGTGGTCGCTAAGGGCGCGATCCATGGCATTGTGGGCGAAAATGGTGCGGGCAAGTCGACGTTGATGTCGATCCTTTATGGCTTCTACAAGGCTGACAAGGGCGAGGTTCATATCAATGGCGCGCTGACGCCGATCCCGGACAGTGAGGCGGCGATTGCTGCAGGTATTGGCATGGTACATCAGCATTTCATGCTGGTTCAGCCGTTCACGGTTTTGGAGAATATTGTGCTTGGCGCGGAGGATGGCGGGTTGCTGAAGCCGTCACTGGCCAAGGCGCGCGCGCTCTTGGAAGACTTGGCGCGGGAATATGAGCTGGAAGTTGATCCGGACGCGATTGTGGGTGAGCTGTCGGTGGGCTTGCAGCAGCGAGTTGAGATCCTCAAAGCTTTGTACCGTCAGGCTGACATTCTGATTTTGGACGAACCTACGGGCGTTTTGACCCCGTCGGAGGCGGATCATCTGTTTCGCATCCTGCGAAATCTCAAGCAGCAAGGGAAAACGATTGTGTTGATCACCCATAAGCTGCGCGAGATTATGGATGTGACCGATACGGTGTCAGTGATGCGGCGCGGTGAGATGACGGCGACGGTGAAAACGGCGGAGACTTCGCCCCAAGAGTTGGCAGAGCTGATGGTGGGGCGCTCGGTTCTGTTACGGGTTGACAAAACGCCTGCCGTGCCGGGGGATGTTGTGCTGGATGTGCAGGGCCTGTCTGTGACCGATGAGAGCGGTGTGGTGCGGCTCAAGGATGTGTCGCTTAACGTGCGGGCTGGCGAGATTGTTGGGATCGCGGGTGTGGCCGGCAATGGCCAGTCGGAATTGCTGGAAGTGCTGGGCGGGATCACGCCGGGGCAGGGCATGGTGCTGCTCAATGGCACGTCGATTGATCTATCGCCTGCGGCCAATGCAGCCAACCGGCGCGCCAATGGGATTGCCCATGTGCCCGAGGATCGCCATCGGCTGGGACTGGTGATGTCCTATGCGGCTTGGGAGAATGCGAGCTTTGGATACCACACGAGCCCGGAACTGCTGCGGCGCTTTGGTTTGATGGACAACCGGGCAATGCGCAGCGATGCAGTGGGCAAGATGGAGCGCTTTGACATTCGCCCGCGCAATGAGAATTTGCAGGCGTCGAATTTTTCAGGCGGCAATCAGCAAAAGATTGTGCTGGCGCGGGAGATTGAGCGGAACCCGGATGTACTGCTTGTGGGCCAGCCGACGCGAGGCGTGGATATCGGTGCGATTGAGTTTATTCACCAACAGATCGTAGCACTTCGCGATGCGGGCAAGGCGATT
>CAZQMR010000021.1:0-28075 GCA_964594465.1 uncultured Rhodobacterales bacterium
GAATTGGCGACTTGTTTGCTGGCACCGATCGCATTTGGGGCTTGCAGCAAAGGGCCGTAGCGCAGGCCTGCACGCCACAGGACCAAAGCCATAAGCAGGCCTGCACTGATCCAGAGGAGCGAAAACGGGTAGGCAAAGAACTGCTTTAGGTCATCCCATGTGCGCTCGCGTTTTATGCCTTCTTGGCGCTCGAAAAGCCAAATGCTGGTGGAGTAGTCGATGAGGATGGTTTTGTCTTTGGTCTCCGCGAGCAGGATATCGCGGATGATATGAGCATTGTCGCCCAGCCTGAGACCGTGATTGTTGATAAGATCAGGGTCAGAGAGCACCAAAACTTCACTCTTGGGTGCGCCGGGAAATTTGCAACGGCCAAGGATAATGGCGTCAGCGCGGCCTATCAGCGGCTCGCAACTCTTTTCTTGAAAGACTTGTGGCACGTATAGTCGCACTTTTTGACCCGAACTCGACCCGGTTTGGACCTCAAAGTCGCGAAATGGTTCGGAAATGTAGCGCACAACAGGATTTGCTTGGAACAACAGGTCGCTGAGACTTTTCTGGGTGCTGGTGGGCGGAAGAAGCAGAGCGGGATGGGCGAGACCGGTCAAACGCATGCCGCTGCGCCATTTGGGCAAAACGATGAGCGTTGGAACGATCTTGGCCTTTCTTGTCATCACGCGGACGGTCTGATCGTATTCTGCCATTTGGCCGATCAGTTCTTCCTTGGTGCGCGGGGGTACGCGACGTTCGGAAAAATCACTGTCATAGATCGGCAAGATGCGCAGACCGATTTTCGACCGATCTTGGGTCCAGCCACCTGCAAAACTGCGTATTTCGGGACCCTCTGGGGTGCTCATCCATCGCTCCAAGCCATCAAGGCCAGCAGGAGAGCGGCGCAAGACTTGTTGGCTGCCAGAGCTGAAATACCAGAATACGCCGACCAAAAGGGCAATGGCGACGCCGATCAATATGGTGTCGATCTTGGGCCCTGAGCTGTGTTTGACCTCGCTCATGTGGCCAACTCTTGAAGAATGGGACGCGCGCGGTTTGCAAACCCTTGGAAGTCGTCCTCACTCACGGCTTGGTCGCGAAAATGGACCCGCTCGCCGGTCAGTACCAACTCTTTGAGCTGAGGCAACCATGTGGCATCGTGGGGCATTCGGCGCAACACATCACGCACGGTCCAACTGCGCTGCAACAGGAGGCCATTTGCATCAACTGCGCGAGAAATCATCAGGTTGGTGAGATCAATAAGGGCGGCTTGGCGGTCTGGGTTTTGCAAGATTTCGCCGAACTCTGTGATGTCTTCGGTTTCGCCAAACATGCCTGCTTCACCGGGCTTGGATTTGCGTGCGGGATTGGCAAGACCGCGTTTGAGAGACAGGCCTGAGTTTTTGCCAGCCTGCCAAAACAGAAATGCAACGCCGCAAATAAGAGCGAAGGTTAGAATTTGAACCGGGGCTTCCAGATTGCCAATGCGCCAGCTTGTTCGTTGGTCATCGGGCTCGGGGCGCGGGCGTTCATTTGTGCTCAGCTCGGGCGCGGGTGCGCTGGGGTCATAGTAGGATACGTCGCTTTGAATGCCGCTGAGGCGCAGTTTTGAGAGGTATTCACGACCTGATTGTGTGGGCTCCAATGGCTTTTCGACTGCCTGAGAGAAGGCAGATGTAACCGTGGCAACGACCAAAAACGTGCCAAGTAAAAGTGAAGCTGAAAAACGCATTGGTTAAGACCTACTGACGCAGCTTAAGTCGATCAACCTTTGTGCTTATATTTATCCGTGATGCGCTTAAGTTGTGCCCTTGGCCCCACAGCGGATCGCAAAATTGTGGGTGTCGTATAAAATGCGACACCGCAATGCATGACCTATTTCGGGACTAACAAACTTGAAACTGGTCCTAAGCTGACGCAGGGTTGAACATCATTACCCTGAGCGGTCGCGTTTTGGGGCAAATGAAAAGGGGTAGACATGGGAACGCATTCAAAGCGCAATCACATCAGCGGTGGATTGGGATTGAAAGAGCCGGATGCATTTGCACCTTCGGCTTTTTTTCTAGGACCAAATGCTGAGAATATAGATACGCTCACTGAAATGGTCGAGATTGTCCTGAAAGATCATGCGCAGTCGCGCAGAGATTACTCCGGTGACGATCCAGATATGTATTCGCCGACGGTGGAGGATGAAGACGGTTCACGCGAAAAAACCAAAGACGCGATGATCGACAATATAAAGACGTTGACCGAGTTGCTGCGTGGTTCGGTGCCTTTGTCGTCGTATCGAAATCAGAGCCATATGTATTGGGATCTGACGATGGCGGGTTCTGCGGGATATTTCGCGGGCATGCTTTACAATCAGAACAATGTGGCGGCTGAGGCCTCGCCCGTTACCACCGCGCTGGAGATCAAAGTGGCACGGGATTTGTGCGAAATGCTTGGCTTTGATGTAAGCGAAGACGCAGATATCCGGCCTTGGGGAAAATTGGCTGGTGGCGGGTCTATTGCCAATTTCGAAAGCATGTGGGCCGCGCGCAATTTGAAATATCAAGCGCCAGCTTTGGCGCGGGCGATCCGAATGGAACCGCAATTGGCAGCAGCCCAAAGCATCTCGGTCGAAAAGCCCGATGGCAGCTGCGCGCTATTGCTTGATCTGGATACATGGGAATTGGTCAATCTGAGCGTGGAGGCCGCACTCAAGCTGCGCAGTGATATGACAAGTGCTGCAGGCATTGGCGAGGATCTGGTTAGTGAGATGCTGGACAAGTATTCACCACAGGGCATGGGTTTCGCGACGTTCTACGAGACGGTTTTGCACGGTGCGGTGAAGCCATCGCCTGCAATCATTTTGCCTGCAACTGCGCATTATTCCTGGCCCAAGGCGGCAGCCATTCTGGGCCTTGGATATGGTGCATTGCGCTACGTTCCTGTGGATATGGAAGGGCGCATGGATTTGGCGGAGCTGCATCATGTGCTTGCGCAATGCTTGGAGGAGAAACGGCCTGTTGTGCAGGTCATTGCTGTCATGGGCACGACGGAGGAGGGCTCTGTCGATCCGCTTGATGGGATTTTGGAGCTGCGTGATACCTATGCCAAGCTTGGCCTCACCTTTTGTTTGCACGCGGATGCGGCCTGGGGCGGGTACTTTGCCTCGATGTTGCGCGAACCGGAGCAGACAGGTTGGACAGGGCCCGCGGCTGACGAAGAAGAAACGGGCTTTGATTCTGATCAGGTGAAAGCCCTGAGCAAACATGTGCGCACCAATTTCGAACTTATGTCGCAAGTCGATTCCATAACGCTTGATCCGCACAAGTCCGGCTTTATCCCTTATCCGGCGGGCGCACTTTGCTATCGCAATCGCCAAATGATCAATTTGGTTGCCTATAACTCGCCGGTTGTCAGCCATTCCGGTGGCGCGCCAACGGTCGGCACCTATGGCATTGAGGGCTCAAGACCGGGTGCGGTGGCCTGTGGGGTCGCGCTCTCCCATGTGACGACGCCGCCCAATCAGTTGGGCTATGGTCGTATTTTGGGTCGCTGTATTTTCAACGCCAAACGGTTTTATGCAGCCGTGGCGACCATGGTGAAGCCAGAGGATGAGTTCATCGTTATCCCCTTCAATCGCCTGCCCATTGAAAAGGCGGGCGGCACGCAGGATGAGGTCGCCAAGCAGTTGGCTTTGGTGGCCGATAAATTTGTCGGTGTTTCAAATGAAATGCTTATGGCGACGCTTGAGAAGGACAAAACAGGAGAGCTGTTGGATTTGTTTCAAGATCTTGGACCAGATTTGACGGTGATGGCCTATAGCTTCAACTTCTCGGTCAACGGCAAGGTGAACACGAATGTAGAGCTGTTCAACGAGTTCAATGAAGCGCTTTTTGCGGCGATGTCGCTTGAGGAAAAGGGACCGGACGGGGAGGTGCCGAATGTTCCGTTCTTTGTGACAGAAGCCAAGTATGACCCGTCTGAATATGGGGAAAAAGTGCTGGGCAATTTGGCCGCGCGTGCTGGGCTTGATTTTGATGGGGTGACACCCCTTCGCCACCTGATTTCAACGATGCAAAACCCCTTTGTTACCAACACGGCAGAGGGCAATTTTATCCCAAATCTGATGAAGGTTTTGCGCAGCGAAGTGATTAGGGTCCGCGCTGAATTTGTCGAAAAACATAGTCTTGAAAAGGAATAATTCCGATGGTTCATCTTAACATTGCGCCCTCCTTGAGCGATGGCGCGAATGAAGTTCATGACCCCGATTGCCAGCACGCATTTATGCTGGTTGGCCGCGAGCGCATTTTTGGCGTCCACATGACGCAGTTTCACTGTGAAAAGCATAAATATCAGCTGATCTTGCATTTGGAACTGCCGGATGCAGCGCGCAAGGAATATCTGCGCCAGCGGGAAATGTACCCAGAAGACACGTTCGTGTTGAGCAATTTCAAGGCCGAGGAGGGTAGCGAAGAGGAAAGCGATTTGTTTTCCATTCCCGCGCTTGGCAGCTTCAACCGCCCCACGTTTCAAGGCGTCATTCATCGCGGATTTCGCCCGCCAGTCGACCCAAATGAGGAACATCTGTTTCCATGGCAACTGCGCGACACCATCCCAGTGATCAGCAAGTTTGAAATCACGGTCAAGCGCATCGTGCATTTCCGCCCCTTTGCCCATAACGAGCGCACGCCGGATTTTGCCAACTACATTCTGTGGGGGCATGGCGACGAGGCGCATATGACCAATGTGCAATATGCCTCGTTGCTGACCGGGCCGCATGAGCCGCCGCTTTATGGGTTGGATAATGACCATGTGATGAGCTTGGCCGAGCGGCCCCATTGGATTTCCGACGATATGCTGGCGGCAGGGATTGTTGTGACAGTGCCAAAGATTCGCCGCACGGACCCTGAAACCGGCGAGACCTTTCTTTTGGCCAAGCAGCCTTGGGAAGACGGGGATCGGTTGGCGGTGATGTATCGTGGTGCGCAACCGCCGCGCACTGTTGTGGCCGGTCCGACATTCCTTTGGGGAAGTGCGGTTTTGATCAGCCCTGAGCTGGTTCCGATAACCAAAAACGTGGGGCTTTACATGTCGCCTATGCCTAAGAAATACTGGCGTTAGTAGGGGTCATCAGAGGGGTAGAGAAATGAGCGAGACATTTGAGCAGGAAAACGGCAACGAGGAGCTGTGGCATACGGTGTTCGCGGTTGGCCATCCTGACCTGAGCAAGCAGCAGAATTTTCATGCAAAGCTGCCAAAAGATCCAAGATGCCGCATGTGCAATGCACCTTTTGCCGGGATTGGCGGTTTTTACATGCGGTTTCGGGGCAAAAAAGTCTCCAGCCGCAACAGACATTACTGCAATGCCTGCGATGGGTTTCTGGAAGCGTTTCCCGGCGGTGCAGAGGTGGAACTGTCGGTTCTTTTTGCGGATATTCGCCACTCGACAGCCTTTGCCGAGGCGGCGGGGCCGAAGGCTGCGTCTGATCGGGTGAACCGATTTTTGGATGCAGCTTCCAGAGACATCACGGATAATGACGGGTTCATTATGGCGTTTTACGGTGATTGCATCGTTGCCGTTTGGCCCCCGGGTTTCAGCGGACCGGATCACGCGCAAAAAGCGCTGGCGGCCGCGCGTGCGGTTTCAGCTCAGGCGCGGATTGGCGAAGAGCCGATCCCAGTTGGCGTGGGTGTGCATACAGGCGAGGTCTATATTGGCACGGTTCAAGCCGCAAAGGGTCTGTTTCGAGACGTGTCGATTTTTGGTGTTGAGGTTAACAAGGCCGCGCGATTGGCCAGTGAAGCGGCTGCGGGCGAGGCGATTTCCTCGGCGGCGTGTCTTAACAAGGCGGGCCAATCGGGCACTATGACCAGTTACGATTTGAAGGGTATTTCTCAGTCGGTTGAGGCCGCGATCTTGGAGCGCTAGTCAAACCAGAGCGATACTTTCAAGGGCATCGGGATCACAGATGACGATGGTGGCTTGCGAGTTGTCGATCCAGCCGCTGTCTTCCCATTTTTTCAGATGGCGGTTGACGCTTTCGCGGGTCAGACCAGCAAAATCCCCAAGATCCGATTGGGAAAAACGCTCTGACAAAAGCAGGCCCCCATCTGCTTGATCCACGCCCCATTTTGCCCCCAAGCGCAACAGACATCGCGCCAGCCGTGCAGGGGCTTCGATTTGTGATTGGACTTCGAACATCTCTGATGCGTTGCGGATTTTAGAGCAAAGCTCACCGATTAGGGCGAGCATAACCTCTGGGCGCGCGCGCAAAAATTCCATGACGTCGCGACGGTGAAACAGCAATCCCTTAACAGTGGTTGAGGCGGTCACATCAGCGCTGCGCAATCCGCCGTCCAAAAGCGCGATCTCGCCGAGCACTTCGCCTGCGCCCATATGGTTGAGGACCGCTTTGCGGCCTGATTGAGCCGTTATCGAAATCTCGACACGGCCTTCTTGGATCAACAATAAGGTGTTTCCAGGCTCGGTGCAGCTAAAGACCATTTCGCGCCGCTTAAAGGACGCTTTGTGGCCAATTGCGAGCAGAGCAGATTGATCTGCATCTGAGAGCGAGGCCATCAGAATGCTGCGGTTTTTGGTGCTTTGTGAGACGTCGGTCATAGGGGCAAGTTTCAACCTGCCTGCCTATGGCGTCAAGCCTATGGTTCGCGCAAATTTGGCCGGCACGCGCGGGGCCGGCCAAAGATGCTTGGTCAGTCATGCGGCTTGTGAGGGTCAGCCCCCCCAGCCACCGCCACCACCACCACCGTCGCCGCCTTCTCCATCGCCACCATCAGCACCGAACGGGTCGTCACGAAGGGTTTTGATCTTCAGGACTTTTGGTGCTTCTGCTGTTGTTGTTGCTGCAGGTGTGGGTGTTGCCTTTGGGGTTTGAGCCGCCACTTGGACTGGCGCTGTTGTAGCAACCCTTTTGGTCGTTGCCTTAGGTGCGACTGTAGCGACCCTTTTGGGCTGAACTTTTTTGGCTGCAACTGGCTTTGGGGCCGGGTTGACTGTTTCAATAATCTCAGCACAGCCAGAAAGCGAAATGCCAGCGATCAGGATTGCGCCGGTGAGGCTAAATTTACGAGTGTTCATTGTTAGGCTCCTTCAAAAAAAATGGGCTCATGGGGCAGTTCATCGCCAATTCTGAGCGGGTTATTCTTCAGTGAGGCCACCGGCGCTCTTGATGCGTTTGATCAATTCAAGTGTTTTGGACGGGTCGGCCCGATAGGCTTCTTTCAAGGCTTTGATATTGCCCAAAGGTCCGCTTTCGACAGGGTCTGTTGGAGACGATGTTGTTTCTCCGTAGCCACGAGTTCCGCCGTTCTCTTCAATGATCGCGTGCAACTCTTTGCAGTAGAATTTGGTGAGAAAATCGCTCGGCAAGCCTAATTCTGCACAGTCTTCATTTGCCGTGGCTGCGTGAGAGCATGCCAAGAGAAGAGAGGTTGCTGTTACTAGGGTGCGGAGCATTTGCTCAATTCCTTCTGGTTAGGTGGTTTCACTGGAGCCTTGATAACGCTTGTTTGATCGGTCGTGCGGGGTGTCGTTTTTTGTACGACGGCCCCTGCACGCCCAGATTGAGCTGTAGGTTCAGGAGTGAGGGAATCTAACCAACAGGAGGGGCGCCATGATTGGTGTTCTGCCCACAGTTCCGCTTTGGTTTTTTGTTGCAAGTGCTGGTGTGTCTGCCCTTTTCGGGTCGGCAATATCCGCGCGGGTATATGACGTGAAGCTGAAGCTGCCCGAGCTTGTTCTTGCTATCGTGGTTCCAACGCTTTTGACTTTTTCATTCGCGGATCACCCAGTTGAAGCCGAGAAAGTCTTTTGGACCATCGCACTCATTTTCAGTGTGACCATCCTGAGCATCTGTCAAACAGCAGAGCGTGAACTGCCCTTCGCCTGGATTGCTGCGATGATCGGGCTTGGGCTCATTTCGAGTGGTCGAAATGGCGCAGATTGGAGCTCAATCAGCATTGCAGTCCTAAGTATTGTAACCATTGCCTGGCTCCTTGGGATGCGGCGCAATGGGCGTACGGGCATGCAGCCGATCATGCTGATTGCAGCGGCGCTTGCATGGCATGGCTACGCTGTCATCCCGGACTTGGCGGTTCTGGCCGGTGGCGCGCTTTTGTTGGTGCGCATCGCATACGAGCTGATTGATCCGGTTGCGCCGACCTGCATTCCGATCCCCAAAGCGGATCGCTCCTTGCCGCTCGCCCCAGCACTTGGCTTTGCACAACTCACCATTTGGTTAGGAGGACCAATTTTATGACCAGAGACCGCCCGCCGCATTTGAGCGTTATTGAAAATCAAGACGCGCCGTTCCAGACTTACTTGACTCATCGACATGCCAAGCTAACCATGTTGGATGGGGGTCATGACATGACGCAGGCTGGAAACAAGGAACTGGACGCGGTTCAAAAGAGCGATAGTGCAGAGAGCCTGCACAACGCGTTTTTGACCGTTGAAGCTTCGCTCAAGGCGGAGAACTGGTTCTTTGAAACCGTGCGCAAGAAGCTGGCAGAGACAGCCCCGCTGAGCGAATTTCCGACGATCATGGGCTCCAATGGCCATGATTATCTGCTGCATTTCACTCAGTTTTTGTTTTTTCTCAAGGCGCTTGATTGCACGGACGCGGATCAGATCTCGAACTTCATCGAGAGCCACAACTCCAAGATTGATGCGCATTTGTCTGACCCGGATTTCTCAAAAAGCAAAAACGAGTTCAAGAAGGCGGTGATCCGCCCAGAGCGCAAAGCCAAGATTTTGGACACCGTGCGCGCATTTAGCATGCCGATTTTTGCGATATACGAATATGGTCATCTGTTGATCGATGACATGTCGCCCAAGACCACCGAAAAGCTGATTGAGGACTTGCGCTTTGGCAAACTGCTGGACCGGCGTGTTGATGAGAGGATTTCGGCGGATCAAAAGCGGGTGCTGATTGCCTCAGGTGGATTTCTGGAAGAGACCTACCGCGTGTCTCTGTTGATTCAGCGCCGCATGATTGCGCAGAGCATTTCAATGGATGAGTTCACAGCGTTCAAAGCCTGAAGCTTAGGTCAGACCAAATCAAAAGGGCCGCGCTCCAACCAGGACGCGGCCTTTTTTTCGTGTTTGGATTGGTGTCGATCAGTAAAGATCAACCCGGAACGGGGATGTTTTCCACACAAGGCTGGACAGGTAGATGATCCGTTCTAAGGCGCCCTTGGGGGCCGCGTTCTCACCCAGTCTGGCAGTGAGTTTGGCCAGTTCACGCTTGGTGGTGTCATCAAAAACACCGGTTACGGTCACATCACCACCAAGGTCGTTGATGATCTGTTGCGCGCCGCCGATGAGCACGTCGTCCGGGAACTGTTCGATCAGAGCACGGGCCTTGCCAGATGATTTCTGATTGCTGAGAGCGGCGGCTTTTGCGCCCAAAATCGCAGCATCATAAAGGTCATTTCCATCCACGCCTTTGGTGGCAATCAAATGCGCCCCATTGCCGCCCGACAAGGCATCACCCCGTTCCAACCCAACGGTAAACCAACGCAGTGCTTCGGATTTATTCTCGCCACCGCCGATCAATCCGGCGCGATACATGCGTCCCAGATTATAGGGAGCTTTGGGATGACCGCCGCGGGCGGCTTGGCGGAAATAGTCGTAAGCCATGGCGAAGTCCTTGGGCACACCACCCAAACCGTTCAGATAAACCAACCCCATATTGTTGAAGCCGTAAATATCTTCGCGGCTGGCACTTTCGCGCAAATAGCGCAGGCCGCGCTCTGGGTCGTAGAATTCGCCATCTTCGTTGAGATAGAAGTAGCCAAGCTCGTTCATTGCAAATGTGTGACCAACCTCAAGGGCGCGCATCATCAAATCATAACCTTCGACCTCAATCGCGCTTTCTTCGCCAAAGCGCATGAATTGGCGCCCGAGCGAATAGAACGCGTATGGATCACCGGCCTCAACGCCTTTTGCAAAGAGCTTTAGGACCTCTTTATCGGCTTTTGGATTACCGCGACCCCCTGCTTCTTTGGATTTGTTGAGAATCGAATTCCCAAGCGCTTGCCATGCGCGGGTATGGCCTAGATCGCGGGCTTTTCGCAGATTGGCCCTTGCGGCATCATATTCGCGCAGCGCAATTTGCACGCGCCCCAACTGATAAACATAACGCCCGTTCTTCGGGTCACGCGCCACCGACGCCTCGCAAGCATCCAGTGCTTCATAGGGGCGAATTTCGTTGGCATAGCGTGTAAGACCCATGCCATCCGGGTCAAGATGATCGCCGGCATGAAAATCACAAGGATCCGGGCGCAAATAGAGCCGCACCTGCTGCGCATCGCCATTCATGTTGAGCGCGAGATGATCCTGAAGCAGACCGTTTTCCAGCGATACGGCCGGAACTTGCACCGAATTGTTGACCAAAACGAGGTTGCGCAGGTCATCGCCGGAAATCTCTTCGTTCAAAACACTGCGCTGGAAGCCGTTGGCATCTGGCAGCATCAACAGGCCCTTTTCGGGTTGCTGCGTTATGATGATTTTATCCGAGTTTGCCGGGCGCAGGCTGTCATGGAGCGCGGTGCCGATAGCGACCTCTGGCAAGAATTCCGCTTCAATAACATGATCCACATCGCTGGCAGCGGCTTCGCTGCTCAGGCTTGAGCTTGCGACATCCATGATCCGAGCAAGCCCGCGCTTGGCACCGCCACCGGACACAGTTGAATAAAGCGGCCGTTTGCTTGCATCCCCCAAGCCAAAGCTTACAGGTTCCACAAGTGTCGAGCTGTCCCACGGGATCTGGCGGCCATTCGTGCGCTGATAAACCAAGCGGCGAACACCCTCAAAAACGTCCTTGATCAACGCATTGGGTTCGGCGCTTGCTTGTTGGAGTAGGGCGGAGGTGAAGGGGCTGTTTTCGCCATCGCCGTCAAACGCCACCGAGCCGGGTGACGTGGAAAAGATCATCATCGAATTGAGCGGAGCCGCCTGCGAAGAGAACCCTGTGCGGGCTTCGCGCAGCTCGTTGCCAAGCTGGGTCAGCACTTTTTTGCCTGCAAATGGATTGTCGCGGCAGCTGTCGAGGATCACCACCTGCAGTCGCGCGCGCGCGCCGATGATCCCAACGAGCGATCCAAGCGAAACCGCCTCAAAGGGCACGTCATAAATCGAGTTCAGATCCGCATCCACGGGCACGAGGTAGTTTTCAGACCCGATTTGAAAGCCGTGACCGGCAAAAAACAGAACCACCTCTGTGTCTTTGTCCACATCAAACAGCACGCGTCGCAGAGTATCCTCAAAACTGCGCTTGGTGATGTCCTCATGGTAGTTGACCTCGTAGCCCTGCGAGCGGAAGAAATCTGCCATTTTCAGCGCATCGGAATTGGCATTGGGAAGGTCAGGAATTGCCTCATAGTCCGAATTGCCGATCACAATCGCATAGCGTTTTGAGGCCCGGACGTTGGTGTCAATTGCGCGCAGAGCTTGGGTCGGTTGCGCGGCCCCAAGAAGCCGTTCTAATTCAAGCCCGCTTTGTGCGGTGGCAATTCCGCTTAACGCGGTCGTGGCAAATAGGCTGACCATAAGAGTTTTCAGAATGCGGTTTCGCTGGGCCATTGGTGCCTCCTTGCAGCGGGGTTCTATTGGACTATCTGCTGGCGATTTTAGACCCGAAATACGCATTCTGTGGCGGTGTCGTATTTGATGCGAAGCCGTGCAAACCCTTGGTTCATTGGGCTGGCAGATCGATTGATCCGCCCGATTTTTTGATGCGATTGATCAAATCAAGAACTTTGCCCGGATCTACCCGGTTCAGTTCGGTTGGCGCGAAAGGCTCAATGTGATCACAAAAAGCAGCTGTTGGCGTCATTGCGGCTGTCGAAATCAGCGCTGCGATCAAAACTCTTAACATGATGGTGTCCTCAGACTACTTGGCATGGGCGTGCTTTGGAGCACGCTTCCACCATCACCCAAGACGCAGTGTGTTTGCTGTGACGCCAATCACAGGTTTTACGATTTCTTTTTTTAGCTCAAATTTTATCTAGAAGTTCGGCCACATGCGGAACCCGTGCTAAGCTGTTGGACAGTCGCTCTTGCCAGCGCGGCCCAGATTGCAGTGCAGTCTCATAGGCTTCGCGCAGCTCATCTGGTCGATCGTCAGCCAAGGCGCGGATGATCAGCTCCGCTTGTGCGCGATCTTTGCGGGATTTCATCGCGTCAGGCCCGCCGCGTCTGCGATCTGCGACGATCAGTTTGTGGATGGCAAAACGCTCAGGTCGCGGGATTTGAACCAAGACACCGGAACGATATGTGACCGCAGCCTTGATCGGCTCAGCGATCAAATAGTTCAGATGATGCAGTGATTGCGCATCAACCCCAAGTGCGGGGAGGTGTTTGAGCTTCTCCTCGTCCTCAAAGGAGGGCGTGAGAAACTCAATCAGCGTGTCATCGCGCCCCTGACGCCAGCGCCAAGTGCGCCCCTTTTCGAGGCTTGGCACGGGATCAAAGGCAAAGTCGGAGAACACGTGTTCTAGCGAGGGCGCAACGCTTTCGCCCAAAGCCAGCGACAAACGCTCGAAACTTGCGATGTCGATATCATTGGTCTGCGCGATGTCTTCAAGAGAGAGGCGGATGCCCAGCTCGCCCTCATAAAGGCGGAATGCATGCGTGCCCACCAGCGTGCCGCCCAAGCGAAACACACCCGCCTTGGCCATCGCCGACAATAAGCTGCCGGTGCCTGCGTCAAAGCCCATGAACCCCTCAGCCCTCAGCAAGCGGATCAGACGGGTTCGGTTCTTTTGGCGCGCCGCTGTCTCTGATTTCAGCGCATTATGGCGTTCGATGCGGTCGCGCAGCTCAATGCTGTCTTCGCCGATATAGGTTTTGCGCACGTCGCGCCCGACGCGGTAACTGTCATACCAATATGTTTTGCTGCCCCGCGTGATCCGGCTTGGGGTTCCGCGAATGTCAGCTGCCGCGTCATCCTTGAGCGTGCGCAAGAGATCGGTATAGGCAGCATAGGCCGTGGCGCTGTGCCGTTCTGGGGCGAGTGTAACCATGTTCAACGTATATTATTTTTGTTGTGTATAAATCAATATACAACAAAAAATATTTACGTTGAACACATTTGCGCATCTTGACCCGATCCCATCGAGTACGTCTGGTGCAATGCCAAAGGGAGCCATTTCACATGCCTGATCTATTCGACCCGCTAAAAATCGGAAGCCTCACGCTTCCTAACCGGATCTTAATCGCGCCGATGTGCCAGTATTCGGCCATGCATGGCTGCGCCAACGATTGGCACCATCTGCATCTGGGTCATATGGCCATGTCGGGTGCGGGGCTTTTGATTATTGAGGCCACGGCCGTGTCGCCGGAGGGTCGCATTACGCCAGGTGACCTGGGTCTCTACGATGACGCATGTGAGGCTGCACTCGCGCCGGTGATGCAAGCAATTCGTGCCACATCGGACATGAAAGTCGCTATCCAATTGGGACATGCCGGTCGAAAAGCCTCCAGCCTGCGCCCATGGGAAGGTGGTGCGCAAATTGCGCCCAATGACGCAGATGGTTGGACGACGATTGCGCCAACTGCGCTGGCTCATATCAATGGCGAACATGTGCCCGAGGCGCTTGATCAGGAGGGGCTCAAACAGGTCCGTGATGAATTTGTTCAAACAGCGCAACGTGCCGTGCGGCTTGGGTTTGATGGCATCGAATTGCATATGGCCCATGGTTATTTGCTGCACCAGTTCCTATCCCCGATTTCAAACCTACGCCAAGACGCCTATGGCGGTTCACCTGAAAATCGCCGCCGCTTCCCTCTGGAAGTCTTTGAGGCTGTGCGCGACGGGGTGCCTGAAGGCTTCCCGGTTTGGGTGCGTTTGTCAGTCGTAGATTGGGTGCCCGGCGGGCTTGAGGTCGATGAAAGCGTGGAAACTGCGAAGGCGCTGGAGGCAGTAGGCTGCATGGCATTGCACATCTCTTCGGCTGGGATCTCAGCGGACCAGAAAATTCCGGTAGGTCCGGGGTATCAAGTGCATTTGGCCACGGCAATCAAAGCCGCCTGCAAAGTACCTGTCATTGCTGTGGGGTTGATAACGCAAGCTGAGCAAGCGCAATCCATCATTCAAACCCAGCAAGCAGACGCGGTTGCGCTGGCCCGTGCGATGCTCAACAATCCACGCTGGCCTTGGCATGCTGCCTCCGCTTTGGGGGCGGAAATTGATGGGCCGAAACCCTACTGGCGGAGTGCGCCCCATGGCGTGACAAACCCGTTCAAGGGATTTACCACAGGGCAGAGATAAAAGGGGATCACAGCAATGCATCCATTGATAAGCCAAGCCCATATTGACGCCTTCCAAAAAGACGGTGTCGTTTTGATCAAAGGTCTTTTTGCGGATCATGTGGACGCAATTTCCAAAGGCATCGAAATCAACATGGCCGAACCGGGGCCATATGCTGCCGAAAACCTGCTCGCTGGTGAGGGAGGGCGCTTCTTTGATGACTATTGCAACTGGACCCGGATCCCGGAGTTTAGCGATGTTATCAAGACCTCAGCCGCAGCGGAGGTCGCCGCAGATCTAATGGTCTCGGACCGTGTGCAGGTTTTTCACGATCATGTTCTGGTAAAAGAGCCCGGCACCTCAAAACCCACACCTTGGCATCAGGATGCGCCCTATTACTTCGTGGATGGCCGTCAGAATGTCAGCTTTTGGTCCCCCATGGATGCGGTGAAGGATGCGTCTTTGCGATGCGTAGCTGGGTCACATCTTTGGGAAAAGCAGGTTTTGCCGACGAAGTGGTTGAAGGAAGATAACTTCTATCCTGACAGTGAGGCTTACATGCCTGTGCCTGATCCTGATGCGGAAGGGATGACTGTGTTGGAATGGGAAATGGAGCCGGGGGATGCGGTTGCATTCAATTATGGTATCTTGCACGGCGCGCGCGGAAATTTCACCGAGCAACGCCGCCGCGCGTTTTCATTGCGCCTGGTCGGCGACGATGCACGATATGTCGAGCGTCCGGGGCGAACATCGCCGCCGTTCCCAGAGCACGGCATGAAGGCCGGTGATCGGCTTCGAGAGGATTGGTTTCCGACGATTTACCAACGCCCCTGACAAAAATCCTAGGGGTGCTCAGAAATCTATCAAATAGAAGGAACGAGACGCTCAAAATTCAATTTTTGCTAGAAATTGAAGTTAATTTTGGGTTAAAGAGGGGTTTAACCTTAGGTGTCTTAGAAAGGCAAATTGATGACTTCACGCATATCATTTACGAGCGCAGCTCTCGCAGCGGCTCTTGTTTCATTTCCTGCCGCACCCCTTTTGGCGGCTGATACTGTCGAAGATGCGTTCATTGAAAAGCAACGGACATTACTGGCTGCAAGCACAGATGGAAAAGGTTTCGGTCCACAGGCTCCACGCGACATCGACAATTTGGTAGGTGCAAACACGCGCGCCTTTTCGCAGGCCCCTGACGCCTCAAAGATGAACCTGTGCAACATCCATTTTCATGCAGGCGCCGAACATCGCGGCGGTCAGTTTACCAAATATGCAGGCAATGGTGACGGCAAAGGCAAGGGCACTGGATTTAAATACGCTGGAACTTTGACAAAGGCCGAGCTCACACCGCTTGATTCCAAAATCGGCGGTCTTCAGCCCGGTGACACGATTGAAGTTCACTACGTGCACACAACGGCCCAGGTGCAGCCGGGCCCAACATTGGGCGCATGTTTGAGCGAGGCCATCGGCAATCCGCAGTTGCGCGTTGAAACGCAGGTATATGTTCTGGTGAACGACGAGAAAGCGCATGACTTTGTTGAGCTGACCAAGCATGGCGTCGTGGATGGCGTGCATCAGGCGCTGAACATTCCTAACAACACAGGTGCGCCGGTGCAGTATGAAGGCTCAACAACGGGTCCAAGCTACAACGAGAAGGCGTCTCCTTTTCAGGTGTCTTGGAGCGTTCGCCCGAATGTTGCCAAGGTGAATATTTCCACAGTTGGCACTTGGTTCAAGGGCAACGTGTTCAATGAAGATCATGCGCATGGCGTGCGCAATCTGGTCACGAACCCAAGCCTATTGTCAAAAATCGACTGACCTTCGAAGGCGCCCCGGCTGACCGGTTGGGGCGCGCTTCTATTTCTAAGAACCGCTTAGCCTTTTAGGGTCGCGAGAACCTTACGGGTCGCACGGACCATGGGGTCATGAACACCCTTTAGGATGGCAACCCTGTCAAATTCGGCTTCGTCCTTCGCAATGGATGTGCGCAGCGCTGCACCAAAAGCCATCCGTAACTCTGTCCCAATATTGAATTTGCAAATATTGGTGCTCCGCGCGAGCTTTTGGCGTTGGGCATGGGGCACACCTGATCCGCCATGGATCACGAGTGCGACATCGCTTTGGGCTTGGATAGCGGCGATACGTGTTGCATCCAAACCACCTGACTGATCTTGTTGCAAATGGGTGTTCCCAACAGAGATCGCCATCGCGTCAATCTGGGTCTCCTGTGCAAACAAGGCGGCCTCATTTGGGTCAGTTCCGTCGGAAGCCTCACCATCGGCGTATCCAACAAACCCAATTTCACCTTCGCAAGAAATCTTGGCATTATGGGCCATATCTGCAATCCTGCGGGTCTCAGCGATGTTATCCTTGAGCGGTTTGCGCGAGCCGTCGAACATCAAGGACGTGAAACCTGAATCGAGCGCCTCTGAGCATTCATCATAGGTATAGCCATGATCGAGATGGGCAACGACTGGCACGCTTGCGGCCTCTGCAAGGTTGCGGAACATTGCACCAAGGACCGGCAGGGGCGTATGGGCACGGCAGGATGGTCCAGCTTGCAAAATGACCGAGCAATTCTCGGCCTCAGCCGCGGTAACAAAAGCCCGCATGTCTTCCCAGCCCAATGCCACGAGGCCCGCAACCGCATACCCATTTGCCTTGGCCGGTTCGAGCACGTCCGAAAGGGTTGCCAGCGTCATTTGAACTTCGCGATCATATCTTTGATGCCAGGTATCGTCTCGATCTGGTAGGCATGACTGGGTTGAAAAAACTGCACTAGACTGCGTTGCGTCAGCCCACCAAGGATCGTGAAATAGTACATCTGATAGCCGGGTAGTGCCGCGCAGGGATGGTAGCCATTGTCGATGCAGATCGTTGACCCATCGACAATGTGATAGGCGTCGCCGGATTTGCCATCCTCGCGCTGGAGCATCTGCACGCCCGAGCCGTGATTGGGCTTGAAGCGGAAATTATACGTCTCATCGTGGCGTGTTTCGTCCGGCAGGCGGTTGGTGTCGTGTTTGTGGGACGGAAATCCTGACCAGCCGCCCTCGCCAACTGTAAACAGCTCAGACACCAACAAACGCCCGACTTTGTCCGCCTGTTTCTGACCCAAGATATGCTTGATCTTGCGATGGGTTTTCGTGTCGTCCGAGCCGTATTGCACCAGATCAAGCTCGTCTGCGCGTACCGCAAATGCCTCCATCTGCTGCTCAAACAACGCGCCAGCCACGAAAATCTCTGCCGCGTCGCTGGTACACACCATTTCAACTTTCGCTGACGATGGCACATAAACGCCCTCAGGTTCACCACCCCAAACATCCTCAACCCGGCCACCCAAATCCTCGGCCTTGAACCCCTCGATATTGACATCCACACTGCCGGTCGCTGGTACAACGCATGTCTCATAGCGGGGCACAGCATACTCAAAGGCATCACCCTTTTTCAGCTTAACAATGTTGAAGTAATTCAGGGGAACCGTTGGGTCATCCACATCCACAATGGGTTTGTTCTGATTGTCGAAAGGGGGGATATGCATGGGGAATTCCTTCTATTCAGATGATGGGCCGGCATGGGTCGCCAGAAACCCCCGCAAAGTCTCAGTGTCTGGCATCGCGGGCGCACAGCCGGGCTTGGACACGGTTATCGAGGCACAGGCCGAACCACGCAGAATGGCCGCCTTCAGGTCAAGCTCTTGTGCAAGTCCAGTCATCAACCCAGCCATAAAACTGTCACCGGCCCCGGTGGGTTTGAGCGCGTCAACGGGATAGATCCCGGTGTGAATTTCTGCATCGCCCGACAATGTGATCGCCCCGTCTGGGCCCATTTTGTAAACCACGATCGCTGCGGTCGATTGCGCCAGAGCTTTTGCCTTGGCCAGTCCTTTGTCGATGCTGCCCGCCATAAAGCCAAACTCCTCGTCATTGCCAACGATCATGTCCGAAAGTGTGGCGGCACGGCTCAATACGTCCGATGCGACCTGTGGGGATGGCCAAGAATAGGGGCGGTAATCAACGTCAAAAATGATCGGAACCCCTGCGGCTTTCGCGCGTTCAAACGCATGAAACGTGGCGCTGCGCGACGGCTCAGCGGCAAATACAGTTCCAGCCGTGATCAATGCACCAAAGGCAGAGAAATCAACTGCATCAATGTCCGCGATGTCCATTTGAAAGTCAGCCGCGCCATTGCGGTAAATCACGCTCTGATGGTCTTCGATCCGGCTTTCATAAACCGCAAGCGAATTGCGAAACTCGCCGCCTATGGGCGTCACATGGGTTGCATCCACACCGTAATGGTGCAGCTGGTTCACCGCATACCGTCCCACGCTGTCGTCAGACACTCGCGTGACCAGCGCTGCCTTACCACCAAGTTTGCAAATGCCTGCTGCTATATTGGCCGAACTTCCCCCTAAACCTGCGTGAAAAATTTCAGCATCTTGCGTTTTCGTGCCCGGCGGATCAGCAAAAAAGTCCATGCCAGCCCGGCCGATCACAAGGAAATTGTTCTTTCGAATTCCAGACAGAAGATCAGCCATAAGGGTCACAGTGCTTTTTGAGATTTGCGCAAACCATAGCTCCATTGCAACCGGTTGCAAACAGTTTATCCGGTGTTGCATTGTTTGATTGACAAGAATCGACATTGCCATTGTAAGCGACATAATAAGCAATGGCCGACCCGCCATTTCCACCATCAAGAGAGGCCCCAACAGTGATCAAAATTGGCAATGCGCCCTGTTCGTGGGGTGTCGAATTTGCGGATGATCCGCGCAATCCAAATTGGCGCAAAGTTCTGCAAGAAAATGCAGAGGCTGGCTATACCGGGATCGAGCTTGGGCCTGTGGGCTATATGCCAGAGGACCCGGTTGAGCTGAAAGAGGCGCTTGACGAGTTCGGCCAAGAACTTGTCGGCGGCGTCGTGTTTCGCGCCTTCCATGATCCCTCCAAATGGGAAGACGTTATGGATGGGGCCGTGCGCACGTGCAAAGCGCTTAAGGCGCATGGGGCCGAGCACCTCGTTTTGATCGATTCCATTTCGCCGCGCCGCGCGCCCACGGCTGGCCGCGCCGACGAGGCCGAGCAGATGGACCAGGCGGAATGGGCTGCGTTTCGCGACCGCATCGCTACCATTGCCAAGCTTGGTGCCGAGGAATACGGCCTAACCGTTGGCATCCATGCCCATGCCGCCGGTTTCATTGATTTTGAACCGGAACTCGAACGCCTGTTGGATGAGGTCGATGAGAATATCCTGAAAATCTGTTTTGACACCGGCCATCACTCTTATGCAGGCTTTGATCCCGTCGCCTTTATGGATCGCCATATCGACCGCATCAGCTACATGCATTTCAAGGACATAGATCCGGTTGTGAAAGCGGATGTCGTTGCAAAGCGCACCGATTTTTACACCGCCTGTGGTCAGGGGATTTTCTGTAACCTTGGCGATGGCGACGTGGATTTCGACGCGGTGCGGGCCAAACTGCTGGCATCCGGCTTCGATGGTTGGTGCACGATCGAGCAGGATTGCGACCCGCAGGGTGCAACTTCGCCGGTGGAGGATGCCAAAATCAACCGCACATATCTGCAATCAATCGGCTTTTGAGGAGCGCTTACATGGCACGTTTGAACTGGGGCATGGTTGGTGGCGGCAAAGGCAGCCAAATCGGCCCAGCACATCGTCTTGGCGCCGGTCTTGATGGCGATTTCTCCTTTGTTGCGGGGGCTTTGGATCATGACCCGGACGCAGGAAAAGCTTATGCGCAAGAGCTCGGGATCGCCTCGGATCGGGCCTATGGCAATTGGCAGGACATGTTAGCGGGCGAAAAGGCGCGGGAAGACCGCATTGATCTCGTAACTGTGGCCACGCCCAATGCGACCCATTTCGAAATCACCAAAAACTTCCTTGAGGCCGGGTTCCACGTGCTGTGCGAAAAACCGATGACCATGACCGTGGAGGAAGGCGAGGAGATCGTCAAACTCAGCCGCGCCACAGGTCAGATTTGCGCGGTGAATTATGGCTACTCCGGCTATTCGCTAGTGCGCCATATGCGGGCGATGATCGCGCGTGGTGATCTTGGTGCCGTGCGTGTCGTGGTCGCTGAATTTTCCCATGGCCATCACGCCGATGCAGCCCAAGCTGACAATCCGCGCATCCGCTGGCGCTATGATCCGGCACAAATGGGCGCCTCAGCGCAGTTTGCAGATTGCGGCATCCACGCGCTGCACATGGCGAGCTTTGTCACGGGGCAAGAGGTCGACACGCTGAGCGCGGACTTTGCGTCAACGATACCAAGCCGCGAACTTGAAGATGACGCGATGGTCAATTTTCGCATGAATGGTGGTGCTGTTGGCCGGCTCTGGACCTCTGCCGTTGCGGTTGGGCGGATGCACGGCCTGACCATTCAGGTGTTTGGCGAAAAAGGCGGGCTTCGCTGGGCGCAAGAGCAACCCAACCAACTCTATTTCACTCCCACCAATGGCCGCGTGCAAGTCATCGAGCGCGGTGAGGCGGATCTCTCGCCAGAGGCGGATCGGGCCACCCGTGTCACCATAGGTCACGCAGAGGGCATGCCGCTTGCATTTGCCAACATCTATTCGGATCTCGCAACTGTCATTCGGGCGCGCAAACAGGCACAAGCAGCGGACCCGGCTGCCGATCTATACCCACGTGCCGAGGACGGTTTGCGGTCAATGGCAGCAGTTCATGCCTGCGTTGCGTCGGCCAAAGAGGGTGGAAAATGGGTCAACGCCGTGCCGCCTTTGCTTAAGTAGGCAGCAAAGGGCGCAGCGTGCCGCGCTCGACAATCTCACATGGAAACAGCCTTGCCTGAACCGGGCAGGGCGCCTTTTCCAACATTCCGGAAACCAGCTCGACCGAGGCGTCAACGATCTCCTTGATTGGGTTGCGAATGGTCGTGAGATTAATGTTCGCCCAGCCAGCCATTTCCATGTCATTCAACCCCAGAATTCCGATATCGCTTGGCGCGCGCAAACCAGCGGACTGAACCGCAGAAAGTGCGCCAATCGACAAGACATCATCGCCGCAAAAATACGCCTCGGCTGGTGTGTCTTGTAACAAGCGTTCCATTTCAACACGTCCGGCGTCAAAAGAATACGCATCCGCATAACTCACGGTAACCTCGCTGGAACCGTGCAATGCCAACTCGCGGGAAAACCCCTCAAACCGATCCTGCGTTGAGGTTGCATCCCGTGGCCCACCCAAAAATGCAACGTTTCGATAGCCGCGTGCCAAAAGCGTTTGCGCCGCCATCCGCCCGGCCGCAATGTTGTCGATGCCCAAAACGCTGACCAAAGGGTCAGGCACATGGCGACCAAAGGAATGCACAATCCGCATGCCAGCCGCTTGAAACCCTTGGGCAAAGCTTTGAGGCAGGGTTGAGGATGCCACAATCACCGCATCCACACTGTAGGCCTGCAACATTGCAACCGAGTTTGCCGGGTCGGTTTCGTCGGTCAAATTGACCAAAAGCGGACGCAAACCCCGCATCTGCAGGGCACGGGTGAATTGATCGAAAACTTCTAGAAAAATCGGGTTGTGGAAATTGTTTGACACAAGGCCAATCATTTTCGTGCGCCCCGTCGTCAGCGACGAGGCCAAGGCATTGGGGTTATACCCAAGTTCGCTTGCAGCCTGCTCTACCTTGCTTCGGGTTTTGTGCGAGACCGACGCGCCTTCAGTATAGGTGCGCGACACGGCAGAGCGCGACACCCCCGCCCGTTCGGCCACCTCTTTCAATGTTACGGCCACGCAAACGGACTCCTTGAAAACTCCGCACTAACGCTACACCGCGCTGCGGCAAGCATCAATAATCGCTAGTCTTCGTCCCAGTTAAAAACATCCCCGTTCGCTTTGATCCGCCCGATTGAGGGCAAACGAAAGTGACTTCCCAGAACTCGCCAATTTGCCTCTGACGCTTGTTCCAGCAACCATTTGCGCGAGGTTTGCGCCATCTCAGGATCCTGATCAAACTTGAAATGCCAGTCCGGGTGCCAGCACTGCGCAGATGTGTGGATCGCATCACCCGTGATCATCGCCTCAGCATCCCCGCTTTTGATCAAGATCGAGACATGCCCCGGCGTGTGCCCCGGCGTAGGCAACAACGTCACATATTCCCCAAGTTTGTGATCTGGGCCAACCATCTCAGCTTGGCCTGCTGCGATCACAGGCAAAACGCTTTCGGCATAGCTGGTGCTGCGCACCTTGACGTCGCCCTCTGCCCCAAACGCCTCGTTATCCGCCTCTGGGAACAGATATTTTGCATTGGGAAAGGTCGGCACCCAGCGCCCATCCAGCAGTTGCGTGTTCCAGCCTACATGATCCACATGCAAATGGGTGCAAAGCATGTAATCCACATCCTCTGGTCCGATGCCCGCTGCCGTCAATGCCGCCATAAACCGTCCATCATTGCGCTGATGCCAGCTGGGGATGGACGGATTGTTTTTGTGATTGCCAATGCATCCATCAACCAAGATCACGTGGCTCGGCGTTTTCATCAAAAAACCTTGGACCGGAAGAATGAAACTGCCGGTGCCTTTGGCCACGGACCCAGGAGCATGGGTTTCGATGATCTTTGCGACGTCAGGTCCAGCATTTGGGAACAGCTTGTCCGGGGTCAGAAACGGCCCTTCTAGTTCCAAGATGCGCCAGATTTCAACGTCTCCGATCCGGCACAGCATGGGAATGTTCCTTACTTGTTGTGGTCGATCCAGGCCGACATCAACCCCTTATCTTTAAAGCACTCATGTGGCACGTCGCGCCGCTTGCGTCGCGCGATGCTTTCGGCAAAAGCCACCTGCTTGGAGCTAGGATAGTTTGCAAATCGGCTTTCTGCATGCACAATTTTATTGGCATCAATCCATTTGGACAGGCCAGCACGATCTTGTTGAACCTCATAAGGCAACACGATATTGCGCTTGGCCGCAATTTGGCGTGCATAGCGCAGCTGTTTTTCTGACGCCGGGAGCAAGTGATAGTCGTTGGACCCAGTTTGGTCGGCGGACATTTTTCTATCAATCATGGACATATGCGAATCTCCTTGCTTGCGTTCCGCTCATTTATAGAACAAAATGAGTACGAAATCAAGTATGTGGTGTTTACACCTCAATTCGTCACTAGATATTGTGTCCAAAAATTGGCGAGCCAACGGTCTTTTGATGGCCCGCCCAAGTGTTTACGCGCTGAAATGCTTTGGCCAAGCCCGCGCACGCACCTCGTCAAAGCTTTGAATCTTCAAGAGTTTTCCGTCACGGAACACAGGTTCAAGCGCGTCCTTGCCCATCGGGATATTCTCCAAACGCCTTGCGACAAGCTCACCGCTATCTGTGCGCATCGCCCCTTGCCGCCCCCGCTTGGAGGTTTTGCTGCCCTTCGCAGTCACCGGATCTTTGTAAACATCGACCCAAGCGCCCGCGCGAAAGTTGGCCGAGGCTTTCATCGAATAGCTAAAGCAATCCCGGTCCACCTTCTGAAGCAGCCCGCCCCCCATGCCAAAGGCGATGTTTCCAATCGCAAGGCCACGCTCGATCATCCGGTCCATGATCTCAACAATTGAGAAACGATTGACCCCGTCTCCTTGGATCACCCGCACCTTTTCATGCAGCAACCGATAACCCTGCGCCGTTGTCTCATAGCCAAAGCGCGCCATCAGCGCCTCAATGACATCCGGCACGATCTCAAGCGGATCGCCACTGTCAGGCCGCACAACCAAAACGCCGTCTCGCGCGAGTACCTCGTCTTTCAACGCGCCGCCCCAATAGTCTCGCACCGCGCGCAGCAGGTCATAGCTGTCTGAAACACAGGCGACCAAACCGCTTGGGTTCTTCTGTAAAAGGGCACGCATTTGCGCCATTTCGCCAGCCTCACCCACGGCGGTCATTGTGGAGTGCTCGGTCGCTGGGATCGAAAATCCAGCCATATCAGCGCCGTAAAAATTTCGCCCATAAACCAGCGCCATCGCAGTATCAGTACCCATAGAGCTTACCAAATGGGCCAAACCACCAAGCGCTGCACTCTCCGCACTGGACGCACCCCGCGCTCCAAAGTCATGGAGCTTAAACTCTGCACCTGCGTCAGTGCCATCAGTGATCAGCATCCGCTTGCGAATTTCGCCCACAACATAATGGGACAAGGTCGCAACAGTTGACGGATACCAAACCGCCCGCAAAAGCCGGGTCTCAAGGAAGGATGGCAACCACCAAAGCGCTGGATCGGTGTTGACGATCCGCATTTGCGGAATGCCAACTGGCGCAAGTGTGCCTTCCGGCAAGGCCTCGATCAGCACCGGCAAACGCCCTTCATGCGCCTCAACGATCCTCTGCCAGCCTTCAACGTAAAGTTCCAAGCCATGCGCTTTCAAAACCGGAGCCGCCTCGTCAATCATCGCTTGGGTGATCCGGGTCTCGGCGAGCTTCATCAACTCAACCTGAAGGCCGAAAAACAACACCTTCTCAATGCCATCCCAGCCGCGACGTGGCTCGATGTAAGACGACACATACTCGGTTCCCTCCGGGTACTGCCCGGCATGGGAATACTTGTAGCTGTCAGTGTCAAAAATCGGATTTTGCACGCACAGCGCGTTTGCAAAAAATGCAGTCATTGTCCTGTTCCTCCTCGGATATGGACGGATTTAAAGACAACCGGGCCTCCCGGTCATCCAATGGATGCAGGTCTCACGAACAGCACCTGCGGGCTGTATCTCGACAATTTGGTGTTACTGGGCGTGGGCCATCAGGATTGAAGAATAGGCAAACGGCAGATCAGGGATCATCGCTTGCAGAACATCGAAATGATCCTCAAAAATCGTGTCAGGCGTGATTTCCGTGATCGGAACCCAGCGCGCTTGCGCTGCATCACTGCCACCCTTCACCTTTTCCAGTTTTTCGCGATCCTGCAGCTCAAACATGAAAGCTTCGGTGCGCACCCAACCCTTTTCAGAGCGTTCCGGGTGATCAAAAACCTGCCGCTTTGTGAGCCGCGAACGCATTGCGCCCTTTGGCATATCAAGCCCGGCTTCCTCATAAAGCTCGCGCACCGCAGCCTCCAAAGCCGTCTCGCCCGCATCAATATGGCCACCCGGTAGCGCCCAAAGCCCCATGCCCGGCGCGTGTTTTCGCTGAACCATCAGCACATGACCCGATTGCACAACAACCGTGTCCGCAGTGTTCACCGAAATCGGATAGCCGAACACGCTTTCGGCGGCCTCAATCCGCGCGCGGTAGGATTTGACGTACTCGCCTTCGGTGCGAATTTGCTCCACCGCGTCTGGATTTTCTGCCATCCACGCATAAACCGCGTCCAAATGCCCGCCACCAAAACGTGCGGCCATGTCTTGAGCAGATTGATCTTGCGGGAAGAACAGATATTCCCGCATGTCTGTGGCATTGATCATCTCATCATTGTGGTAGTGGGCCGCTGAGGGCACCATTTTCCATTCAGGGAACCAGCGCAAATAAGCGGAGGATTTGTCCTTCTCCATTCCAATCAGCGAGATTTCCACTTCGCTCGGGTCAAACCCCATATTCCGCAGATGCAACATCACCGCCGTGCGCACATTTGTGGCCCAGGCCCGGTCATTATAAAGCGTATCAACAAGCGGCAACACGTTGATCGGGAACGCCAAATCCGCAGTGCCTTGTTCGATGAAATCTTGACGCTCATCAAAACGAAATGGGTTCTTCCAACTGCGCGGGCGATAGGCGCTGCCGACCAATGCCAGCAAGCTGTCGGCGTGATCTTGGGCTGAGGCCATGACGGCTCGATGCCCAATGTGGAAGGGTTGAAAACGGCCAATAAAGACCGCCAGTCTGTGGCTTTTGCTGCCCATAGCATGCGTCCTCCGCAAAGCTGTTACGTCAACGAAGCCTCTCCGTTGATATGGGTATATTGGCAGTTTCTGGGGGCTTTGGGAAGTAACCTGAATGCATAACCGATGTGCAGCGGTGGAATACCGGGTTGAATTCGTGTCAGTTCGAGCAAACTAGCCATCGGCCATCAACTAAACAGGCCCAACCATTGGCTGGGCCTATTTGAGCAATGGACTTGAGGGTCGTTTAGCTTGCTCGCAACATTCCCGCACCCTCTGATTGGGTGTCAGTTGTGAAGCTGTTGGTCATTGAGATCAACTCGTTCGCTTTGTCCGACAATGTATGTGCACCGCGCGATGAGTTCTCAGCACTTTGCGCATTGGTTTGGGTCAGGCCGTCAATTTCGGCGAGAGCTGAGGACAACTCACCCACACCGCCTGCCTGTTCTTCGCTTGCAGTGGCAATATTGGTCAACTTGGTCTCGGCATTGACGACCACATCGCCGATTTCCTCAAGTGCGGTGCTGGTTTGCTGAACCAGCCCGACCCCAGCGCTGACAGAGGCCACGCTTTCAGACACCAGCGTTGTAATGTCGCTTGCGGCGTCGGCTGATTGTTTCGCCAGAGTTCGCACTTCGGCTGCAACAACAGCAAAGCCCTTGCCAGAGTCCCCCGCACGGGCGGCTTCGACTGCTGCGTTGAGCGCCAACAAGTTGGTTTGAAAGGCGATGGTTTCAATAAGTTTGATGATTTCCGTGACCTTGCTAGAACTTGCCTCAATCCGCCCCATCGCCTCTTGTGCATTTTTGGAGACATCTTTGCCGGAAACCGATTTGGATGCCGCCAGTTTGATGTCATCAAGGGCGCGCATGGTATTGTCGCTGTTGGATTTGATGGTGATGGAAAGTTCTTCCATTGCCGCGGATGATTCTTCCAAAGATGCAGCCTGCTGAACCGCGCCAGAGGACACATGGGACGATGCCATGGAGATTTGACCCGCTGAATCTGCCAGTTCAGATGTGGTTTCCTTAATTTTGGAAACCAAGCCGTGGATGATGTTTACACTTTTGTTGAATGCAGCTCCCAGCTCGTCGAAATCGCCGTGCAGCCCGGACGCGACACGTACTGTCAAGTCGCCTTGCTCTAGTTGATGCACACATTTGCTGAATTCTGAAAACGCATTCTTCTGGGGCGTAATGTCGGTGGCGTATTTAACAACTTTATAGGGGTTCCCATCTGGGTCCATGATTGGATTATATGTCGCTTGGATCCAAACGTCTTCGCCTGCCTTGTTAATCCGGCGGAATTCACCGCCCTGAAATTCACCGTTCTTCAGATTTAGCCAGAACTCATCGTAATCCGAACTATTTGCTTCGCTTGGATCGACAAACATACGGTGATGCTGGCCCACAATTTCCTCTTTTTGATAACCAAGTGTGGCCAGGAAATTCTCGTTTGCCGTCAGGATTTTGCCGCTTGTGTCAAATTCAATAACCGCTTGGGATTTGCCAATCGCTGACAACTGACCTGAGTTGTCGGTTGAAAGCAGCTTTTCTGCGGTTATGTCAGAGGCAAATTTGACAACTTTCTTTGGCTTTCCGTCCAGGCCAAAAATTGGATTGTAGGTGGCTTGGATCCAAATTTCAGCACCATCCTTGCGAATGCGTTTGAATTCTCCACTGTGAAATTCGCCACGTGCAAGTGATTTCCAGAACTGTTTGTAGGTTGCGCTATTGGCTTCTTGAGGGTCTACAAACATTGCATGATGTTTGCCGACGATTTCGCTGGCGTCATACCCCAGTGCTGCCTGAAAGTTCTCGTTGGCAACTTTGATCGTGCCGTCGAGCTCAAACTCGATCACAGCTTGGGATTTGGAAATTGCATCCAATTGACCAGCGGCATCGGCCTGCATCGCTTTCACTTCGCTGATGTTGGATGCAAATTTCACAACTTTGACGACTTGGCCATTTGCGTTTGTGATTGGTGTGTATGTGGCTTGGATCCAAACAAA
>CAZQMR010000022.1:0-20353 GCA_964594465.1 uncultured Rhodobacterales bacterium
CTATAGGTCATGCGCGCCCCGGCGCCTTCGGCTTGATTCCGGGGCCGATAGGGGGGTGAGGTTAGTGCTTTGAGGGTTGGGTTTGTGTGGGGGTGGAATGTCTTGCTAGTGCCCAACTGCCGACATTCACCCCTCCAGTGCGGCCTTCTTTTCATCCGCCAGTGCTTTGGCGATCCCGCGTTTGGAGGCGAGGGAGGCGATTATGACGCCCAAGGTGACGATGGCGATCATGATGGTGGAGAGGGCGTTGATTTCGGGGGTTACGCCTAGTCGGACGGCGGAGAAGATTTTGATGGGCAGGGTTGTGGCGGCGGGGCCGGAGGTGAAGCTGGCTATGACGAGGTCATCGAGGGATAGGGTGAAGGCTAGGAGCCAGCCGGAGATGACGGCGGGGGCGATTATGGGGAGGGTGACGGATCGGAAGGCATCAAAAGGGGTGCAGCCTAGGTCGAGGGCGGCTTCCTCTAAGGAGCGGTCGAAGCTGACCAGGCGCGATGAGACCACGACCGAGACGTAGCACATGGAGAAGGTGGTGTGGGCGAGCACGATGGTCACCACCCCGCGATCCATTCCCATGGAGATGAAGAGCAGCAGCAAGGAAAGGCCGGTGATGACTTCGGGCATCACGAGGGGGGCGTAGATCATGCCGGAAAAGAGCGTGCGCCCGAAGAAGCGGCCACCGCGCACCATCACGTAGGCCGCCATAGTGCCGAGCACGGCGGCTACAGTGGAGGATAGGACAGCGACTTTGATGGTGACCCATGCGGCGTCTAGGAAGGCTTCGTTTTGCATGAGCTCGCCGTACCATTTGGGCGAGAACCCGGCCCAGACCGTGACGAGGCGGCTCTCGTTGAAGGAGAAGATCACGAGGATGATCATCGGCAGGTAGAGGAATGCGAAGCCGAGCGTGAGGGAGACGGTGTTGAACCACGTGAAGCGTCTCATGCGTCAAGCTCCCGCGCGCGCTGTTCGGAGCGTTGGAACAGGATGATAGGGATGATGAGGATGGCCAGTAGGATGATGGCCACGGCGGAGGCGACGGGCCAATCGCGGTTGTTGAAGAACTCCTCCCACAAGACTTTGCCGATCATCAGCGTATCTGATCCGCCGAGCAGGGAGGGGATGACAAATTCGCCAAGGGCTGGGATGAAGACGAGGAAGCAGCCTGCGATGACGCCTGCTTTGGAGAGCGGCACGGTGACGGACCAGAAGGCACTGATGCGCGAGCACCCCAAATCTTCAGCGGCTTCCAGCAGCGATCCGTCGAGCTTTTCCAGCGTGGCGTAGATCGGCAAGACCATGAAGGGGAGGTAGGTGTAGACGATGCCGATATAGACGGCGGTGTTGGTGTTGAGGATCGTCAGCGGCTCGGAAATGAGGCCGGTGGCGAGGAGCAATTGGTTGAGATAGCCCTCATTGGCGAGGATGCCGATCCATGCGTAGACGCGGATCAGGAAGCTGGTCCAGAATGGCAGGATGATGAGCATCATCAGGGTGGGGCGCCACTCAGGCGGCGCGTTGGCCATGCCGTATGCGATAGGAAAGCCGACGAGCAGGGTGAGGAAGGTGGCAATGGCGGCGATTTGGAGGGAGGAGAGGTAGGCTTTCCAGTAGAGTTCATCCTCCGTCAGAAAGACGAAGTTTTCCAGATCGAGGGCGGCGAGGTATTCTTTGATTGCGGTCCAGCCACTGGAGAGGTCGAGCTGGGGCGCGTAGGGGGGGATGGAAAGCGCGTAGTCAGAGAGCGCGATTTTGAGCACGATGCCGAAGGGAACGAGGAAGAGCAGCAACAGCCAGAGGTAGGGGATTGCGATGAGGATGGCGCGGCGCATGGGGCTCTCTTGGCTGTGGTTTGGGCAAGGGTGCCATTAATGCGGGGGCTTGCCAATTGCTTTGTACTTGCGCGCAGCGGCGCCGAGCAGGGATTTGGCGTAGATGAGGTGGAGCGGGGTTAGGGCCGTGGTGAGGCGGTTTATGCGGTTGGATTTGGGGTTGGGCAGGACGGCGGAGCCGAAGTAGAGGCGTGCGCCGGTAGGGGTTGGCTCGACTTGGAGCCATGTGCGGATGGGACTTTTGGCGACGTTCATCAGGATTTGGGTTGGGGTGCGGATTTCAACGGTCCAAGCGGCGAAGGTTTCGGTCTGCCCGCTGGCCAGCGCTTGGATCTCGGGCAGTCCGGCGGGGCCGAAGCCTGTGAGCGCGAGGATGCGACGCTCTAGGCGGAAGAGCCATGTGTCGAAGAAAAGCTCGATATAGGTTTGAAGGGTGAGGGTGCCGGGGACGTCGATAAAGAAGCAATCGGTGTGGCAGCCTTCGCGCGCTTGATAGGCCGTTAGGGCGGCGTCCGGCGGTGGTGCGATTGGTTTGGCAGTGAACATGGTGAGGACCTATTTGCGGGCAAGGTGGCCTATGGGGCTTTCTTAACTGGGTTTCGCGTGTGAGTGCCACGATTGCGTGGGCATGCCAAAGGATTTCGATTGGCGCGTGGTGGCCTTAAACCGCCCCAGTCATTCAACAAATTTTAAAGAGAAAAGGAGTAAGGGAGACCGCCAGAGGCTTTTCATCGGAAAATGCGGGCCTTTGTGTGGGTGGTTTTGAGGAAAGATGGTGGCGTGGGCTGTGCAGGTGCCAAGCATGTAACCTTCCGCGTTAGGAAGCAGCGAAATCCCGAACCGGATATGTGTCGCGCAAACAGGGAGTGCCTTTAGTGGCCACTTATCCTGTTTTTCTCTACGCCTTGGACAGTGTCACTTCTTACACAGGTTCAGGGTCGTTGTTTCCAAGTTCCGTGGAGCGGTCAACATCTACGCCTTTACGTCGAGAGGGCTTTTGGGGCTGAGCAACAATGTTGTTGGCTTAGTCGCGGATGGCCGTGTTGATCCGAATGTAACCTATTCAATTTCGTATCACGATGGCACGCCCAGCGTCCCGTATTCCGGCTTGGTCATTTGCTTTGCTGCGGGCACTTGGATTGAGGGCGTTACATATTTTCATTTCCTATGTGATCAACATCAGAACATGAGATTGTGTTTGCCAATGGGGTCCAGACCGAAAGCCTTCGTTTGGGGCCGCAAGCATTAAAGAGCGTTTCAGCGGAGGCGCGCAATGAAATCTTGATGATATTCCCTGAATTTGGCGATGTTGAATATGAAGCACAGTCTGCACGCAGGCTGGTTTCTGGACGCCGAGGTCGAAACATGGCTGATCGCCACCAAAAAAATGCCAAGCCATTGGTTTTGCACTCCCAAATCATCTGATCGTGTCGAGCTAAGGGGTTGAGCCGGTCAGGCTGGCGAGGATTTTGAGGCGCGGTTTGTGGCGTTTTGCGTACATGAAACGGGCCCATGCGGCAAAGAGTGGTGTGGCGAGGCCAGCGTCGATTTCGATGAGTTCGGTTAGGCGGCTTTGGTTGGGAGCCGTTTCAGTGACGTTGAGGTGGTGACGCCATGAGCGCACGCCGACGCCCATTTCGTCTGATTGGAAACTACGTGTGCTGTGGTCAAGCGCAACGACTTCCATGTGGTACGGCTGGTAGGGCAGCTTGCCAAAGAGGGAAACCTCGACGGTGAGGCTTTGGCCTTCGGTGATTTGGCCTGAAGGCAAGGATTTGAACTGGATCAAGCCTTGGGTGGCGGTTTTGAGATGATCGAGGTCGGTGACGACTTGCCAGAGGAGATCTGCCGGATAGGGGTAAACGTGGGTGAGGTTAATGGTGGTGGGCATGAGGTTTGCTCCTTAAAGTTTACTACATACCATAATATATGTTATGTAAGTTTAGGCAATGGAAAGGAGATCCTTTATGAACCTCTACTTTTTGACAGCGGGTGCCATTATGGGCGCGATCAATCTGCTTCATATTTTTGCAGGAGGCCCCGAAATTGCGCACCCCGTGCGACGTGCGCCTGACCTGAGCCCGCTGTTGCGTGAGGTGACTTACTATTGCTGGCATTTGGTTACGATCTCGATGGGGCTTATCATGCTGCTGTTTTTATGGCCGGCCTTTGATCCGAGCGCTTGGGAATTGGCGGTGCTTGGCACTGTCGCTGCGGGGGCTTTCAGTCTTTGGGGGCTTGTGCTGGCGCGGATGGTGGGCCAGAGCTACCGGGATATGCCGCAGGGCTGGTTGTTTCTGCCTGTGGCTGTTTTGGGTGCGCTTGGGCTGAGCTGATGAGCAAAAAGAGATTTCGCCGGGAGGATTGGCTAGAGTTTGGGCTGGTGCGCTTGGGCGAAGAGGGGCCAGATGCGCTGCGCCTGACAGAACTATGCGCCGCGGCGGGGCGCACGATTGGCTCGTTTTATCACCATTTCAAGGATCAGTCGGGGTTCTTCGAGGCGTTGATGGCCCATTGGCGGCAGCGAAATTCGCAGGATGTCATTGCTGAGATTGACGCAATCCCCGATGCGCAGAAACAGGCGGAAAAGCTGGATGTGATTGCGGCTTCGATGAATCAGGCGGCGGAGATTGGTGTGCGCCAACTCGCCAATCAGAACGCTATGGCGGCGGAGGTTTTAGCGCAAGTTGATCAGATGCGAATTGGCTATCTGGCCGCGTTATATGCGCGGCGCTTGTCGTTGGAGCCGGAGGCCGCACGGAGCTTGGCAGAGCTGGAATATGCGGCTTTTGTGGGCACGCAGGTGATCTGGAAAGGTGGCTCGCTTGAGCATGGCAAGGGGCTGTCGGATCTGTTCCAGCGCATGGTTGCGAGCCATTACCAAGAGCGGGGTTAGCTGCGTGGAATGGGTGCAAAGCCGACGATGAGTTGGCGTAGGCCGAGGGCAGCCCCGGCGAAGATTGCGGCGAGTGTCACGGGGGCGGAAAAGGCCAGCACGGAGAAGGCGGAGAGGCCTTGGCCAATGCTGCAGCCCACAGCGATCACCGCGCCAAAACCCATGAGGGCCGCACCGATGATTTGGCGGCGCAGTTCGCGGGGGTCTTCGCAGGCTTCCCAGCGAAAATGGCCTTTGGAGATGCTCCCCAAGCAGGCGCCGATCAGCACGCCTGCGACTGAGCCAGTGCCAAAGCTGATAGAATTGCCTGAGGAGGTCATGACGTAGAGGATGCTTTCGCCGATTGGGGCGGAAAACGTGTGGGAGATGGTTTGGGTGCTCGCAAAGCCGTTTTGGGCCACGTAATGCGTGCCGATCCAGCCGGTGACGATGGCGAGCCCGGCGATCAGGCTCCAGCGGATGGCTTTGGGATCGGTGCGCATTTCGCGGTTGAGCAAGCTATAGGCGAGGAGGGCTGTGCCGAGGCTGATGCCGATGAGTTCGGGAGTGAGAGACAGGCGCTCCGACAGCCAGAAGGCGATGCTTGGGGTTTGGGTTGGTTCGTCGGTGATGGGGAAGGCGGTGAGGCGGAGTTTGGCGAGCGGGCCGCCGAGCGTGATATAGGCTGAGATGCCCATGACGAGGACGATGACAAACGAGCGGAGGTCGCCGCCGCCAAGGCGCGCCAGTGCTCCGTAGCCGCAATTGCCTGCGAGCGCCATGCCATAGCCGAAGGTGAGGCCGCCGAGAATGCTGGCGAGCGGGTTCCAGCCGCGTGACAGGTACAGCGTTTCGGTGAGGTCGAGATAGCCGAGGGCGGAGGCCGCGAAGGTGCCGGTGATGGCAACGCCAAGGGCGACGCCCCACATTTTGAGACGCAGGGCGCTGTCGCCGTAAAAGTAATCCTCAATCGCGCCAAGGGTGCAGAAGCGGCCACGACGTGCGGCAAGACCAAGCAGCAGACCGCCAAGGAGGCCGATCAGGGCGACGCTTGTGTCCTCATTGATGAAGTCAAACATGCGGTGCCCCTCCCAGTGGCTGGTCACATGTTGCGCTTGGGGGCGTTATTCGTCCCGGCAGAAAAGGTCATAGACCACTTCCATGATTTGCTTGGGGCGGTCGTCGGCGAGGGAGTAGTAGATCGTCTTGCCCTCGCGGCGCGGGATCACGATGCCCTCAAAGCGCAGGCGCGAGAGCTGTTGTGAGACGGCGGCTTGACGCGCGGACAACAAATCCTCCAGCTCGGTCACGGATTTCTCACCCGAGGCGAGGTGGCAGAGGATCATCAGGCGACCCTCATGGCTGATTGCCTTGAGAAAATTGGAGGCGTTGAGCGCATTCTCGGCCATCTTATCGAGGTCCTCTGCGCACATGTTTTTGTCAAATACTGGTAATCCCACAGCACTTATCCTTTGTCTTTATCCGCTTTCGCCAAGGGCGAGGCCCGCTTGGCGCATCATATCTGAAATCAGGGGCCAGAAGAAATCGGCACCTGGGTAGCCCTCAAGGCGGGATGCCTCGACGCCGTCGATCACCAGCACGAAGGTTGGTGTGAAATTCAGGCCCTTGGTGAAGGTCAAATCGTCCGGTCGGGCCCCGTGGATGTCCATGCGCCGCAGGGGCGCGGTTTTGCCTTCGTTTGTTTTGGGGTAGATGTGGGAGATTTCTTCGTCCCAGCGCGCGCACCAGACGCAGCCGTCTTCCTCGACCATCACCAGCTCAGCGCCCGCTGAGGCGAGATTGCCCCAGAAGAGTGCCGCCATGAGTGGCAGGATGAAGGTGAGTGAACGCATTTGAATTGACCCCATGTCCTTCGAAATTCATAATATGAATATGTGAATAAAACAAGGAGCAGGGCCAGCCATTATGCCCGAAATCAGTTTCATCGCGGCATTTATTGCGGGGCTTTTATCCTTTCTGTCGCCTTGTATCCTGCCGATTGTCCCATTTTACCTCAGTTATATGGCGGGGGTGAGCGCGGGGCAGCTTGCGGACATGGAGGCACCCGACCCTGCGATGCGACGACGCGCGGTTTTGGCTGCGTTGTGCTTTGCGGCAGGGATTATCACGGTATTTGTGGGGTTGGGGGCGAGTGCGAGTCTGTTTGGGCAGGTGTTGCGCGACTATTTCGATATTTTGCGCTGGGTTGCGGCGGCGCTGATCATCGCGATGGGCTTGCATTTTCTGGGCGTTCTGCGCTTTGGGATGATGTTTCGCGAGTGGCGCAGCGAGATGGGGCAAACCCGCGATATGAACCCGGTTGGGGCCTATGTTGTTGGGCTGGCTTTTGCCTTTGGTTGGACGCCTTGTGTGGGGCCGGTGCTGACAGCGGTGTTGTTTATGGCCGGGTCAGCGCAGGATACGGGCCAAGGGATTGGGCTGTTGCTGGCATATGGTGTGGGCATGACGCTGCCCTTTGTGCTGGCGGCGGTGTTCATCGCGCCGTTTATGCGGTTCTTGATTCGCTTTCGCAGGCATCTGGGTCTCGTTGAAAAGGGGATGGGAGCGATGCTTGTGCTCTTTGGTATTTTGATCGGGACCAATGGGATTGCGCCGATTGCGGGTTGGATGCTGTCGATTGCGCCGGATATTGGCGTTTTGCGGTAACAACGGTTTCACCAGTTAACGAATGATTCATTCAAAAACGTGAATTTGTTGTTGCGTACTCACAATTTGGTGCGCTACGGTATGCCAAAGCCCAGGTGAGGAGGACACATGAGGATTTTAGGTTTAGCTGCTGCAACGACAGCGGCGTTTGCATTCTGCGCGCAAGCGGCAGAAGTCGCCCCCACAGCAGTCGCATTTTCAGAAGGTTCCGTTGAGCAATCTTTGACGGGCAAGGCTGGTGACGCCGCGAACGGTCGTATGATCGTTGGCTCCAAGAAATTCGGAAACTGTGTGGCCTGTCATGAAGTCACCGATCTGAAGGACATTCCGTTTCATGGCGAGATTGGCCCGGCGCTTGATGGCACCGGTTCGCGCTGGAGCGAGGCGGAGCTGCGTGGGATCGTCGTGAATGCAAAGAAAATGTTTGAGGACACGATGATGCCGTCCTTTTACAGAACAGACGGCTTCTTGCGCCCGGGTAAAGCTTATACCGGCGAAGCGGCTGACGACACATTTGGCCCTATCCTGACTGCGCAGCAGATCGAGGATGTGGTTGCCTATCTCGTGACACTTCAGGAGTGAGCTGAGCGGCTCGCCTCTTGAATTTTGGACATACCAGGAGACATTTTATGGAACTAACACGACGTAAAACGCTGGCGCTGGGAGCTGGTGCATTCGTAGCCGGTGCTTTGCCGCTGCCCGTTTTCGCGGCTGCTGGCGACGCTGAGATCGAAGCCTTCACTGGCGGTGCTGCGATGGCTGATACGGGCGTCACGCTGACGGCACCGGAAATCGCTGAGAACGGAAACACGGTGCCAATCGCAGTTGATGCCCCCGGTGCTGTTGAAATCATGGTTCTTGCCCTTGGCAACCCGACGCCGCCTGTCGCGACCTTCAAGTTTGGTGCGCTGTCTGCGTCGCATTCTGCGTCCACACGCATTCGCCTTGCTGGCACGCAGGACGTGATTGCAGTTGCCAAGATGGCCGATGGCAGCTTTGCCAAAGCCACGAGCGCTGTGAAAGTTACAATTGGCGGCTGCGGCGGCTAACCCACGGAATTGAAGGAGATTTATCATGGCAAAAGGTGTAAAACCCCGCGTCAAGGTGCCAAAGAAGGCGGCAGCCGGTGACACGATCACCATCAAAACGTTGATCAGCCACAAGATGGAATCAGGCCAGCGCAAGGATAAAGAGGGCAACGTCATTCCGCGCTCGATCATCAACCGCTTTACCTGCGATTTTAACGGCGAAAACGTGGTGGATGTCACGATGGAGCCGGCGATTTCGACCAACCCGTTCTTTGAGTTTGAAGCAAAAGTCCCTGAGGCTGGCGAATTCAAGTTCACATGGTACGACGATGACGGATCGGTCTACGAAACAGCGAAAAAGATTGCCATCGCGTAAGGTGACGCTTCCTGGGGAGGAAAACTTGATGAAACATATCTCAGGCTTTGCCGCATTGGCGACTGCGATGACACTGAGCGCATCAGCCGCATTTGCGGATCCGGCGGATGCAACGCTTATTCTCAACGAAGAAACCACAATGGTCACGCGCACTGCGGCCCCGGCACATGTGTCGGACGCGATGGACGAAGTGATGTCTGGCTGGCATTTCCGCGGTGTCGAAACCCGCGCAATGCAGTCCGATGATTTCGACAATCCGGGCATGATTTTCGTGGAACAGGCGCAGGATGCCTGGGACACAGTTGATGGTAGCGAGGGCAAGTCTTGCGCAAGCTGTCACAACGACGTCGAAAGCTTGGCGGGTGTGCGTGCGGTGTATCCCAAGTGGAACGAGACTGCGGGCGAAGTTCGCACGCTTGAGATGCAGGTCAATGATTGCCGCGAAACCCGTATGGGCGCTGAAAAGTGGAAATACACTGGCGGTGATATGGTCAATATGACCGCGCTGATCTCATCAGTTTCGCGTGGAATGCCGGTGAATGTGGCGATTGACGGTCCGGTTCAGTCGGTTTGGGAAGAGGGCAAAGAGCTCTACTACGCTCGGACTGGCCAGCTAGAACTTTCTTGCGCGAATTGCCACGAGGACAACTATGGCAACATGATCCGCGCGGACCATTTGAGCCAAGGGCAGATCAATGGTTTCCCGACATACCGCTTGAAAAACACCAAGCTGAATTCGGTTCATGCCCGCTTCAAAGGTTGTGTTCGCGATACGCGCGCGCAGACTTACAAGCCGGGAAGCGCCGAGTTTATTGCGCTTGAGCTTTATGTCGCGTCACGCGGCAATGGCTTGTCCGTTGAAGGACCATCGGTCCGTAACTAACCCAAGTTGAAGCGGCCCGGCACAGCGATGTGTTGGGCCGTTTCGTTAACAATAAATTCATACATGCGCATATGTATGAAATCCGAGGCGATGACATGATTTCCAAACGTGACTTTCTGCAAACCAGTATGGCCGCAGCCGCACTGCTTGGTGGCTCAGGTTTCGGGCAGTGGGGGCGTTTGGCGGCGCAACAGGCACTGACGCAGGATAAATTGCTGGAGTTTGACACGTTCGGGAATGTCTCGCTGATCCATGTCACGGATATTCACGCACAGCTCAAACCGATCTATTTCCGCGAACCTTCGATCAATATCGGTGTTGGCGACAATCGCGGGCATGTGCCGCATATCACGGGGGCTGAATTCCGCCGCCGCTATGGGATCGAGGACGGAAGCGCTTCGGCTTATGCGCTGTCTTACGACGATTTCGCCTCGCTGGCGCAGGGTTATGGCCGGGTTGGCGGGTTGGATCGCATGGCTACAGTGATCAATTCGATCCGCGCGGCGCGCCCGGATGCGCTGCTGCTGGATGGCGGCGACACATGGCATGGCAGCTATACCTGCTATCACAGTCAGGGCCAGGACATGGTCAATGTGATGAATGCGCTGAAACCGGATGCGATGACCTTTCATTGGGAGTTTACGCTTGGCTCGGAGCGGGTGGCGGAGATTGTGGAGAATTTGCCTTTCGCGGCACTCGGCCAGAACATTTTTGATGCGGAATGGGATGAGCCTGCGGAGCTGTTCCCGCCCTATAAGTTCTTTGAGCGCGGGGGTGTGAAGATTGCAGTGATTGGGCAGGCGTTCCCATACATGCCGATTGCCAATCCCGGTTGGATGTTCCCGGAATACTCGTTTGGTATTCGCGATGAGAACATGCAGCAGATGGTGGATGAGGTGCGCGCCGAGGGCGCTGAGCTGGTGGTTTGCCTGAGCCATAACGGCTTTGACGTGGACAAGAAAATGGCCAGCAAAGTGCAGGGGATCGATGTGATCCTATCGGGTCATACCCATGATGCGCTGCCGGAGCCTTACGTGGTGGGCGATACGATTGTTGTGGCCTCTGGCTCGAACGGGAAGTTTGTGAGCCGGGTGGATTTGGATGTGCGCGATGGGCGTATGATGGGCTTTAAGCACAAGCTGATCCCGATCTTTTCGGATGTGATCACACCGGATGCTGAAGTCACGGCGCTGATTGACGAACAGCGGGCGCCGCATATGGCGGCCATGAGCGAAGTGATTGGGCGCACGGGCGATGCGCAGACGCTTTATCGGCGCGGGAATTTCAATGGCACGTGGGACGATCTGATTTGCGACGCGCTGATTTCCGAGCGTGAGGCTGACATTGCGCTGTCACCGGGCGTGCGCTGGGGGCCATCGGTTCTGCCGGGTCAGGATATCACGCGCGAGGATATTTGGAACGTCACTTCGATGACCTATTCGGAGGCCTATCGCACTGAAATGACGGGTGAATTCCTGCATGTGGTGTTGGAGGATGTGGCCGATAATCTATTCAATCCCGACCCCTATTACCAGCAGGGCGGCGACATGGTGCGCACGGGCGGTCTGGGCTACCGGATCGATGTGACCAAGCCGCAAGGCAGCCGCGTAACTGAGATGACGCTGCTTAAGACTGGTGAAGCGATTGATCCGGCGCGCAGCTATCAGGTTGCCGGTTGGGCGAGTGTAAATGAGGGCACCGAGGGGCCTGCGATTTGGGATGTGGTGGAGAGCCATATAAAAAAGCAGGGTGTTATCTCGATGGAGCCGAATAATTCCGTGAAAGTTGTGGGCGCGTGAGCGCTGGCAAAGATAGGAGAGCTTAGGACATGACAGAAAAATTCTCTGACCCCTCCCGCAGGACATTTTTGCGCGGTGCAGCGGTGGCTGGCGTGGGCGCAATGGGCGCGGGTGCAGCCAAAGCGGCAACCCCTGATCCGCTGATCACTGAAGTGCAGCCATGGGCGCAGGAGCTTGGCGACGGTGTTGATGCGGTGCGCTATGGCCTGCCGATTGAGTATGAAGGCGACGTTGTGCGGCGCAATGTGGAGTGGCTGACGGCGGATACGATCTCCTCGATCAACTTCACGCCAATCCATGCGCTTGATGGCACGATCACGCCGCAGGGTTGCGCGTTTGAGCGGCATCATTCGGGCGCGATTGATCTCAAGAAAGAAGACTACCGGCTGATGGTCAACGGCAAGGTCGATCGGCCTTTGGTGTTTTCCTATGCGGATCTGGAGCGCTTCCCGCGCCAAAACCAAGTCAATTTCTGTGAGTGTGCGGCTAATACCGGCATGGAATGGGCGGGTGCGCAGCTTAATGGCGTGCAGTTCACTCACGGCATGATCCACAACATGGAATATACTGGCGTGCCGCTGCGCACGTTGCTGGAAGAAGCGGGTGCTGATCTTAACGCGAAATGGGTGTTTGTGGAGGGGGCGGATGCGTCTTCCAACGGGCGCTCCATTCCGATGGAGAAGGCGCTGGATGACTGCTTGATTGCGTTTAAGGCCAATGGCGAGGCGCTGCGCAAGGAGCATGGCTATCCTGTGCGCCTCGTGGTGCCGGGCTGGGAAGGCAATATGTGGGTCAAATGGATCCGCCGTATTGAGGTGATGGACCAGCCGGTGGAAAGCCGCGAGGAAACCTCGAAATACACCGATACTTTGGACGATGGCACGAGCCGCAAATGGACTTGGGCGATGGATGCGAAATCTGTTGTGACCAGCCCAAGCCCGCAAGCGCCGATCACCCATGGCCACGGGCCGCTGGTGATCACGGGGCTGGCATGGTCGGGCAATGGCGCGATCACGCGGGTTGATGTCTCCAAAGACGGCGGCAAGAACTGGGAGACGGCGCGGCTTGCCAAACCCGGTGAGAAAATGGCGATGACGCGCTTTTATCTCGACACGGACTGGAACGGCGAAGAGATGTTCCTCCAGTCCCGTGCGATGGACGAAACGGGCTATGTGCAACCGACCAAAGCGCAGCTGCGCGAGGTGCGTGGGCTGAATTCGATTTACCACAACAACTGCATCCAGACATGGTGGGTGCGCGATACTGGCGAGGCTGAAAATGTTGAAGTTTCTTAAATCCACAGCCCTGCTGGTTGTACTTGCCACGCCTGTTTATGGCGAGGGATTTGGGCTGGGTCGTGCGGCCCTGCCTGAGGAAATCAAGGCTTGGGATCAGGAAGTTAGCCCTGATGGCACGGGTCTGCCTGTTGGATCAGGTGATGCGATTGTCGGCGAAGAGCTTTTCGCGGATCAATGTGCATCCTGCCACGGTGATTTTGCCGAAGGCATTGATAATTGGCCAAAGCTTGCAGGCGGCGCGGACACGCTTGATCATGAGGATCCACTGAAAACGGTGGGCTCTTACTGGCCGCATTTGTCGACCGCGTTTGACTATGTGAAGCGCTCTATGCCGTTTGGCAATGCAGGCACGCTCAGCGATGATGATGTCTATGCGATTGTGGCCTATATCCTTTATTCAAACGATCTGATTGAGGACGATTTCGTGCTCTCAAACGAGACGTTTTTTGATGTGGAATTGCCCAATGCCCAAGGCTTCATTGTCGATGATCGCGCGGCAACAGAATATGCCAAATGGAGCGGTGAGCCGTGCATGAGCAACTGCAAGGACGCGGTTAAAGTGACGATGCGCGCCATGGTCCTTGACGTGACGCCTGAGGAAGAAAAACCAGCCACAGCGGCGGCGCCCGCGCAGGAAGTGGCAGCAGTTGTTCCGGCTGCGGTTGTTGAGGCGGCGCTTGATGAGGAGCTGGTGAAGAAGGGCAAGAAAACCTTCAAGAAATGCAAATCTTGCCATCAGGTCGGTGAGGGTGCCAAAAACAAGGCGGGCCCGATTTTGACAGGTATACTCGGCGCGCCTGCGGGTGCTGTTGAGGGGTTCAAATACTCCAAGGCGCTTAAGGCGGCTGCAGAGGGCGGATTGGTTTGGGATGAGGCGAATTTGGCTGCATTTCTGACCAAGCCCAAGAAGTTCCTTAAGGGCACGAAAATGTCCTTTGCGGGGCTCAAGAAGGAGAAGGATATTTTGGCCATAACTGAGTATCTGAAATCGGTTTCGCCATGAGATCGCTTGCAGCACTTGCGTTGATTTTGGGCTTGGCGGCCCCCGTGAGTGGGGCGGAATCTGGTGATCCAGAAAAGGGCGCCAAGGTTTTCAGAAAGTGCAAAAGCTGCCATGCGGTGGGTGAAGGGGCCAAGAACAAGGTTGGCCCGCACCTGAATGGCGTTTTTGGGCGGCAGGCGGCTGCGCTTGAAGGGTTTAAGTACTCAAAAAGCATGGTTGAAGCGGGTGCGGGTGATCTGGTTTGGACCGCTAAGACGCTGGATGCGTTTTTGGAAGATCCAAAGGGCCTTGTGGCAAAAACCAAGATGAGCTTTCGGGGAATAAAAAAGCCAAAGGACCGGGCGAATGTGCTGGCGTATTTGCGCGCCTTTTCTGACGATCCAGCGGATATCCCCGAGGCGGAACCAACGGCCAAAGGCACAGATCATGACCTTGATCCGGCCATTCTGGCGCTGAAGGGCGACCCGGAATATGGCGAATATCTTTCGAGTGAATGTCTGACCTGTCATCGTGCAGATGGCGAGGATTCGGGTATTCCCTCAATCACCAATTGGCCAACGGAAGATTTCGTTGTGGCCATGCACGCCTACAAGCGTAAAATGAGACCACATCCTGTGATGCAGATGATGGCAGGTCGTTTGTCGGACGATGAAATCGCGTCGCTTGCGGCGTATTTTGAAGGCCTTGAATAGAGGCTGTTTTGGGAGGAACATTATGAAACTTAACAGACGTGTATTTTTGGGCACAGCAGGTGCGGCGGCGGCAAGCCTGTCGGCGCCTATGGTGCTTGCCGATGGTCATGGCAAGCCGCGCGTTGTCGTGGTTGGCGGTGGTGCAGGCGGTGCGACCGCTGCGCGCTACATTGCCAAGGACAGCAAGGGTGCGATTGACGTCACCCTGATCGAGCCAACACGGCGCTATTACACTTGTTTCTTCTCCAACCTCTATCTTGGTGGATTCAAGGAGATGGAAGATCTCGGCCATTCCTATGGCGGTCTTGCCGCGAACGGTGTGAATGTTGTGCATGACTGGGCCACGGGTGTGGACCGCGATGCCAAGACTGTTGCGCTGGCAGGTGGCGGATCGGTGCCATATGACAAGTTGATCCTGTCGCCGGGCATTGATTTCGTTGACGGCGCCGTTGAAGGCTGGGACTTGAGCGCGCAGAACGCGATGCCCCATGCTTACAAAGCCGGATCGCAGACTGAGCTTCTCAAAGCGCAGTTGATGGCGATGCCTCAGGGCGGCACCTACGCGATGGTCGCTCCGCCAAACCCATATCGCTGCCCTCCTGGCCCCTATGAGCGGGTGTCGATGGTTGCGCATTACCTCAAAGCCAACAACCCGACTGCGAAAATTTTGGTGGCTGATCCAAAGCCGAAATTCTCTAAGATGGCGCTGTTTCAGGAAGGTTGGAACAATCACTATGCTGGCATGGTTGATTGGGTCGGATCTGACTTTGGCGGTGACAATGTTTCCGTTGATCCAGGTGCGATGACCGTCACGATTGACGGCGAGGTCAACAAGGTTGACGTTTGTAACGTGATCCCGGCGATGAAAGCTGGCAAGATCGTGCATGATGCTGGCGTCAATGACGGCAATTGGGCCCCGGTAAACGCGGCTGACATGAGCACCAAAGCGGATGCGAACATCCACGTGCTTGGTGATGCGTCATCGCAGGGTGACATGCCGAAATCTGGCTTCTCTGCGAACAGCCAAGCGAAAGTCTGTGCCAATGCAGTGCGCGGTGCTTTGACCGGATCAAAAGTGTTCCCGGCGAAGTTCTCCAACACATGCTGGTCACTGATCGACACCAATGATGGTGTTAAAGTTGGTGCGACCTATGAGGCGACGGCTGAGAAGATTGCTAAGGTTGACGGCTTCATCTCTAAGACTGGTGAGACTTCTGATGTGCGTCAGGCGACTTACGAGGAGTCTGAGGGCTGGTACGCTGGTATCGCTGCTGACATGTTTGGCTGAGGCTAAGCCGAGTTAAGCAATTTACTTTGACACCCCGCGAGCTTTGGTTCGCGGGGTGTTTTTTTGATCAATCTTTGCAGGTTTTCATGCCCAGAACTTTGTAGATTGGGCAAAAGTTCATGAAGGCAGTCGCGATAAATACGACGCCCACGACCCCTGCAATCAGGCCTAAAGAGCCGCTTATGACGCCCAAAAGGGCTAGCACGAGCAGGAGAGCGCCAAGACCAAAACGCGCTTTGCGGTCAGTTGAACCGATATTCTTTATCATGTGAGTTCCTTTGGGTTTTCGACGTACATCATATTCACATTATACAATGTGTTAACGTCGTGACACCATTGGTCGCGCAAAGTTGACCGGATGTTATGTCCTACTCAAATTCCATCTGCTCATAGACCCGGCCTGCGTTGCGGGTGGCGAGTTGGTCAAAGGTGTGGAGATGTTTGTAAGGCGTTTGGTCCACGTAATAGGCGTCTGCTAGATCGCCACCATTGTCGAGATGCTCGCCGATTTTGCCGCGCAAATAGACCAAGTAGTCTTTGGTGTAGCGACGCACCTGAGCCATATTGGTTGGGTGGCCGTGACCGGGGATGACGTAGGTGGCGTTGAGCGCTTCAAACTCAGTATCCCATGTTTCCAGCCAATCGGCGGTCATGGTGTGATCGAATATTGGCAAGAGGCGTTCGTGGAAGGCCATGTCGCCTGCGATCACGAGGCTTTGCTCAGGCAGCCAAACCGAAATGTCGCCGGGGCTGTGCGCGGGGCCGAGATAGCGGATCTCGATACGGGTGTTTCCCATTTCCAGAATATGGGCGTCTTCAAAGGTTTGGGTTGGTCCAACGACGGTTGTGCCGTCGGCTTTGTCCCGGTTGTAGCGCTGCATTCCTGCGAGGATTTGCGCCGAGCGATCCTCGATCTCGTGGGCGGCATCCACATGGGCAAGAATTGGCACGCCTTGCTCCGCCCAATAGGAGTTGCCCAGCATTGCATGGCCCTGCCCATTTTCATTGACCACAAGTTTGACCGGCTGATCGGTGATTTTTTTGATCTCGGCGTGCAGGGCCTCGGCGAGGATATAGGCGGCGCCCCCATTGACCACAAGGACACCATCAGTCGTGATGACGAAGCTCAGATTGTTGTTGTGGCCCGTGTTCTCGTATGTGGGTGCGTCAGTTGCGCCAATGGCGGACCAGACATTGGGGATGACTTCTACGGGTTTAGAATAAAGTGGTGAGCCGGGGTACTGGTCTGCGATGTTTTCATCCGCAAAAGTTGGGGCGGCGACCAGCGCGGCAAGCAAACAAAGCGTTTTGTGCATCATGCGTCCTTTGGCAAAAAGCGGTAGCTGCCGTCTTTGGCAGCGACATGCCCCATGCCACCACCGGGCAGATGAAAGCCGATAATGGGGATTTGTTCGTGAGACGCTTTGTCGAGCAGCATTTTGCGCGAGATTGATCCAAGTGCGGCGTCCTGATCGCTGCCGCTGGCCCAGTCTGGCTTGTGGAACGCAACATGGTGGTTGCCAATCGAGTCCCCGACGATCAACGCGCTTTGATTTGCATCGCGGACCTCAAAGGCCATATGGCCGGGAGTATGGCCAAAGGCCTTTAACGCGAAAATGCCCGGTAGGATCTCCTGACCCGGATCGAAGAACTGGACCGCATCTTCAATTGTTTCCATACGGCGCTTGGCACCTACAGCGAAGGCTTTGGTTGCATCCGGTAAGGCATCGACGGTTGCAGGGTTCCACCAATAATCCCATTCTGTGCGGCCCATCAGATAACTCGCATTGGGGAAGGCGGGGTCGTCGAAGTCATCCAGAAGACCCCAAATGTGATCGGGATGAGCATGGGTGAACACGACATGCGTGATGTCGTCTGGTGTGAGACCCGCGGCATCAAGATTGTCCAGCAATGCGCCAGCGCTGGGCATGAAATCAAAGCCAGAACCGACGTCAAATAGAACCGTGTTTTGGCCGTCGCGATACAGCGTTACATTGCAGGAGGGCTCAACCTGAGGGCCGGAAATCCCGTATTGAGTCAGGATCGGGGAGAGCTCTTTTTGCGGCATTCGCGAGAACACAAAATCGAATGGCAGGACCAAATTGCCGTCGCTGATCGTGGTCAAAGTGGCATTACCTAGGCGGATTTTCGCCATTGATGTGGCCGACCAAAGCGCCAATCCTGCACCAGCGGTGGCGGTTCGAGCTAAGAAACGTCGTCGTGAAATCATCCATTGCCTCGAATCTATTCGTTTATTTGAATATGATAAATTAAACGCTGCAGCGCAAGGCTCAGTGGGGTTTTGTGCTCATCATCTAGGAATTAGGCAGCGCGGAAGTGTAGGTTCGATTTGTGTCAAAATAGCAGTATAGAAGTGCCGCAAAATTCCATATTTGAATAACAAATCAGTATAAACGAGTGCGAGGATAAGAATTTGTTCCAGCCGTCGATCACATCTCCGGTCTGTTTTGGTGGCCTTTGGTGCCGCAAAGAATACAGCGCGTTTTACTTTGATTTCGGGCGAAACTAGGGGTGGCTTGAGCGATCTTTCAGGTCAGTTTTCGCTTTGAAGCGTTGCCTTGTTTTGGCCCAAACTTGTCACGTTTTTACAGGTGCTTACCGGATAATCCGGTGGCTCACGCTGGGTTGACGAATCGAGCTAAATATTCGAGTATTCGGCATTAATATGTGCAAATTCGCGCATCGCTCTTTTTTAGCGTGCGCTTAAATCAGTTTATCTGGGGGATAAATTTTTGGCTACTTTCACTCCAACAGTGTTTTCTGTTTCGCGCGGTGGTTTTGACACCGCAGCGCTTTTCAATTCAACTTTTCAGGTTAACGCGCCAGACCCCGTCGAATTTACCGATGACGATGGCATTCTATCGATAAACGATCTCGGCTCGACGACGGTTAAAGTCGGTGACGACTCGCAAGGACCAATTACTGGTATCCGATTTCGTGAGATTACAATTGCAGTTGATGAGGATCTTCTGAGATTCGATGTTGCGCTTATCGAGCGCGCCGATGTTGCAGACTACCTGATTGTTCCAATTGATCGTTTAACGGGTCAGATTACGGACTTCCCATTGTTGCTCGGCTCATATCGCCCAGGGGCTGAATTCACAATCCAGAGTGTCAACTTGATGCCGGATGATGTGGAGCCAAATCGGGCACCAGTAGCCATTGATGACAGCGCGACCGTTGCAGAGGATGGCTCTGTTCAGCTGGACCTCACTGGAAACGACACGGATGCTGACAGTGATGATCTGAGCGTTGCATCCGTTGGGGCCGCAGCCAACGGTTCGGTTGAGCTGGTCAATGGCTCCTACGTTTATACACCGGCTGCCAATTTCAACGGCAACGACTCGTTTGAGTACACAGTCACGGATGGCGAGCTGGAGAGCACGGCAACTGTAAACATCACGGTCACCTCTGTGGATGATGCACCTGTTGCAACCGACGACACTGCAACCACCGACGAAGATACAGACGTCGACATCAGTGTGTTGGACAACGACAGCGATATTGACTCGGATTTGGCTGTGTCGAGCTTTTCGCAAGGCGCCAATGGTTCTGTTGTTCGCGGTGAGAACGATGTTTTGGTATATACGCCAAACGAGGATTTCAACGGAAACGACCAGTTTTCTTATTCAGTGTTTGACGGCACAACGACGTCAGTTGCCACGGTTTTTGTTACCGTCAATGCAGTCAATGACGCACCAGTTGCAGTGGATGACTCCGCCAGCGTCGATGAGGACGGATCGATTTCGATCTTGGCTGCTGACAATGACGAAGATGTAGATGGCGACGATTTGACCATCACTCAGTTCACCCAAGGCTCCAACGGTTCTGTTGGATTTGATGGTGAGGGCGGTGTTCTCTACACGCCGGATGAGGACTTTGAAGGCGAAGATACATTCACCTACACGGTTTCTGATGGCGAGTTGACTGACACAGCCACAGTGACGGTCACTGTAAACGGTGTGAATGACGCGCCGGTTGCAGATGATGATACAGCCACAACGGATTTTGAGACAGCCACAACGATTTCAGTGCTGGACAATGACAGCGATGTTGAAGGCGACAACCTGACAATCACAGGCATCACTGGTGCAGCGGTTGGGTTGGTTGAGATCAGCGCTGATGGCCAGTCCATCGAGTATACACCTGCTGGCGATTTCTCCGGTCAGGACAGTTTTGGCTACATCCTGAGCGATGGCACCGCGACCGATGAGGCTGCAGTCACAGTAACAGTCGGCGAGCCGGGCAACCGCGCACCGGTTGCAATGGATGACACGGCCAGCGTCGATGAAGACGGATCGATTTCGATCTTGGCCGCTGACAATGACGAAGATGCAGATGACGACGACCTGACCATCACTGAGTTCACCCAAGGCTCCAACGGTTCTGTTGGATTTGATGGTGAGGGCGGTGTTCTCTACACGCCGGATGAGGACTTTGAAGGCGAAGATACATTCACCTACACGGTTTCTGATGGCGAGTTGACTGACACAGCCACAGTGACGGTCACTGTAGACGGTGTGAATGACGCACCGGTTGCAATGGATGACACGGCCAGCGTCGATGAGGACGGATCGATTTCGATCTTGGC
>CAZQMR010000022.1:20453-27515 GCA_964594465.1 uncultured Rhodobacterales bacterium
TTGCAATGGATGACACGGCCAGCGTCGATGAGGACGGATCGATTTCGATCTTGGCCGCTGACAATGACGAAGACGTAGATGGCGACGATTTGACCATCACTCAGTTCACCCAAGGCTCCAACGGTTCTGTTGGATTTGATGGTGAGGGCGGTGTTCTCTACACGCCGGATGAGGACTTTGAAGGCGAAGATACATTCACCTACACGGTTTCTGATGGCGAGCTGACAGATACAGCCACCGTGACGGTCACAGTCAACGGTGTGAATGACGCGCCCATTGCGAATGACGCAGATGCGACCACGGATGAAGACACCGGCACGGTGATCAATATTCTGGCGCTGGTGTCTGACATTGATAGCGATGATCTTGAGCTTGACGTGGGAGATCCCTCAAACGGTGTCATCGAAGATCTCGGCGATGGCCTTTATCGCTACACGCCTGACGCTGATTTCAACGGATCTGACAGTGTTACCTTCACTGTTTCAGACGGCGATCTGACCGATGAAGGCATGATCAACATCTTTGTTGAGGCGGTGAATGACGCGCCTGTTGCAGACGACGACACGACATCGACACCGTTTGAAACTGCGGTTGATATTGATGTGCTCGACAATGACAGCGATGCTGAGGGCGATGACCTGACGATTACAGGCATCACTGGCATGCCTGACGGTGACGTTGTGATCGCAGAAGATGGCAAATCTGTCACCTACACGCCAAGCGTTGGCTTCTCTGGCGATGACAGCTTTGGCTATATCCTGAGCGACGGCACTGCAACGGACGAAGCTCAAGTCACAGTCACGGTTGAAGCTCAGGACGAGCTGCCGCCGGTTGCCAATGACGATGACGCTGCAACTAGTGAAGACACTGCAGTTGCAATCGACGTGTTGGACAATGACACAGACGGCAATGATGATGATCTTTCGATTGTTGGCTTTACGGATGGTGACAACGGCTCAGTTGCCGAGAATGACGATGGCGAGCTTGTTTATACACCGGATGCGGATAGCAACGGCGAAGACAGCTTTACCTACACGATCACGGATGGCACCACGGAATCTACGGCGACGGTCACTGTCAGTGTCGCTGCGGTAAATGATCCGGTCATGGCGATGGATGACACAGGCTCCACCGATTTTGGTGCGCCAGTTGTGCTTAACCTGCTGGACAATGACGCGGATGCAGATGGCGATGATCTGACAATCACTGGCATTTCCGGCGATCCTGCGGGCGGCGTTGAGATTGCGGCGGATGGCAAGTCTGTCACTTACACGCCTGCAGCTGGCTTCTCTGGCGCTGATGGTTTCAGCTATACAGTGAGCGATGGCACGGTTTCCGATACGGCTGACGTTGCTGTGACGGTGGGCGAGGCTGACAACCGCGCACCGATGGCAATGGATGACGATGCGAGCACAACTGAGGATAACTCGGTTGCAATCGACGTGCTTGGCAATGACGACGATCCTGATGCGGGTGATGATGTCACCATTACAAGCTTTGGTCAGGGCACCAATGGTAGCGTTGCAGATGATGGCGAAGGTCAGCTGGTCTACACACCTGACGATGATTTCAACGGATCTGACAGCTTCACTTACACAATCACCGATGGGGCGCTGGAAAGCACGGCTACAGTTTCCATCACAGTGGATGCGGTAAATGATGCGCCTGAGACTGGTGATGTTGGACCGTTCAACACAACTGAGGATGAGGCTGCGGCAACTTATGATGTTGTCTCTGTTGCGTCTGATGTGGACGGCGATGACCTGATGCTCACCGGCGCGACTGCCACTTGGGCTGGTGGTGAACTTAGCGTCACAACGAGCGATGATGGTGTCAGCTTTGATCCATCGCAGCTGGGTGACCTGCTGGATGCAGGTGACACAGCGGTTGTCAGCGTGAACTACACCATCACTGATGGCACGGACACGGCGGATGGCGCGTTCACAATCAACGTGGCGGGTGCTGATGACGAACCAGCCTTGAACCCTATTGAGGGCACAGACGGCAATGACTTCCTGCGCGGGACTGCTGGCGATGATATGCTGATCTCCCTTGCTGGCTCCTACGATCGCCAGATGGGCGGCGCGGGTGCCGATACATTCGTGTTTGGCTCTGAGGGCAGCAATGGCGCGCGCGAGCGTGATCTGATCATGGATTTTGAAGGCGGCGTTGATACGATTTGCCTCGAAACCGACGATTATGGCGTGCGGGTACTGGGTTCGACAGGTTTGATCACTTATGGTGAGGATCTGATCTATGTTCGCGGTTCCTTTACGCTGGAAGAGCTCGAAAATGGTATCCAAGTTGGATGCTTTGATGATCTGATCGCTTAACTGATCGAGATTGATTTTAACTGGGGGAGGTTCGCAGCCTTTTGAAACAGGCCCCGTGAACCGAAAATGTGGAGTATTTAAATGTCTGTAGTTCTTAAGTTTGGAGCCATCGCTGCGTTAGGGTTGGCCGTAAGCGTTACGTCAGTTCAGGCGGCATCGCTTGGTTTGACAACTGCTGGTCCAGTGGACAGCGGCACCGGTGATCTAAACTATTTTGGTCCGGGCACTGGCGGTCTGGCGGGTTTTGCCTTCCTCGCAGCTGGCGGATCGTCCAACCTCTTTTACGATCCCGCGGATCTGTTTCTTTCCAGCTTTGACTCAGGTGCAGGTACTGCGACAATTGATGCCGTCGGGTATGTTGGCGAAGTGCTGGAGTTTAAACTTGGCGCGTTTGATGCCTACTCAAGCGGGGCTTTGCTGAAGGTTGATCTGACCGGCAGCGGCCTGACAGGTGATCCTTTTGCCGCAATCTTCAGCATGACAAGCTTTTCTGCATCAACAGCAGGATATGAATTGCAGGGATTGGCCTCTGTTGCAGCCATTCCGCTGCCTGCGGGTGCATTGCTTCTTGGCACAGCGCTTGCTGGTCTTGGTTTTGCGCGCAAGCGTCGCAGCGCCTAAGCACCTTTTCTGGACAGTGCGCGCGATCAACATCGTACGGGCTGTCCAACCCAATACTGATCTATGCTTAAACTGCCCGTTCCCCGGGTGGTTTGGCGCGTCTGCATGGCGGAGTGATACAAAATGGTAACCAGTGCGGATGCGCTCCCTCTTTTCATGGATGACGATGGGGACACCGAAACATGGTCTAGTACCTCGCTGACCTATGCATTCCCCGTCAATGCATCAAACTATGATGATAATTACGGGCTTTTGGGCGAGAAACCAACGTTTTCGCCTATGTATCTGGGGGCCCATTCCATTTTCGAGCGGGCATTTCAGAATTTTTCGGACGTGTCCTTGCTTGAATTCCAAGAGGTAACGCCGGGAACCGGTGCGCAGATCGATATTGCTGCCAGCCAAGCCGGAAGTGTTGCCTGGGCCTATTTTCCGGGTGATTTCTTTGCGGCGAGCGGGGACATCTGGCTCAATCTTGAAGGGCGCAACGAGTTTGACCCGATGGAAAGCCCGTCATCCGCCTATGACGGAGAGTATTTCTATCACACAGTGCTGCACGAGATGGGGCACGCAATGGGTCTGCGCCATGGTCATGACGACCCAGCGCTCGATCCGGCCTATGATGGCATGGAATACACGGTAATGACCTATCGCTCTTATGTGGGCGATCCCTCTGCGAGTGTCCTTGAAAACAGGCCGGGCAATTTCGCACAGTCGTTGATGGTTTTGGACATTGCCGCGCTACACCAGATGTACGGCGCCAATTTTGAAACAGCGGCGGGGAACACCACCTATCAATTCGATGCCAGCACGGGTGAAGTTCGGCGCGATGGCGAACTGCTGACAAGCCCCTCAAAGAACGTGATTTTCTTCACTCTGTGGGATGGCAACGGAAACGACACGCTCGATTTTTCCGACTACAGCACGGACCTCAACATCGATCTGACGCCCGGTGCGGGCAGTGATCTGGATGTGGGCGGTGACAACCAACGTGCAGAACTGTCACCGCCATCCCGCGCGGATGTGCAGGCGCCGTTCCATTTTTACACAAGCCTTGCCCCGATGGGGGATGCACGCGCGCTGCTGGAAAATGTCATTGGCGGCACGGGTGACGATGTTTTTAAGGGCAATGCAGCCGCAAACGTTTTTTGGGGCGGCCTTGGGTCTGATCGCTACGAGGGATTGGGTGGCGCTGACATTGTGTCAGGGCTTGTGAGCGAGCTTGACGGGGACGTCATTGAGGATTTTGATGCAGAAGACGGTGTCTTCATCACTGAATTTTCCGGCGATGTTCTGGTGGTCGAAACAGGCACGGGCGTCGATCTGGTTCTTGAAAGCGCGACGCTATCGCTGAACGGTGATTTTTCGCAGGAAAACTTCGAAATCAACGCGCTTGGGGGCTCTACATTCGTGCAGTTGGCTGATGCCGGTGCAACCCAGCTTTCGGAGGCTGGCGAGCGGTTCATCACCACGGATACCGGCGACAATCGGGTCTTTGGCGACAGCGGTGATGATGTGATTGCAACGGCTGATGGCTCGGACACGGCGTCTGGCGGGGCAGGTGCGGATGTGGTTCTCGCGGGTCCGGGCGCTGATATTCTGATCGGTGGATTGGGGGCTGATCGCCTGACCGGCGGGGAAGGCGCAGATATCTTCTCTTTTGATGCAAGCGACTTTGAGGATGGCGTCGTTACAGCCGATTTCATCACTGATTTTGAGATCGGCGTTGATCAGATCGAGCTAACCGGCTTTGGCTTTAGCGGGCTTGGCGGTCTTGTCTTCACGGATGTGGGTATTGGCGATGCAATTGATTTGGGCGGCAGCGGGCGCTTCATCGTGCTCGAAGGGATTGCCTCGCAATTCCTGAGGAACGCGGATTTCGTTTTTGGCGATTTCGGACGCAAACTCTCTCTGGTTTCCACTAGCACGCGCCACGTCCTGAGCGAGGCGGCAGACCGCTTTGTGACCAGCGATGCAAGTGACAATGAAGTGTTCGGATTGGCTGGAATTGATGCGCTGATCGGTGGCGAGGGCGCGGATATTTTGCGCGGTGGTGATGATGATGATGTGCTGATCGGTGGTGGCGGTGATGATCGCCTCATTGGTGGGCAAGGGGCCGATCGCATGACCGGGCGCGACGGTGCGGATGTGTTTGAATTTGCCGCCGGTGAGGAGACCGGCTTTGTGGCGGAATTCATTTCGGATTTTGAAGCAGCAGATAGCCTGCTGCTCACTGGTTTTGGATTTAGCACAGAAGACGATCTGGCTTTTGACACGGTTGGCACAGGCGACGTGTCGCTCAGTTTGACAGACACGCGGTTCGTTATCTTTGAAGGCATCACAGATGCGCAGGAGTTGGAAGGTGCGTTTACCTTTGCGTAGAACGCGATAAGCTCTCGCCGATGAAGATCCTGTTTTCCCACCAGAACTACCCGGCCCAATTTGGCGCTTTTGGCAGTTATCTGGCTCAGCGCGGCTGGGAGGTTTGGTTTGCGACCAGCAACCTCAAGGCCGAGGTGCCCAAGGGCTGCCATTTGATCAAAATGACCCCTCATCGCGAGCCCACCAAAGGCGTGCACCGCTATGCATCGCCACTGGAGCAGGCGATGATCAATGGTCAGGCTTTTGCCAATGCTTGTATTCAGGAGCGAGAGAAGGGTTTCGTGCCAGATGTGGTTGTTGCGCATTCGGGCTGGGGATCGGGAACATTTGCAAAGGCGGTTTGGCCCGATTGCAAATACGTCGCCTATGTAGAGTGGTATTACCGCTGGCCGCCTCTTGATCAGGTGGCCGCCTCGCAGGATCACAGAACCGAGGATCGTCGCGCGGAAGCTTTGGCCCGCAATGCGCCTACGCTGCTCGATTTGGCTGAGGCTGATTTGGTACAATGCCCAACCCAATTTCAAGCAGATCAATTCCCAGAGCGCACCCGCGATCTGATGCAGGTGCTTCATGATGGGGTGCATACGCGCACGCTAGCCCCAAACCCGGACGCCGCGTTCCGGCCCAATGGCACGGCCCTGCCGCAAGATGCTGAGATCATATCTTACGCCACCCGCGGAATGGAGCCTCATCGTGGGTTTCCGCAGTTCATGCGCGCGCTGGCAAAGCTGCAAAAAAGCCGTCCGAAACTGCATGCGATTATTGGCGGCGAAGACCGGGTCGCTTATGGTCCCAAGCTGCCTGAGGGCGAAAGCTGGAAGGAAAAAATGCTGGCTGACCTGGATCTTGATGAAACCCGTTTGCATTTTGTTGGCCTACTCCCGCGTGGCGCTTACACAGAGTTGCTGCAAACCACGCATCTGCATGTCTATTTGACCGTGCCCTTTGTTCTGTCCTGGTCGCTAATCGAAGCCATGAGCATTGGCTGTCCAATCGTTGCATCTGACAACGCAGCAACCCGCGAAGCGCTAGATCATAATCGTACCGCTCTGCTTGTTGACCACAACAATCAAGACCATTTGGTCGCCGCTTTGGACAGGTTGCTTGAGGATCGTGCCGCTGCGAAAGCGCTTGGAAATACAGCAAGACTTGTCGCCCAAGAGCGCTACGACACATCGTGGATTTGGCCCTGCCGGGCGCACCAATTGGAAACGCTGGTCAACGCCAAAACCGCCTAAAGCACAGTATTTTGCTGGAAAATAGCCAGCGCCAATTTGAGAATATTCGCGCTGCGCGTGCGGGTAAAGCCGACAAAACGTCCACGCGGGTCTTGCCAAACATGGCAGAATCAAGGCAGAGTTTTGCACATTGATAACAATGCTTTTTACCTTTGGGGGATGTGATGGCCGTTATTCCGGGCACTACCAACGACGATAGCCTTCCGGGCTCGAACGATGCAGACACAATCACTGGTCTGGACGGCAATGATATCATTCAGGGCCTTGGCGGCGATGACAGTCTTGTGGGCGATGCTGGGAATGACAATATCAGCGGCGGCGATGACAATGACACGATCATTGGTGGAATCGGTGCTGACAGCATCTCTGGTGATGCAGGCGATGACAGCATTGATGCTGGCGCAGACAATGACACCGCGCTCGGTGGCGAGGGCAATGACACGATCCTGCTTGGCGATGGTGCGGACCGTTCGGAAGCCGCGTTTACGGTC
>CAZQMR010000023.1:0-27265 GCA_964594465.1 uncultured Rhodobacterales bacterium
ATGGGTTTCCCGACATCGATGTTCACACCAATTTTTGCCCTTGCGCGCACCGTTGGCTGGATCGCGCAGTGGAAAGAGATGATGGAAGACGACAAACAAAAGATCGGTCGCCCACGTCAGCTTTACACAGGTGCAGTACATCGCGATTATGGAAACATTGAAACGCGCTAAGCGAATGATGTAATTCAATAGGAAAGGCCCTGCTCTTGGCGGGGCCTTTTTGAATGGGGAGCGATAAAATGAGCAAAAGTTTAAAGCGGGTGATCGCGGCGGCAGAGGCGGCAGGCCTGCCGATTGATGCACTTGAGATGACCGTACCAACCCCCACGGCACAAGCGGCCGCAGATGCGGTGAATGTTGAGGTGGATCAAATCCTGAAGTCGATCATTTTTGCGGGATCTGAGAGCGGCAATGTAGTTCTATTCATGACCGCTGGCGGCAATCGAGTGGACTTGGAAAAAGCATCCCAACTTGCCGGCGAGCCGCTTGGCAAGGCAGATGCTGCAATGATCCGCGCTCAAACTGGGTTTGCAATCGGCGGGGTATCTCCGATTGGTCACATTGGCCCGATCATGTCATTCTTTGATCCACGCCTGCTGGAGTTCGACATCGTTTGGTCCGCCGCTGGCACGCCCCGCCATAACTTTGCAGCCGATCCGGTCCGATTGGTCGAGATAACTGGCGCGAAAGTTGCCGAATTTACCCAATAGCCGACAGAACTGAGCGCGCCGCGCGTTCACCGGGCGATAGATCATCGCGTCCAAGCAATGCCATAGCTTCATTCGCGGCAGAAAGTTGCTGGGTCTTAGCCTCTGGATCACTTAGCAAAAGCTGTAGATCGGGCAAGATGTTCTCAGCAGTTGCTTTGGAGAAAAGATGTTCAGGAACATCCAAACGACCAGTTAAGATATTGATTAGGTTCGGTGAATCCAATTTCACCATACGTTGAATCATCTGCTCGGTCAGCCAATTGGCACGATAGGAGATCACCATGGGTGTACCAACCGATGCCAGATCAAGAGAAACAGTGCCCGAGGTCGCAAGGGCTGCATCACTCGCCGCCATAGCAAGGCGATTCTGCTGCTGACCAACAGTGATTTCAGGCCGGTGGCGCCAATCTCGCGTCAAGCTTTTGACCAGATCAACGCGATGCTCCAGCGTTGGCAACACGATCTTCACCGTTTCCAACCCGTCAATCACCTCGCCAAAAATCGGTGTCATACGTTTGATTTCACTTCCTCGCGATCCCGGAAGCAGGCAGAGCAGTTTTTCATTGTTGTCCCCTAAACCAAGACCGTCCCGAAACTGGATAAGATCTTCAGCAGAAGGAACATCCTTGGTCACGATCGGATGCCCAACAAAGTCACAACTCATGCCTTGCGCGGTCATATAGGGCGGTTCAAACGGCAAAAGTGCCAACACGTGGTCGATAAAGCGGCTGATTTTTTCAGCGCGACCCGCTCGCCAAGCCCAAACGGAGGGTGCAACATAGTGGATGGTTTTCAAATCAGGGGCCAGCGCCTTGACCTTCTTGGCCACACGAAACGAAAAGTCAGGACTATCGATTGTGATAAGCGCCGCAGCGTCGGAGCTACTCACAGCCTCCGCAGTTTCGCTAATACGGCGCAAAAGGTTTGGCAATCTCGGGAGCACCTCGCCCAACCCCATCACCGATAGTTCCTGCATCGAGAAAAGCGATTGCAGGCCTTGTTCTTCCATCAACGGTCCGCCTACTCCGACGAATTCAACCTCGCCGCCCGTTAGTTTGATCAAGTTTTCCATGAGCGCTGCGCCAAGCTGATCGCCGCTTGGCTCGCCGGCGACAACGAAGAGCTTAAGCTTGCTCATTCACCCGGCACCAGAAGAAAAGCCCGTGCTTGTCCGCAGCGGCACGGCAGGCATCAAGCCCCAGCACCAGAACGCCGCCAGCTTCGACCACAACACCCGCAATGCCTGCCTCAGCCGCCTTGGCGAAGGTCTCAGGGCCAATGGCGGGTAAGTCAACGCGCCAGTCCTGACCCGGTTTTGGGGCCTTAAGCAAAACACCTTTGCCGCCTTCTGCATCGGTCTTGAAATCTGCACCTGTTTTGGCCACAAAGCCAAGCATCGCGTCAGTGCCCTGAATGCTTTCCGTTGCGAGGCAAAGCCCTTGGGCCACCACTGCGCCCTGTCCCACATCAATCGCTCCCAACGCATCGACAATTGCCGCTGCGCGAGCCGCATCCTCTTTATCTGCGTCGCTTGGCGTGGCTTTGGAATGAACGCCTTCAGGTGCCAACAACTCTTCGAGCACCTCATGAGGCGCAACTATCGTGAAGCCTTCCCCCTCCAGCACTGAGGTCACTGTCGCAAGTGTCTCGTCATCCCCTTTTTTCATTGCCGGCAAAAGCTTAGTGGCCAAGCGGATCATCGTGAGGTCGAATTTCCAAGGGCGAAACTTGGGGCGCGTAACAGCCCCTGCAAGTGTCATCAGTGTGATGCCGTCCGCCTTTAGCGCTTTAAAGACACGACCGGGCTTTTCAAACTCAGCCTCGATCAATGGATGATCTTGTGTCCAATCAAGGCTAAGCCCGCCGAAAACAACAACCTTATAGGCTCGGCCTGTCCGCGCACAATGCTCAGCGATGAGCTTGGGCAAGACGCCAGTGCCAGCCACGATTGCAAGGGCGGGCTGGGTATCAGTTTGATTTTGGTCACTCATGGTGTCAGGAACGATCTTGTGCTGTCTGCTAGAATAAACTCGGTTACTGCGTCCACCAAGTGATTGTCCTGATCTGATTCTGCAAGTTGCTTGGCACGCTCCTGCAAGGTTCCATTGCCATCAAAGAGATCCCGAAACGCTGCGCGCAAGCCATGAAGGTCAGACTTGGCAGCATTGCGCCGTTTGAGGCCCGTCAGATTGAGACCCGCCAAGGTTGCGCGATCCCCCATGGCCGTTCCAAACGGGATCACATCAGCGACAACCATTGCCAGCGCACCAATCATAGCCCCTTCACCAATGCGGCAGAACTGATGTATGCCACACAGACCGCCAAGCACCACACGGTCCCCGATTTCTACATGTCCCGCAAGTGCCACGTTATTGGCAACGACCACATCTGATCCGACCCAACAATCATGGGCAACATGAGCTCCCATCATAAAGAGGTTGTTGTCCCCAACACGTGTGATCCCGCCCCCTCCCGTGGTACCGGGGTTCATCGTGACATGCTCGCGAATGGTGTTGTTGGCCCCAATGATCAGCTCAACGGTTTCACCTGCAAACTTAAGATCCTGAGGCTCCTCGCCAATCGAGGCAAAGGGAAATATCCGCGTGCCATCACCGATGGATGTTTTTCCGGCAAGGTTTACATGCCCGCGAAGCTCCACATTGCGTCCAAGCGTAACATCGCTTCGAATGATGCAATAAGGACCGATAGTGCAGTCATCATTAATCACGGCACCATCTTCGATGACTGCCGTGGGGTGAACCTGAGCTTTGGGTGAAATCGTCACGACTGGCTTAGGCCTTCTCAGGTGGCACGATCATGGCCGAAAAGTCAGCTTCGGTGACGACCTTGTCATTCACCTTAGCATCCCCGTGGAATTTCCACACAGGCCCACGATGCCGGGTCACATTTACATGCAGCTCAACCACATCACCCGGTTGGACAAGCTGACGAAATTTGGTGTTGTCGATGGACATGAAATAAACGAGATCCTCGTTTTCAACCACGCCCTTTGACTTGTTCACCAACACAGCCGCAGTTTGCGCCATTGCTTCGACAATCAATACACCGGGCATGATTGGCTTGCTCGGAAAATGGCCCTGAAACTGTGGTTCATTCATCGTGACGTTTTTGATGCCCACAGCACTGGTGTCAAAAACCACATCCCGCACAGCGTCGATCATCAAGAACGGATAGCGATGCGGAATTAGGTTCTGAATTTCATGAATGTCGATATAGGCTACTTCGGTCGCGTCGCTCACTGGCTCCAGCTCCTTACTCATTTTGATCTTGTGACTGCGGTGCAGGCTCTGCGCCATCGCCGGAGATAAACAGGTTGTCCAGCCTGTCTATCGCAAGGTCCGTAATATTCAAGCCGTTTGCAGAAACAAGAACAAGGCGTTGTTCCAGCACGACGGAGGCGCCAAAATCCTGCATGATCGTAGCAATCACCGGGGCGGCTTGTTGAAAAAACCGCTTTCGGCTTTCCTCGACTTCCTGAGACAGACTAACACTGGCTTCTTCTTGCTGTGCGCGCAATTGAATCACCTTTTCGTCGAACGCATCTGCTAAAAGGCGAAATTCATCGGTTGGCGTTTGATCTCGAAGCTCTGTGAGCCGTTTCTCTTCGGCCTCCAGCTCGCTGTCAATGCGGCGGCGTCTCTCTACCAATCCACGCTCTCGGTCTCGGCTTGCCTGAAGGAAGGCTTGGCCAAACTTGGATTCGCGCAACATGCGCTCTTGATCCAGCAGCAAAATGGGGATGTTGCGTGCCTCACCAAGCGGGAAAAGCCCACCGTCTTGAGACGCTGACGGCCCCGCCAGACAAACCGACAGGGCCGCAAATGTGAGAAGATTTTTCGCGACGCACGTGATGTAAGACCACAGGCCCATCGGTGCTTAGAACCGCGTATCGAGCGTCAGTCGGAAGAATTCAGTCTCGTCACGCTGTTCTTTCTCAACCGCTTTCGCGAAGTTCAGACGCAAAGGGCCAAATCCGCTTTCAATGAACAGCGAGACACCAACGGTCGAGCGTAGATTGAAGGTGTCATCTACCGTTCCGCCCGAACCACCCGCAACGGTCTCTAGATCCCAAACACTGCCGACATCAAAAAACACACCGCCGAAAATGCCATACTGATCTGGCAAACCTAGCGGGAAAGTGGCTTCTAAACGCGCGACGGCGAAAAGGTTTCCGCCCAGAGCGTCGTCGACATTCGTTGCATCATCAGAATCTCGTGGCCCAATGCCACCGTATTGAAACCCGCGGAAACTGTCACCGCCAAGGAAGAAACGGTCTGTGATCCGTGTATCCCCACCCCAGGAAACAATTGCGCCCCCCTCAACCTCTGCTGACAGGATCACATCTTCTTCAAAGAAACTTGTGAAGCCCTTGAGCTTTGCAACCGAGCGCGAATATTGTGTGTCTCCGCCCAAGCCCGCGACATCCTGATCGAACGTGAACACAAAGCCATTGCTTGGATTGCTGCGAGAGTTGGTTTTGTTCAGGGTATAGTTGAACCCAATGCTCGAAGTCACAGCCGTGTCTTCAATGATAAGCGCCGAGGCGTTCGCTGATTTATCGCGTACCTCGTCGCTTGAAATCCGGTAGTTCAGACGCAGGCGGCTGTCTTGGGAGAGCGGGAATTCTACATAGGGTCGGAAGCCAATATTGGTTTCCTGAAAGCTCGAAGCCTCCCGATCAAAGCGATTGTAGTATAGATCAAAGCCGCCCTTTAGATCCTGATCGAAAAATGCGGGCTCATCAAACCGTAGACGGAATGTTTCGCTGTCTCCGGCAAGTGTGAACTCGGCTGATAGGCTCTGTCCGCGACCAAGGAAGTTTTTCTCGGACAACTGAATGGTGCCACCCGGACCTGATCCTGACGAATAGGACGCACCCAAGGAAAGCGATCCGGTTTCAGCTTCCTCGACATCCACATCGATCACCGCAGCTTCGGCCCCGGACCCTTCGCGTACACTCACGCGAACATCTGAGAAATGACCAAGTTCGCGAATGCGTTCCTCGGCTTTTCGGATTTCGCGCGGGTTTAAAGCATCGCCTTCGACAATGTCGAATTGGCGACGGATAACGCGATCGAGCGTTTCTGTATTGCCTTCAATATCAATGCGTTCTACGAACACCCGAGGGCTGCGCACCAATTCGAACTCGATGTCAATTGTGCGATCGCCCTCGTTCTTAGTGACACGAGGAACAACATCGGAGAACGCAACGCCATTGTCGCCGAGACGATCGGAAATCCGTTCAATCACCCGTTCCACTTCACGCGCACTGTAAACGCTGCCACTGCGAAGGCGCACTAGGTTTTGGTATTCTTCGGGATCAACATTGACGTCAAAAGCTGTGACATTGGTCTCGCCAAAAGAATACTGAGCGCCTTCAATCAAGTTGAACGTCGTGAAAAATCCGTCCCGTTCACGACTAAGCTCAGACACAGCTGAGCGCACACTGAAATCCACATACCCACGGTTGAGGTAGAATTGACGTAGCAATTGCTTGTCAAACTCAATGCGATCCCGGTCATATGTGTCGTTCGAGAAAAACGACGACAAAAAGCCGCTCTCTTTTGTCTCGATCACACGACGCAAACGGGAGTTTGAGAATTTGCGGTTGCCCACAAAGCTGATCCGCTGAATTTCAGTGACTTGGCCCTCAAAGACTTCAAAAACCAAATCAATCCGATTGTCGGGCTGTTCGATGATGACCGGGCGTACCTCTGCCGAAAAGCGCCCGGAGGCGCGATAGGCTTCAACAATGCGCAGGGCATCTGCCTCAGCTGCAGCCAAGTTATAAGACCGGCGTGGTGAAAGACTGAGCAGCGGTAGCAACGCATCGTCATTCAGGCGACGGTTGCCTTCGATTGCGATGCGATTGATGGTTGGATTCTCAACGACATCAATCACGAGACGCCCGCCTTCTGGGCGCAGCTCTACCAGCTCAAAGAAGCCAGACGCATATAGATTGCGCAGGGCGGTGTTAATTTCTGAGGGCTCTACACGCACTCCGGACCGAATGCCGGCGATGGAGCGGATGGTATCGCTTTCGATACGCCTATTGCCTGACACATCAATGCGCGAAAATCGTGCCGCAACTTGGGCGAAAGCCGGTTCGCTATAGCCAAAATATGGAACGGTGGTTGTTAGCGTCAAACCGGCGATAAGGCCGATACGCAGTGCTGATCCGAGTTGGCGGGTCAAGCAGCCCATAATATTCATCCCCTGCACCCCATTTTGTTTCTTTTTGGTCAACATGTTGTGGCGGGTTGATTCACTATACGCCACACGTCGTTGTAGGTTGCGAACATCATTAGCATTAACAGCATGCTCAAGCCAAGAGCCATTGCACCTTGCAGAATTTTCTCATTTGGTTGTTTTCCGGTCACGGCTTCGTAGCCAAATATCACCAAATGGCCGCCATCTAGCACTGGGATCGGAAACAGGTTCAAAAGTCCAATGGCTGTCGAAATGATCGCGACCCATTGGATAATTTGCAAACCGCCCTGCGAGGCCATCGCGCCAGACACTTGTGCAATCCCGACCGGACCTTGCAGATTGTTCGCGCTCAGCGATCCAAAGATCATGTGTTTTAGACCGTTGATGGTCGTTGTAATGATGTTCCAAACCCGCTCCACCCCAGTCCAAAGCGCATCAAGCGGCCCGCGCGAAACCGTGGCGGGATCAAAGGCCAACTGTCCTGCAACCCCGATCATGACACGTTTCTCAAAACCGCCATCGGCCGTGGGCGTATCGGTGATTTGCGGCGTAATGCGCAGTTCAATCTCTTCCCCGTTTCGCAGTGTCGCAACGCTCAACTCTTCCGCTTCGCTGGCCAGCACAATGTCTTTGAGGTCAGAAAAACTCTGGAGCGGTTTGTCATTGATCGAAACGAACAAATCACCGGATTTCACGCATGCATTGGCCGCAGGTGACAGCGGTTGAACGCCAGACACTAGCGGCGGCAGCAGATATGGCGCAACAATCGCAACCTCTTGGCCATCGCGCAGCACACGCATATCCACCGGACCTTTAGTCTCCATTTCTTCTAAGGCCGCGTAAACACCCTGAAAATCTGAGATCGGCGCACCGTTCATCTCAATGATCTCATCGCCCACGCGCAGATCTTGACCATCAGCTTGTGCAATTTTTAATTCACCCACAGTTGGCGCTTCTGAAAGCTTGCCCTGATAAAGCGCAAGACCTGCAAAAACCAACGCCGACAGGATGAAGTTGAAAACGGGCCCGGCAACAACAGTGGCCGCACGCCGACCAACACTGGCGGCGTGAAAGCTCTCAGCGCGGTCTTGGTCACTCATGTCTGCCATTGCATCAGCGTCGACACGCGAAGACCCATCCGCATCGCCCAGAAACTTTACGTATCCACCAAGGGGCAGCAGCGCAATTTGCCAAACCGTTCCACGCTTATCAACGCGCGACCAAATCGGTTTCCCATAGCCAACCGAAAAAACCTCGGCGCGGATGCCGGACCAGCGCCCAACAATGTAATGCCCGTACTCGTGGACCGTCACCACAATGCCCAGCACGAATATAAACGGGATCAGAATGGTCAGGAGTGGGCCCAACAGCGGGATCGCGCCAATGGTTTCAATCATAGTGATGGGGGCCTCGTCTCAAGAATCAAGCACTGAATTTTGCGGCGCTTTGAGCTGCAACCTGCCGCGCCTGTTCATCTAACAGATGGATCACATCGATACCATCCGCATCTTTTATGGTTAAGGATTTAGGCTCAAGTATGTCGAGGGTTTCCTCAACCACATCCGCCATTGCCAAAAAACTGATCTGCTTGGCGATAAATGCGTCAAGTGCTGCTTCTTTCGCCGCGTTGAAAACAGCGCCACTTGCTCCCCCTGCCCGAACCACCCGGTCCGCCAGTTTCAAGGATCGGAATGCCTCTGGATCAGGGGCTTCGAAATCCAGGCGGGCAAGGTTCGCGAAATCCAGCCGCTCAACCGGCAGATCCATGCGCCTAGGCCAATTTAGCGCGTAGCCAATGGCACCGCGCATATCAGGTGGGCCAAGCTGCGCCAGCAAAGCACCATCGCGCAAGCCAACCATTGAATGTATGATGGACTGTGGATGCACTAGAACCTCGATCTGGTCCGCCTCCACATCAAACAGTGCTTTCGCCTCCACGATTTCCAGTGCCTTGTTAAACATAGACGCACTGTCAATCGTAATGCGCAAACCCATATCCCAATTGGGATGCTTCTTGGCTTGCTCCAAGGTGACATCTGCCAATTGAGCGCGAGAATATCCACGAAACGGTCCGCCCGACGCCGTAAGGATCAAACGCTCTAACGCATCCGGGGCCTGCCCTTCCATCGCTTGAAAAATAGCGCTGTGCTCACTGTCGACTGGCAAAAGGGTGCAACCGTATTGTGCGCAGGCTGCCTTTAGCAAACCGCCAGCACACACCATGCTCTCTTTGTTCGCCAACGCTAGTGTCGTAGTGCTCTTTGCCAATTCCATCGTCGGGGCCAATCCTGCGGCCCCAACAATGGCTGACATCGCCCAATCCGTTGCGACCTGAGCCGCCTCTAGCAATCCCGACTTCCCTGCAAGGACCGTGGTTCTCGTGCCATTCAGCACGTCTGTTAGCGCCTCAAAATGAGCGTCATCGGCGCAAACCACAAAATTCGCATCAAACTCTTGGGCATCCTCGGCAAGCTGCTTGATATTTGAGGAGCCCGTAAGGGCCACAACATCAAAGATGTCCCGACCACCAGCGCGCCGCACCAGATCAAGCGTGTTTTGGCCGATAGACCCTGTTGCACCGAATATGGAAATTCGCCGCTGTGAACTCACCAGAAACCGTCCATCAATGGCGTCAGATGGGTTAGTAGAAACGCAAGCACCGCAGCCCCGATAACACCGTCAAACCGATCCCAAAGCCCACCATGCCCGGGAAGCAGCGTTCCACTATCCTTTACGCCGTAGCTGCGCTTGACCGCAGATTGCGCCAAATCACCGGCCATTGATGCGATCGATAGCAAAATGGTAACACATGCCGCCAGAGCCACGTTCAGCCCACCCACAACCGCAAAAAGAACCCCAAAAATCAGCGCCCAAGCCACGCCACCAAGCGCCCCGGACCGGGTTTTTCCCGGACTGACCGCAGGCCAAAGCTTTGGTCCACCAACAATGCGGCCAGTGAAATACGCGCCAACATCACTCATCACCACGATCCCTAAGAACCAAATCGTCATCGCAAGCCCAGTATCGCCAGCCCGCAATTCGCTCAGAAACGCAATGCTTGACCCAATGATCGCCGCGCCAAACGCCAGAGCCGAGGTTTCACGTCCAGGCCGCATCACGACCAGAGCAACCCCAGCTAACACACCGGCTATTTGCATCATCAGTGGCAGCATCAGATGGGCCAAGAAAAACAGCAGGCCAATAGCGATCACGATCAGTTTTAGACGCAAGTTATCTTGCAAAACAATGGAGCCGAGCTCCCAAAGAATGCCAAGCAAACCGATGATCAACAGGAGCGTGTAAATCGGCGCACCAAAGGCAATTCCAGTTCCGCCAAGGAGCAACAATATGAGTGCAGTGGTAATGCGCGGTCCAAGGTCTGACCATGGGGTGCCGGCATTGGCCATTTTCAGACAGCAGCCGCGCCAAATCGGCGTTCGCGCTTCGCGAAACTGCCCACGATCTTTGCGAAGGCATCACCGGTAAAGTCGGGCCAGCATTCTTCCACAAACACAAATTCCGAATAAGCCGCCTGCCAGAGCAAAAAATTCGAAATCCGCAATTCACCAGAGGTTCGAATGATCAGGCATGGATCGGGAAGGCCAGCAGTGTCCAAAAAACCCTCGACCACGGACTCAGACACATCCTCTGCATCCAAATCCCCGGCGGCCACCTTCTGAGCCAAATGCTTTACCGCACGGGTAATCTCGTCACGTGCCCCGTAATTGAGCGCAATATTCAGAAAAAACCGATCGTTGCTTGCGCTTTGCGCCTCAAGTCCTTCGATCATATTCTGAATATCAACCGGCAGCCGTGTGCGTTCGCCCAAAAAGCGCACGCGAACGCCCTCAGAGACAAGTCGCGCACTTTCCTTGGTCATGTAGCGCCGAAACAGGGTCATCAGCCCGGCCACTTCTTCTGGCGACCTCTTCCAGTTCTCAGTTGAAAACGCAAACAATGTCAGATGATGAATGCCAAGATCAGGGCAGGCTTTGACAACTTCGCGCACGCGATCAACACCGCTGCGATGCCCGGCCAAACGTGGCAATCCGCGTTGCGTGGCCCAGCGGCCATTGCCGTCCATAATGATTGCAACGTGTTTTGGACCGTCCCCGTCTTCGCTGACGTTCGGGGAAATTTCTGAATTGGTTGACATATTAGTGGGTCAAACCTGCATGATTTCTTCTTGCTTGGAAGAAAGATTTTCGTCGATTTTAGCAATTGCGTTGTCCGTGAGGGACTGAATTTCGTCAGACCAAAGCTTCTGGTCGTCTTCACTTAGACCATCCGACTTGCCCCTTTTGATTTGATCCATGCCATCCTTGCGAACATTGCGAACAGACACACGTGCATTTTCTGCATATTGACCCGCAAGCTTTGCCATTTCCTTACGACGCTCTTCATTCATTTCCGGGATCGGCAATCGCAAGATAGTGCCATCCATCACCGGGTTGATGCCTAGCCCTGAGTTGCGGATTGCCTTATCAACTGCATTGACAAGACCCTTGTCCCAAACATTGACCGTGATCATCCGTGGCTCAGGCACGTTCACTGTCGCACATTGATTGATCGGCGTGGCCGCACCATAGGCCTCAACTGTGACCGCATCCAATAGCGACGCAGAGGCCCGCCCCGTGCGCAAAGACGAGAAATCTGTGCGCATCGAACTTAGCGCGCCATCCATACGTTTTTCTAGATCGCCCAGATCAAGATCAAATTCATCAGCCATTTGGTTTCCCTCGCCTCACAAAGGTTTTTCTAAATTATTAGGTGTCAGCATCGCCGCCGACAATGGTGAATGTGCCTTCACCTCTAACAATGCCAGCCAAACCACCCGGTTCGTCCAGTGAAAACACGATGATAGGAAGATTGTTGTCACGCGCCAACGCAATTGCAGAGGCATCCATGACCTTAAGATTCTTTTGCAATACCTCGTCATAAGACACCGCATCATAGCGGATCGCATCAGGATTGGACTTTGGATCACTATCATAAATCCCATCCACTTGCGTGCCCTTAAAAATCGCTTCGCAAGACATTTCATTGGCACGCAAAGTGGCAGCCGTATCCGTGGTAAAATAGGGATTACCGGTGCCTGCCGCAAAAATGCAAACCCGCCCCTTTTCCAAATGCCGCACAGCGCGGCGGCGAATGTAAGGTTCGCAAACCTGATCCATCGGAATAGCCGAGATCACCCGCGTAAACGTGCCAAGCGCCTCAAGGGCTGCCTGCATCGCCAGCGCGTTCATGACTGTTGCGAGCATGCCCATATAGTCAGCCGTCGTGCGCTCCATCCCTTGGGCAGAACCTTGCAACCCGCGGAAAATATTGCCGCCGCCAATGACAAGGCAAACCTCAACACCCATCTCATTGACGCGCTTCACCTCAGAGGCAATGCGCTCGACGGTAGGTGGGTGGAGGCCATAGCCCTGCGTGCCCATCAGAGCCTCGCCGGAAATTTTTAAAAGGACGCGCTTATATGCCGGGGATTTCTGAGGTGAATTTTCATCCGACATGGCTGGCTTTACTCCGCTGATTTGACCCGCCGCCCTTATCTGCCAAACCACTCTATCTTTCAACTGATAATGCTTACCCAATTCCGCTGCATAAAAAAGACCACATAAATCATGTGAATTATTGAGCACCTCATGATTTCCTTACCTTTCATAAGTTTCTCGGGCGTGCGATGGCTGTTTTTGAGATGGGGATAGGAATTTGTACCAAGTGGAAAAATACAACCAATTGGACGCGAGACTAATTACTCAAATAGCCGAAGCGCAAAGTATAGAAAATGCTTGGAAAGTTCTGCTGCCAATTGTGCACCGAGCCGGATTTTCTAATCTGATTTACGCAACAAACAGGCTGCGTGGGCCGCGTCTTTTCGGTGAGCATTCTGATTCCTGGATGATTTCGGATGCTCCAGCGCCTTTTTTGGAACAATTTTGGAACCAAGGATTGTATAGGACCACGCCTGTTTCTGCGTGGGTCATGCAAAACACCGGTCCAATCTCGCTGCAATACGGATCTGACCTCTATCACGACGGCAAGCTGGACCGAACAGCGGAGGAGAGCCAATCAATCTTGATCGATGAAGGAACAAGCTCTGGCTACGCAATTGGGTATAATCGAGCGGATTCGGCCGTGGTCAGCGGATTTGGGCTCCTCAATTTCGGAAAATGCCAGAGCGACGCGGATTTGGACTGGCAGAAATATGGCATCCAGCTTCAAGCCTATTGCCATATCTTCCATTTGCGCGCGACCAGCCTCCCTATTCCGCTCAAAAACAAGACCCTGACAAAACGCCAACAAGAAGTTTTGACTTGGGTCGGGTCCGGCAAAACAACCGCTGAGGTCGCAACAATTCTTGGCCTTTCAACAGCGGCCATCGAAAAGCATCTGAAACGGGTGCGGGAAATTCTCAATGTCAGCACGACAACACAAGCCGTTTTGCATGCGCAAATCAACGCACAGATTTTTTCCATTCCGCGGCAATGAAATTGGTTTGGAACTGGATCACACGCATAGGGTATTCAATAGTATAACTATTAGTAAATAGAATATACAATTATAACGTTTAGCGTATTCGGGGGCGAACAGCGGGCCCCGACACTGCCTGCTGAACTGCGTATGTATGAACCCGGAAATGTTTAGGCCGTATTCTACGAATAGAATACGGCCTTTTTTTGTTTTAGATCAAAAGGTGAGCTTAGCCGCCCATTGTTTTGGCAACTTCCGCTGCAAAATCTTCTTCGACCTTTTCAATGCCTTCGCCAACTTCAAGGCGCACATAACCAGTAATTTCAACACCTGCTTCTTTGGCAGCATCGCCAACGGTAATGTCAGGATTGATCACAAAAGACTGGTTCACCAGTGTGACTTCCGCAAAATACTTTTTCATGCGGCCTTTGATCATGTTCTCAATGATGTTCTCAGGCTTGCCAGATTCGCGTGCTTGCTCGGTGAGAACCTGCTTTTCACGCTCAACCAGTGCTGGATCAAGATCAGCTTCGGACAAAGACGCCGGGTTCGCCGCAGCGATATGCATCGCGATCTGCTTGCCAATGCCGTTGTCAGCGCCAGACAGACCAACCAGAACACCGATCTTGCCCATATCGTCAGCCGCAGCATTGTGCACGTAAGATGCAACCGCTGTTGCTTCCAAACGCGCCATGCGACGCACAGACATGTTCTCGCCAATGGTCGCAACTTTGTCAGTCACAACAGCTTCAACGGTTTTGCCATCCATATCAGCCGCTTTGAGCGCATCTGTGTCAGCAGCACCCGTCGCAACCTTCGCAATGCCAGCAACCATCGCCTGAAACTCAGCGTTTTTAGCAACGAAGTCAGTCTCGGAGTTCACCTCAACCGCAACACCAACGCCGCCATCAACGGCCACGCCAACAAGACCCTCAGCAGCCGTGCGGCCAGATTTCTTAGCAGCCTTGGCAAGACCTTTGGTGCGCAGCCAATCAACCGCTGCTTCCATGTCGCCATCTGTTTCTGTCAGCGCCTTTTTGGCATCCATCATGCCAGCGCCTGTGCTGTCGCGCAGTTCTTTAACCAGAGCAGCAGTAATAGCCATTTTTTCTTCTCCTAAATGGCGACCGGCCAAAGCTTTTCAGATTGGCCGGTACGAAGTTCGAAAGAGTTCAGGAACGAAGGCCCGCTCCCGAAAATTGGTTTAGCTTGCAGGTGCTTCTTCAGCAGCCGGTGCGTCTGCGGCAGGCGCCTCGGCGAGGGATTCCTCAACAGGAGCCTCTTCCATCGCGCCAAGATCAACGCCCGAAGAACCAAGCTGTGCCGCCATGCCATCTAGAGCAGAGCGTGCAATCAGATCGCAGTAAAGCGCAATTGCGCGCGCCGCATCGTCATTGCCCGGGATCGGATAATCAATGCCTTCAGGCGCTGAGTTTGTATCTAGAACAGCAACAACTGGAATGCCCAGCTTGTTGGCTTCTTGCACAGCAAGCTGCTCTTTGTTTGTGTCGATCACAAACACCAGATCAGGCACACCGCCCATTTCGCGAATACCGCCAAGGGAGGCTTGCAGTTTGATCTGCTCACGCTCAATGCCAAGACGCTCTTTCTTGGTCAGACCTTCCGCGCCCTCTGCCAACTGCTCGTCGATCTTCTTGAGACGAGCAATCGAGTTGGAAACAGTCTTCCAGTTGGTGAGTGTGCCGCCCAACCAACGGTGGTTCATGTAGTACTGAGCTGAACGCTCAGCAGCTTCGGAAACCGCCTTTTGGGCCTGACGCTTGGTGCCAACAAAAAGGATACGACCACCCTTGCTGACAGTTTCGCGCACAACGTTCAGCGCGGCATCAAGCAGCGGAACAGTCTGTGTCAGATCCATGATGTGAATGCCGTTGCGCTCACCATAGATGAACTGACCCATACGTGGGTTCCAACGATGTGTCTGGTGACCAAAGTGAACGCCTGCTTCCAAAAGCTGACGCATAGTAAATTCTGGCAGAGCCATGTCTGTCTATCCTTTTCCGGTTTCAATCCTAGGGCGCGACAGAGAGGGCATATGCCCAACCGGGGGACCATCAGAGGATTTCTCCCTCCTCGGCCCAAGCCACGCCTGTGGTTTTGGTGTGCGCTCCTTTAGAGCAGTCGCACCTAACTTGCAACTCTCAAACGCTTGTAATCTAGAATTGCCCCGATATGGTCCGCCTCATGACCCAATCCCCCCGTTTTATATGTGTCGGTTCTGTCCTTTGGGACATCATTGCAAGTGCATCTGTGAAGATGGCCGATGGCAGCGACGTGCCGGGCCTGATCCGGCGTCGCCCCGGCGGTGTCGCGCTCAATATCGCAATTGAGCTGGAGCGTTTGGGTGGACAAGTCGCTCTGATGTCCGCGGTTGGTCGCGATACCGAAGGCGACGCGCTGATCGCCGCCCTACCCCAACTGGATTGCAACCTGATTCATCGCAGCGACGATCCCACCGACAGCTACATGGCGCTAGAGAACCCAGACGGGAGCATTTTTGGCGCGATCGCAGATTGCGCATCGCTGGAAAAGGCCGGAGATGCAGTTGTGAGCAACCTCAAGACCCACGCGAAATCAGCAAATGCTATAATTTTAGACGGAAACCTGCCGGTCTGGGTTTTGAAACATATTTTTGAACGAAATCTAACAGATGGCTGCATAACTGCACTGGTCCCAGCAAGCCCCGGCAAGGCTGAGCGGCTCCGCGATCTCTATCAAGGGGCTGGTTGCACACTTTATGTAAACAAAATTGAAGCAGAACGCATTTCGGATACTCAGCTCAAAGGCGCAGCACAAGCTGCTGAATTTCTCTATGAACAAGGCGCGTTTTCAGCCGTGGTAACAGATGGCGCAAATCCATCCGCACAGGCCTGTGCGGCAGGGGTGTTCGAATTCAGCCCACCCAAAGTTGATGCCAGATCGACCACGGGTGCAGGTGATGTCTTTCTTGCGGCTCATATGACCGCTGAACTTGGCAACCATACACCACAAGACGCACTTGAAATAGCAGCGACTGCGGCAACCGCGCATATTACTAAGGACTTAAAATGACCCTTCCCATCGCATTCTCCGCAGACGTTACAAAAGCACGCAAAGAGGGACAGCCGGTCGTCGCACTCGAAAGCACGATCATCACCCACGGCATGCCCTATCCTGAAAACTACATGACTGCCTGCGAGGTTCAGTCTGAAGTTGAGCGTCGCGGTGCTGTACCGGCAACCATTGCCGTGATGGATGGTACAATCCAAGTGGGTCTGGATGATGAGGCTTTGCAGCAATTGGCATCCGAGCATAACGCGGCCAAGCTCTCACGTGCGGACTTAGCCCTTGCCCTGACCAACGGCGTAACGGGTTCAACCACTGTTTCAGCCACAATGATTGCCGCACATCTGGCTGGTATCGAAGTTTTTGCTACAGGCGGTATTGGTGGTGTGCACAAGGGCGCGGAGCAGACCTTTGACATTTCAGCCGATTTGCAAGAACTCGCACAAACCCCGGTCAGTGTTGTTTGTGCTGGCGCTAAAGCCATTCTCGACATCCCAAAAACACTAGAAGTGCTTGAAACACTCGGCGTGCCGGTGATTTCCTATGGTCAAAGTGAGTTTCCAGCCTTTTGGTCACGCAATTCTGGCATCCAAAGTCCACTGCGCAGCGACAGTATAGAAGAACTGGCAAAATCCCACTTGATGCGCAAACGCCTCGGCATCCCCGGCGGTCAGCTTATCGCCAATCCGGTGCCTGCCAATCTTGAAATACCTGCAGGCGAGCTAATTCCCCTGATTGGCCAAGCGCAGGGCGAAGCCGAAGCAATTGGCATTGCAGGCAAGGAAGTGACACCCTTTTTGTTGCAACGCCTGTTTGAGCTGACCGACGGTGAATGTTTGAAAACAAATGTGGCATTGATCATCGACAATGCCCGTGTTGCAGCCAAAATCGCCGTTGAGCTCAAAAAAATGTCCGACAACTGATTGCACAGCGCGGAATTGCGCCATAGATGATCCGCAAAGACATTTCGGATCATCATGGCCACTCCCAAACGCAAACCCAAACTCAAAAAGAAGCGTCCGTCGTTCACTGCGCGGTTGCGTGGTTATTTTTTTACGGGCTTGGTCATTGTCGCTCCAGTGGTTCTGACGATCTATTTAATCTGGACCATGATTACTCTGGTAGACGCATGGGTTGTGCCATGGGTTCCTGCGATCTATCGCCCCGAAACCTATCTCGGCAGCGGTATTCCGGGCTTTGGCGTCATCATATTCCTGATTTTTACGGCAATGGTCGGATGGGCCACGCGCGGTATCTTTGGGCGACAACTGCTGCGCATGTGGGAAACCCTAGTAGAGCGCACACCCGTGGTCCGTTCCATCTACAATGCTGTGAAGCAAATATCTGAAACCATCGTCAGCAATTCCAACTCATCTTTCAAGCATGCCGCCCTCATCGAATACCCGCGCCGTGGCATCTGGTGCGTAGCGTTCGTCTCAACCGATACACGGGGCGAGGTTCCGGCTAAGGCAGGCGAAAGCGACATGCTGAGTGTGTTCTTGCCCACGACCCCTAACCCAACCTCCGGCTTCTTGTTGTTCCTGCCGCGTCAAGATGTGGTGCTGCTGGACATGGAGATCGAGGATGCGGCCAAGCTGGTGATTTCCGCCGGCTTGGTGGTGCCCCCAACCAAAGAAGAGATCAAAGCTGGGCGCAAACCCGTACCCAAACCAATGCCAAAGCAAGTTTCTAGCAACTCCCCCGCCTGATGGCCTTGCTCTCTGCCGCGCTCACTGGCTTTGTCACCGCCTTTTCCCTGATCCTTGCCATCGGTGCGCAAAACGCCTTTGTGCTGAGGCAGGGGCTGCGCAATTCCCACGTTTTTTGGGTCTGCCTAACCTGTGCCGTATCAGACGCGATCCTGATCACAATTGGTGTCATCGGATTTGGCGCGACTGTGTCTGTCTTTCCAGCCTTGCCAGCAATTCTGCTGTGGGGCGGTGCCGCCTTCTTGATCGTTTACGCGCTCACGCGGTTTTACTCAGCTTGGAAAAGCCAGGACAGCATAACCCTTGAGGGCGAGCTGCGTCCGCTTTGGCCGACAATCCTCACAACCCTCGCCTTCACATGGCTCAACCCCCATGTCTATCTCGACACGTTCGGGCTGATCGGCGCAATCTCAACGAATTACCCCGAGGTTAGTGTCAAAACCGCCTTCACCCTTGGCGCCGTCACCTCAAGCTTCGTGTTCTTCTTTTCGCTCGGCTACGGCGCGCGCCGCCTCGCGCCCTTCATGCAGCACCCCAAAACATGGATGTGGCTCGACATTGTGATCGGCTGCGTGATGCTGGCACTTGCATATATGCTGATCACCAGCGCTTAATCCGCGTACCACCACACATCCGGCAAAAAGCCACTCCAATCACCATAAACCGGCAAGCGCTCTGGGAATTTCAGCTCCTTGCGATGCGCCAGCATGGAAACCGGCTGATACCAAAGCGGGATCACATAACGCCCGCTGATCAAAACCCGATCAAGAGCGCGGACATGAGCGGTAAAGCTCTCTTTGCTGGTCGCCACAAGCATCCCCTCGATCATCGCATCAATTGCAGGGTTGGAAACTCCCATATAGTTGCGCGACCCTTCCTCTGTGACCCCATCTGACCCCCAATATTTCCACTGTTCGTTGCCGGGGCTAAGGGACAGCGCCCATGTGTTAAACATCATGTCATAGTCATAACTGCGCTTGCGGGCTGTGGCTTGGGACGCATCCACAACTTCTGTTGAAACCGCGATGCCAAGGCGCTCTAATGAAGCCGCAAATATGTTCGCAACACCCTCTGTTCCAGCCAGACCAAGCATAATGGAAAACTCAAAAGCAGTTCCATCTGCATCGCGAAGAACACCGTCCTCAATCCGCCACCCTGCTGCTTCCAACTGCGCCTTGGCATGACGTAAACCGCCACGGTTCCGCTTGTTCTTGCTCACCGGCAAAGCGTATCCCGCCGTCGCATCTGGCAGCAACGCATCCGAAAACGGTTCCAGCAGCGAAAGCACTTCGCCGGTTGCCGCGCCGCTCGCCATTCCAAGCTCAGAGTTGGAGAAATAGGACTGAATGCGCGGCAGCGTGCCTCCATTCAAGGTCTGGTTCACAAACTCGAAATTGAACGCATGGATCAGCGCATCGCGCACTCTCCAATCTTTGAACAGATCGCGCCGCGTGTTGAACACCAACCCATACATGCCTGTTGGTCGCTTATGAGGGATTTCCGATTTAACGACATCGCCGCTTTGCACCGCCGGAAAGTTGTAGTCTTGCGTCCATTTGCTCGGATTGAACTCGCGCTTGGTGGAGATAACCCCTGCTGTGAAGGCCTGATGCAACGCGCTGGCGTCCGAAAAATACTCGTAGCGGATCACATCCAAATTGTTGCGACCCGCATTGAACGCAAGATCATTGCCCCAATAATCCGGGTTGCGGTTGAACTCGATGTAACGACCAGGTTCAAACTCGCCTACCGTGTAGGCGCCAGTGCCAACCGGCACTCGCAATCCGCTGGCGGCGAAATCGATCCCATCCCAATCCCCTTTCTTTAGAACCGGGCGCAGACCAAAAATCAGCGGCAGCTCGCGATCCGGGGTTTGGAACTCAAGCCGTAGGCTGCGTTCGCCGACCTGCGTGGCAGAGCTGACGTTGTTCCAACTGCGCCGATACCCCGGTAGCCCCTTTTGCGCGAGAATTTCCCAACTCCAGAGAACGTCCTCAACCGTTACGGGCGCACCATCCGAGAACCTCGCCTCTGGGCGTAGAGTAAACTCAACCCAGCTGCGATCCTCAGGGGTCTCAATTGATTCGGCGAGCAAACCATAAAGCGCAAATGGTTCGTCCCAGTTTCGGCCCAACAAAGTCTCAAAAACATGGGCCCGCACACCCCACGCAGATTTTCCTTTGAGAATATAGGGATGTAGGCTGTCAAAGCTGTTATTTTCGCCAAAAACGACCTGCCCACCCTTCGGAGCGCTTGGATTTGCATATGGGAGCGCCACAAAATCTGGGGGTAAGGCTGGTTCCCCATACATTGATATACCGTGCTTGCTTTCACTCAGACTGATCTGGGCTGCAAAAACACTAACGATGGTGGTCAAAAGACCTGCAAAAAAATTCCGTGACATACCCGCAACAAACTCCGCTCGCTGACCCTATTTTTCCACTGATCCTTACAGTGTTTTGAGAAGGCTTCAAAATTTATCTTGGAACCCTGTTAGTGCTTTTGTATAACAAGGGCACTGCTCGATAGGTTTCTTGCCTGTATGAAACCTGCCTCAATAACTTAACGCCCTCCTTGTGAGGGCGTTTTTTTTGTGCTGCGTTGCAACAAATCTGCCATTTCCCACATGTGTGAACTGTGCTTAAGTCTCATTAATTCGTATTCTTATGGGGCCAGACATGCAGCTTTCGAACAAAACCGCTATCATTACTGGATCAACATCCGGAATTGGGCTTGGTATCGCCAAAGAGTTTGCCAAGGCCGGGGCAAACGTCGTTCTGAACTCTTTTACTGATGGCCAAGAGGATCACGCGCTTGCGAATCAATTGGCCGAGGAACACGGTGTTAAGGCAATCTATCAGAAAGCCGATATGTCAAAGGCAGATGCCTGCCGCGACCTGATTGCGCAAACTCATGCCAAAATGGGCAGCGTCGACATTTTGGTGAACAATGCCGGTATCCAATATGTCGCCCCGATTGAGGAGTTCCCGACATCCAAGTGGGATGCCATCCTAGCAATCAATCTCAGCTCGGCCTTTCACACCAGTGCAGCCGCCCTGCCCTTGATGCGCCAGTCTGGTTGGGGCCGCGTAATCAATATTGCCTCTGCCCATGGCCTAACAGCCTCCCCCTTCAAATCGGCCTATGTAGCTGCCAAGCACGGGATCGTTGGTTTGTCCAAAACCATCGCGCTGGAAACCGCCCAAGAGCCGATCACCTGTAACGCGATCTGTCCCGGCTATGTGATGACACCTCTGGTGGAGGCACAAATCCCAGAGCAAATGGCGACGCACGGAATGGATCGCGAGACCGTTCTGCGCGAGGTTATGCTCACGCGACAGCCATCGCGCGAAATGGCCAGCACGTCACAAATCGGGGGCACGGCAGTGTTTTTATGTACCGAACACGCGGAACAGATCACCGGGACTGCCATTTCAGTCGATGGAGGCTGGACCGCGTTATGAGTGCAGTCACCCATGTTCACCGCTTCGAAGTGGAGCCGCGTCACACCGCTCATGTGCTCGGCAATGATGGCGTTATGGTGCTCGGCACGCCCTTCTTGCTGCTCTTTATGGAACTAACATCGCAATATCTCATCGAAAAGCTCGAAGGGGCTGGGACGATCAGCGTCGGTATTAGCGCGGATTTCAAGCATCTCGCCGCAACCGCCGTGGGCAATTTCGTGACTGTGACCAGCATTTTGACCGAGCAAGACCGCAAACGATATGCCTTTGACGTGAGCGCTGAGGATGAAACCGGCCTCATCGGCGAGGGCATGCACGAGCGCTTCAGGATCGACAATCTGGACAAGTTTCTTGCCCAAACCAATGCGCGTGGCTGATGCAATCCCCGCCTGACCGTTTCAATCTGGCCGAGTATGTTCTGGCTGCGGGCCGAAAGACCCCACAGAAAACCGCGCTTGAAGTCCTCATTGCGCCCGGCATTATTGCAGAGCAATGGACTTACGAAGCACTGATAGATGCCATTGAAACAACCTCCGGCAAACTGCTCGCCGCGGGGATGAAACCTGGTCAGTTCCTCGTGCTGAAACTTGGCAACACCTCCGATTTCCCAATTCTGTTTCTCGCCGCGATCCGCGTGGGTATCGTTCCAGTCCCGTCTTCAGCAGCCCTCACGCCGGGTGAGGTTCAGCGTCAACTCGAGGTTCTGAGTGGCGAAGGGATCATTGTAACGGATGACAAGCTGGATCCTCCAAAGGGTTGGTCAACGCAGTCCCCGCAGGCCATTCAGGACATGCAATCGGTGTCAGCGGTTGATCCGGTCAACAGCCACAAAGACGATCTTGCCTATATCGTCTTCACCTCCGGCACCGGCGCTGCTCCAAAGGCGGTCGCCCATGCACAGCGCGCAATTTGGGCACGCCGCGCCATGTGGGACGATTGGTATGGCCTCATGGCCCAAGATCGCATGCTCCATGCTGGCGCTTTCAACTGGACCTATACCCTTGGAACCGGCCTGATGGACCCATGGTCGCGCGGGGCAACAGCACTGGTTTATGCAGGCAAGCCAAGCCGCGAGATTTGGCCTGCGCTCGCCAAACACCATACGCCAACGCTCTTTGCCGCAGCCCCCGGCGTCTACCGTCAAATGCTCACCGCACCAACCCTCACAACCGGATTTGAAACCCTCCGCCACGCGCTTTCAGCCGGGGAAACCCTGCCCCAAACCGTGCGCGACAGCTGGTCCAACGCCACAGGCAAAGCGATCTTTGAGGCGCTGGGCATGTCCGAAATCTCCACCTTCATTTCCTCCAGCCCAACAACACCCCACAAACCCGGCACCGCAGGCAAACCCCAAACAGGGCGCAACATCGCAATCCTCGATGATGAAACCCTCACCCCTCTGCCCGCCAACACCCCCGGCCAGCTCGCCATTGATCGCCGTGACCCCGGCCTGATGCTCGGCTATCACAATGCCCCGGACCTGACCCAAGCTCAATTCACCGGCAACTGGTTCATCACCGGCGACAGAGCCATGGCCGACGATGAGGGCTACATCACCCATCTGGGCCGCAGCGACGACGTGCTGAATGCAGGCGGCTACCGCGTCTCGCCGCTTGAAATCGAAGCGCTTATCAACACCCACGCGCAAATCACGGAATGCGCCGCCGTTGAGCTGCCCATCAAAGCCGATGCCAGCATCATCACCGTGTTTTTTGTCGCCAGCACTCGCCCCTTCGATACAAACCCGTTAGAAGCGCTGTGTGAGGCAGAGCTCGCGGCCTATAAACGCCCCCGCGCGTTTCGCCAAATCGACGCACTGCCCCGCAATCCAAACGGCAAATTGCGCCGCCGCACCCTTGTGGAAACCTATGGCTGGAGGGCCGACCCATGATCGCACTCGACATCATATCCGACCCAATCTGCCCTTGGTGCTACATCGGCAAAGCCAAGCTCGATCGCGCATTGGAAGCCGTCGGTGACCACCCTTTTGACATCCACTGGCGCCCCTTCCAGCTCAACCCTGATATGCCGCCCGAAGGTATGGATCGCCGCGAATATCTTGAGCTGAAATTTGGTGGGCGCGAAGGTGCCGTCAAAGTCTATTCCCAGATCGAACAAGCGGCCAAAGATGCAGGCGTCGATGTTGATTTCTCATTGATTGACCGCACCCCCAACACGCTCGACACCCATCGCGTGATCCGCTGGGCCCGTACCGAGGGCAATCAAACCGCTTTTGTCACGCGGCTGTTCAAGCTTTATTTTGCTGAAGGTGCAGACATTTCCGATCATCAAGTGCTGATCAATGCAGCGATGGAAACCGGGCTTGATGGCCGCATGGTGCAGCGCTTGCTCGCCTCGGATGCCGATATCGAAGAAACCCGCGACGAAGATAAAAAAGCCCGCGAAATGGGCGTACAAGGCGTGCCGTGTTTCCTCGTGGGCGGCAAATACGCGATCTCAGGTGCCCAAGAACCATCCGTCTGGGCCAATGTGATCAAGGAACTGGCTGAACTTGAAGCGCAGGAAGCCAGCGACGCATGACCTCCCGCACAGTGCCACTGGGGCAACGCGAATTCGTTGCTCTGGTCGCGTTTCTCACCATGGTCATCGCCGTGGGCACGGATTTTATGCTCACGTCAATCGGCACAATAGGGCGCGACCTCGGCGTCACTGACCCCAATGCCCCCCAACTGATCATCCCGGTTTACCTGCTCGGCCTTGCGCTCGGCCAACTCTTCGCAGGCCCTGCCTCAGACTATCTGGGCCGCAAACCCGTCATCCTATCGGGCCTTGGCATCTTCATGTTCGGGAGCGTCATCTGCCTGTTTTCGCAAAGCTTTGAGGCTATGCTCTTTGGCCGCCTGATCCAAGGCATCGGCACCGCAGGTCCACGCACCGTCACCATGGCCCTTGTGCGCGATCTCTATGCAGGCCGCGCAATGGCCCGCATCATGAGCTTTGTGATGGCCGTGTTCATTGTTGTCCCAGCACTGGCGCCAAGCTTAGGCATGGTCGTTGCCAATACATTCGGCTGGCGGGCCATTTTCTCCCTTTACGTCATCCACGCAATAACCGCAGGCCTCTGGTTCGGCCTGCGCCAATTCGAAACCAACCCTGCGCAAACCCGTCGCGTTTTCTCCGCACAAGAACTCTTTGCCTCCTTGCGCATCGTCATCACAAACGCGACCCTTGTACGCTATACCATCGTCACGGGCTGTATTTTTGGCGCGTTCTTCGCCTATCTCAGCGCATCCCCACAGATTTATGATGAAGTGTTCAACGAAGGCGAACGCTTCCCCCTTTTCTTCGCCGCTCTCGCGGTTTCACTGGGGGGTGCCTCACTGGTGAATGGGAACCTTGTGACCCGGCTTGGAATGCACCGCCTGATTGCTCTGGCTATTGGATTTGGCTGCACGATAACCGCGCTCTACTTGGCCTTGGTGATCTTTGCAGGCTTTGGAAACTGGTTGCCCGCCTTTGTGGCCTGGTGCCTGATCTATTTCTTTTGCCAAGGCATCATCATGGGCAATATCGGCGCAATTGCGATGGAACCATTGCCCGATCAAGCCGGAATGGCGGCAACAATTTTCAGCACGTTTTCCACGCTTATTGGCATAACGATTGCAACGCCTCTGGGATTGGCTTTTGACGGAACCGTCGTGCCCTTAACAGCCGGTTTCTTGGTTTGCGCCCTCATTGCATTGACGCTCATTCTCACCGACAAACGCGACCACAGCTGAAGGGCAATACTCAAATACCCCTTAGGCGACCAAAGCTCCAATCACCCAGCGGCCTTTTCCACCTTCTTAGGTTTCGCCAGAACCGCCAAGTCCCGCGCAATCGCAAACGCACCCTTGAGCTTCTGGTTGTCCTTAGCCCAGTCACGCCGCACCACGATCTTGTTGTCACGCACCTTCGCCATCCCACGCTGATCCTGAATGAACTGCACCAGCCCCTCAGGATTGGCGTATTTGTCCTTGTAGAACTGAATGGTCGCGCCTTTCGGCCCCCCATCCAGCTTCACGATCCCAGCCGCCTTGCACATCGCCTTCACGCGCACAATCGCCAGCAGCGTTTCCACCTCGCGCGGAAGTTTGCCAAAGCGGTCAATCAGCTCTGCCGCAAAACCTTCCAGCTCGACCTTCTTAGAGAGCGACGAGAGGCGGCGATAAAGCCCAAGCCGCACATCCAGATCAGGCACATAAGGCTCCGGGATCAGCACCGGCACGCCCAGATTGATTGTGGGCGCCCATTGACCATCCGCCTCCGAAAGGCCTTCCATCTCGCCCGCCTTCATCTTGGCAATCGCCTCTTCCAGCATGTCCTGATATAGCTCGTAGCCTACCTCGCGCACCTGCCCCGACTGCTCCTCGCCCAGCAGATTGCCCGCCCCGCGAATATCCAAATCCTGCGACGCCAGCGTGAACCCAGCCCCAAGGCTGTCGAGCGAACCCAGCACCCGCAACCGCTTCTCCGCCTGCGGCGTCAGCTTTTTGCGCGCCTCGGTCATGAAGTAGGAATAGGCGCGAATTTTGGAGCGGCCCACGCGCCCCCGGATCTGGTAAAGCTGCGACAGGCCAAACATATCCGCCCGGTGCACGATCAACGTGTTCGCCGTCGGAATATCCAATCCGCTCTCAACAATCGTCGTCGCCAGCAGCACATCGAACTTACCGTCATAAAACGCGTTCATGCGGCTATCGAGCTCGCCCGCGGCCATCTGCCCATGCGCGACCACATATTTGATCTCCGGCATCTGCTCGGTCAGGAACTCTTCAATTTCCGCCAAGTCAGAAATCCGCGGCACCACATAAAAGCTCTGCCCACCGCGATAATGCTCGCGCAACAGCGCCTCGCGAATGGTCACAGGATCAAAGCTGGAAACATACGTGCGGATCGAAAGGCGATCCACCGGCGGCGTGCCAATCAGTGACAATTCCCGCACCCCTGACAGCGCAAGTTGCAGCGTACGCGGGATCGGCGTCGCGGTCAGCGTCATCACATGCACATCCGAGCGCAACTGTTTCAGCCGCTCCTTATGCGTCACCCCAAACTTTTGCTCTTCGTCGATGATCAGCAGCCCCAACTGCGCGAACTTGATGTTCTTCGCCAGCAGCGCATGGGTCCCAACAATAATCTCCACCTCGCCACGCGCCATCGCTTGTCGCGTCGCCTCTGCGTCCTTTGCCGAGACAAAGCGCGAGAGCTGGCGCACATGGATCGGAAGGCCGCGAAACCGCTTCGCAAAGCTCTGGAAATGCTGCCGCGCCAGCAGCGTCGTGGGCGCAATGATCGCCACTTGCTGACCGCACATCGCCGCCACAAACGCCGCTCTCAACGCCACTTCCGTCTTCCCAAAGCCCACATCGCCGCAAATCAACCGATCCATCGGGCGACCCGAGGCCATATCCTCCATCACATCCTCAATCGCGTTCAGCTGATCTTCAGTTTCTGAGTAGGGAAACCGCGCACAAAACGCATCCCACAGCCCATCGGGCGGGGTCAGCACCGGGGCTGAGCGCAACGCGCGTTCGGCGGCAATTCGGATCAAGCGATCCGCCATATCCTTGATGCGTTCTTTGAGCTTAGCCTTTTTGGCCTGCCATGC
>CAZQMR010000024.1:0-27226 GCA_964594465.1 uncultured Rhodobacterales bacterium
GGACCTATTGGTGTTTCAAGAGAGACGGACAAGCAGTGCCAATTGATGTGCTGCGTCAACAAGTCCGCGCTGAAATGCGAGAAACTGTTAATCCCCCAACCAGTTAATCGCGCACACGCAGGCCCGTGTATTGGGTCACTTTTAAGCCCCGCCTTCATTGGTGGGGTTTTTCTTTTGGGTGGGCTCTGTCACTCTGTTTTCGGACACGAAGGAGGCCGCACAGATGAAAGTTTCACAAGCTTTGGCGCAACGCCAGTCAGTGCGGGCATTTCTGCCGGACCCAGTGTCGAACGATACGATTATGTCGGTTCTAGAGCGCAGCGCGCGTGCTGCGTCCGGGGGGAATCTGCAACCTTGGAATGTGGCGGTTCTCAATGGTGTGCGTATGACGGCGTTTCGTGAGCTTATGGAAGCCGCTAGCCCCAATGCTACTGAATATGAAATATACCCCTCGCCGCTAAAGGATCCCTATCGCACCCGCCGCTATGACAATGGCATGGGGCTTTACGATCAAATGGGGATTGCGCGGGAGGACAAACCGGCACGGGCCGATGCAATGGCGCGCAACTTCACCTTCTTTGACGCACCTGCTGCGATCTTTCTCTATATCGATAAGTCCATGGGGCCGCCGCAATGGTCCGATGCCGGCATGTTTTTGCAATCAGTCATGCTTTTGCTGGAGGAAGAAGGGTATCAAACCTGCGCGCAGGAAGCCTGGGCGGTTTACAGCGAGACGGTTGATGCTTTTGTGGAGCCAGCGGATGGGCAGATGCTGTTTTGTGGCTTGGCCATTGGCAAGGCGGATCCAGAGGCTGGCGTGAATGGGTTTCGCAGTGACCGTGCGCCGCTCAGTGAATGGGTTAAGGTGCTTTAAAGGCGGGGCGCTCTAGGCTTCCAAAAATGCGTCGTGATAGGCGACAAGTTCTACCGTATTGCCTTCTGGATCAGTCAAAAACACGCCACGCCAGCCGATCCAGCCAAAAATCTGGATCTTGTGGATGATCTGCTCTGCTTGGAACCACTCGATCGCTGCGTCTTGATCTTTGCGTTCAAGGGAGAGTGCCAGATGATGAAGCGATGATTTGGCGCCAGTTTCGGGCCGATCCGTGCTACGCTGATGGAGCCGTGGATTGCCGACGTCATGGCGAAACAGCGCAAGAACGCTGGTATGGCCGCTATAGCCTTGGGCGATCTCAAAGAAAACAATGCCATCGCTGTGCCCTCCTTTGAGAATTTTCAGACCGATGACATCGCGATACCATGCGCACATTGCATCAATATCTGCACAACGAATGGCGATCTCGCCCAGAGCTTTGACGTCGAACGGAGGCATCAGCGTTTGCGAAACACCGCGACCAGGGCCGTGTCCTTGGCGTGATCTGCATCGCCTGAGCCGTCATATATTGGACGTTCCAAAAACTCTGGGGCATAGATGCTGGATTTTAAGGTAGAGAGAATGCGCCCAAATCCGCCTATTTCAAAGTGACTTGAGTTTATGCCCAACACAAATAAAGCACCGGATTTGCCCATGGATATGAGACTCGCAAGCGCATCCGGGCCAACATGGCCATGGGTGAATGTGCCAGCCGATACCAGCCCACCGTATCGTTTAAGACCAAAAGTACCCGGAGCCGTGAGGTCTATCTGATGCACTTGTTGATAGATCGTTTTGGATTTTGCGACGTCTAACATCTCTTGAGAGATATCCAGCGCCTCAAGGCTGCGCAAACCGTGATCATAAAGACGCTCACCAACCAAACCAGTTCCCGCACCCACGTCCAAAATCGGAGCATCCTCAAGGCTTGCCCGATCCGCGAAAATCTTGGCAACCTCGCTGGGATAGGTGTAGCCTTGGGCGGCAGCAAAGTCGCGGTCATAGGTCGGTGCCCAGTCGCGATATAGGCGCAGACTGTCATCAGGTGTGTTGAGGCGATAGGCTGCGTCTAGTGACGGTGTCTTCGGCATTTGGAAGCGCCTTTCTGTCACCAACCACTGTGCGCCTCAATCTTGCCCAAAGCAATTGATAATAATCCGAGCAAAATTGACGGTACTAAAGGTTTGATTTGCTTGAGCATTTGTGGGAACAGATGCGTGTCGGAGAACCGACCCAAGTTTCCAACCATTTCAGGAAACCGCAGCACAGGCCTTGATCAGGTCGCGTATGTTGCGGGGCACGTGGTGGTGCTGCATGGGGGTCTCCGCACGGGTGGAGGCCCCCATTTTTTTGCAAATCTCGCGCTAGAGCGCCCTGCCTTAAACATGCACAGCTTATGCGCGGCCTCTCCCTTTGGTCGAACGCGAAAAGCGATACGGGTTGGTTCAAGCCAAAGGCGAGACGCTTTAGAGCAGTGTCAGGACAAGGCCCATGATGGTACATCCGACCGTTGCATAGCCCCCATCAATCAGGATCAAGCGGCGTGGTCGACGCGCAAACGTGTAATTGGTGGCAAGCCAAGGTGTCGCGATAAACAGCCCAAGGCCGAAGCCAGAAAGAGCGCCCTCAAAGCTGCTGGTTACGTTTGATGCAACAAAGATATGGCGCATCATACCAGCAACAAGAACACAACACAGAAAGCTGACGATGTAGGGTACGGGATCGGACCGGCGGACCTCTTCTTCGGTGAGGCCAATGTCGGCCATCCAAGGCTTTGCCATAATCATGTACCAGACTGCGCCAAACGCATACGCCCCGATTGCTGCGACGATAACAGACAAAATTCCCATTTCTGACCCCTCTATTTGTTTGATTGCAAAGGAATGTGCCTAAAATGGTCGCCAGAATGCAAGTGGCGGTTACAAACCGCCCATTTCGCAAATCAGAGCCCAGTCTTCTGGGCGCACTGGTTGCACGGATAGGCGGGTGTTATTCACCAGCACCATATCTGCAAGCCGCGGCTCAGCTTTGCACATCTCCAGCGTCACCGGATTTTTCAGGCTTTGCACTGCCTTCACATCCACGCAGTCCCAGCGCGGATCATCCGTGGTGCTGTCTGGGTGGGATAAGGCACAAACCTCGACAATGCCAACAACAGCTTTTTCTTTGAGCGAATGGTAGAAAAAGCCAAGATCGCCAAGCTGCATCAGACGCATGTTGTTGCGTGCCTGATAATTGCGGATACCATCCCATTCTTCGCCCGCCTCCCCCTTGGCCAGCTGATCTTGCCAGCCCCATGTGTTGGGTTCAGATTTGAATAGCCAGTACTGCATGGTCTAACGTGCCTCTTGGATTAACGGTCGGGACAGGAGTGCGGCAATCGCTTCGGTTACCGTCATCTTACCATCTAAAACCGAGACAACCGCGCGGGCAAGGGGCATGTCTATGTCCGATTTTTGGGCTAGATCAAGGGCGGCATAGGCCGTGGCGATCCCCTCCACTGTAACAGTTGGATCAAGCGGTTTGTCTTGTCCCAGATCAATGCCGGCACGGAAATTACGCGACTGCGTCGAGGCGGCGGTGAGCGCAAGATCACCAAGACCCGACAGACCTGAAAAGGTTTCTGCTTGAGCGCCCAATTCCACTCCAAGACGCTGCATTTCAGCCAAACCGCGTGTCAGCAACGACGCTTTGGCGCTTTCGCCAAGTCCCGCCCCATGGGCAATTCCGCACGCAAGCGCGACGACATTCTTGAGCGCGCCGCCCAGTTCCGCGCCGGTGCGATCCTCAGTGCGATAAAGGCGCAGTGTCGGGCCTGACAGCAGCGTTTGCAGCTGTTGCGTGCCCGCAAGTGCAAGGGCGGTAGGTTTTCCTGCCGCGATTTCTTGCGCAAAACCGGGTCCTGTGAGGACCGCAAGCTCTTGTCCGGGCAAAATGTCTTCTGCGATCTGGCTCTGGCGGCGAAGGGTGCCAAGTTCCAAACCTTTGGCACAGAGCACAAGAGGCGCCGGGCTTGGCAAGCGGTGGTCGTCAAGCCAAGTGCGGGTGGCTTGGGCGGGCACCGCAAGGAGATAGGCCGCCGCTTGAGGTAAGTCATTAGAAACATTTAAGTTTGCGGGAAATCCTTGCCCGGGCAACCGTCGCTTATTCTCACGATCTTTGGCCAAGTCAGGATCGCGCCCAATCAGAGTGACCTCTTTGCCAGCGGCAGCAAAACAAATCGCCAGTGCTGTGCCAAATGCCCCTGCGCCAATCACCGCGATCATGCTTTGGCGCCTTTTTTGCCGGAGCCGAGCATGGGGGCAGCGGCGCTGTCTAGTGGCCAACGCGGGCGTGCGGACAGGGTCAGATCGTCACGCTTGCCAGCGGCAAAGCGCTCCAGTCCGGCCCATGCGATCATCGCGCCGTTGTCAGTGCAAAGTCTCAAAGGGGGGGCCGTGAACGCGAAACCCGAGATGCGCGCAACGTCTTCCAAAGCCGCCCGGATCGGGGTGTTGGCCGCGACACCGCCTGCGACAGCGATGGTGGTCTTTTGTGCGGTCAAATCTTCAAACAGCTCAAGGGCCACGTGGGTTTTGGCACGCAGGATATCAACCACGGCCTGTTGAAAACTGGCGGCAAGATCGCTGCGGTCTTCGCGGGTCAAGCCGCCTTTTTCCTCAACCAGTTCATCAATGGACCTGCGCACAGCGGTTTTGAGGCCCGAGAATGACATATCCGCACCGTCGCGCCCCATGAGCGGGCGCGGAAAGGCAAAGCGCTTGGGGTTTCCTTGCTTGGCCTCCATTTCGATCAATGGGCCGCCGGGATAGCCAAGCCCCATCAGCTTGGCGGTTTTGTCGAAAGCCTCGCCGGGGGCATCGTCAATCGTGCCCCCAAGACGGCGGAACTCATCGGGGCCCAGAACCGCAAGGAACTGACAATGCCCGCCTGACACAAGCAGCATCAGGTAGGGCGTTTTGATCCCGTCTGTCAGGCGTGGCGTCAAAGCATGGCCTGCCAGATGATTGACTCCGATAAGGGGGATGCCCGTACCTGCGGACAGACCTTTTGCAAACATCACACCGGACAAAACGCCTCCAATCAAGCCCGGCCCGGCTGTCACCGCGATGGCGTCGATTTGTGCAAGTGTGACGTCGGCCTCCTTTAGGGCGAGGTCGAGCATAGGGTCGAGCTTTTCCACATGCGCGCGGGCGGCAATTTCCGGAACAACCCCACCAAAGGCAGCGTGTAGCTCGGCTTGACCGGCAATCGCATTGGCCAACACGTCGCCCGGCCCATCAGGCGCACCGTGCACAACCGCGATGCCGGTGTCGTCGCAGCTGCTTTCAATGCCAAGCACAGTATAGGTTTGCGCCATAACGGGATGTCCTGATGCTCTTGTCTGGAGTTATGTGTCGGGGTAACACCGCGCTAAGGTGCCTTCAATGGCGCAAATTAGCGGGGGGCTGCGGTTTGGCGGACGAAAAACACTATATCCTGATCACGCGACCAGAAGCGCAAGGTGCTGAGACGGCGGCGATGATTGAAGAGCAGTTTCCGGGTCAGTTCGAAACGACCTGCGTGCCGCTGCTTCATATTGTGTCAGAACCCGCTGATCCCGATCTGGAGAGATTGCAGGGCGTGCTTTTTACCTCGAGAAACGGCGTGGAGGAGGCAGCCAAGCGCTGGTCTTTGACCCATTTGCCAGCGCTCTGCGTTGGTGATGCAACAACCCTTGCAGCGCAGCGCGCAGGTTTTGCGGCGTTTTCTGCATCAGGCGACACATCCACACTGGCAACCCTTGTTGTACAATCCTACCTGCCAGATGCGGGCGATTTCCTTTATCTGCGCGGCGCTGAGTCGGCGGGCGATCTTGCGGGCACGCTTGCGGTAGAGGGAATCGGTTTGCGCGAAGCAATCATTTATGACCAGCGCCCAAAGGATTTGCCCGAGGATGTTTTGGACCAATTGGCGGCAGATGGCTTCGATACAGTGATGCTTTATTCACCACGAACTGCTGCATTATTCGCCCAAGCGGTGAGCGAATTGCCTAAAATTCAACCAGTTCGTGCAATTTGCATGAGTGCCGCGGTGGCGCAAGAAATCCAAGAATCTGAGCAATTTGTCGCAGTTATTGCGGATAGACCTGACCAATCAGCCATGCTTTCCTGTCTGGCAATGGGCAATGTGACCTAAGTCAATTTTCTTGGGAATCATTGTATCTAGCCCTACCATGACTTAATCTAGACCCCGTTGCTCACTGTTTTGAAGTTCAAAGCCTTCATGTAATAGAGTGCCTAAGAGGACCTGATGGCTACAAATAAATCGTCTTCTGTAGACGACGCTGAACTTGTTGATCAGACTATAGCGGAAGCTGAAGATCGTCTGGACAGCGTTTCTGATGATACAAATGCACCGGAAAACTCAATTGATGAGTTGGCTGATGACGCCGCTGAGGCTGCCCAAGAGCAGTTGGACGACGTTTCAGACGAGGCCTCTGATGCGCTCGATGACGCTGAGGCGGATGCCGAAGAGGTCTATGAGGACGCTCTTGAAGAGGCCCATGTAGAGCCCGAAGAGCATTATGAAGAAGAGCGCCGCCCAAGTTTCGCGTCGCGCGTTCTTTGGTTGCTGGCACTTTTGTTTGCAGGGGGCGCGCTGGCGCTTTGGGGCGGTCCTAAACTTGCGCCTATGCTGCCTGCACCGCTGGCGCCTTTGACGAAATACCTTGTGCCCGGTGCGGATCAAACCCAAACACAACTGGCTGATCTGCGGTCCGAGATGGAAGAACGTTTAAGCGCATTGCCGGTTCCGGTGGCGCAGGAAAGCATTGATGCAGCGATTGCGGATGCTTCCGTGAAAACCAACACAGCGCTGGATGAACGCACAGGCGCATTGGCAAGTGAGCTTGCGGCTTTGAGCGATCAAGTGACGGCCTCTGACAGCGGCGAAATCGAAGCCCGCTTGAGCAGCCTAGAAACCAAGTTGGCTGGAATGGATACCGAATTCGCGGCACTGCGCGATGCCTTGGGCGCGTTGGAAACAACCGATACTGGCGCCAGTGAACTGAGCGCCGAAGTAGCTGCGAAAATCGCGACATATGCTGCCAGTCTGGAAGGCTTGAAAGCAGAACTGGCCGCCGTATCTTCGCAAAACGGTCAGATTGGCCAGCGCATAGACGAAGTTGAGGCCGCAACCAACCGCAAGATTGAAGAAGCGGATGCCCGCGCTCAGGAAGTTAAGGCAGAGGCTGCAGTTGTTGAGCAATCGGCTGAGCTGAAGGCTGCCATTCAAAGCGTCGAGGATCAGTTGCTGTCCGGTAGCGGCTTTGCTGATGAGCTCGCGCAGGTTGCGGCATTGGCGGGTGTTGAAGCACCGGCAGAGCTTGCAAACCACATGGACGCAGGCGTTACCTCTGCGAACGACCTTGCCAACAGTTATGGCGATGCAGCTTCTGCCGCGATCCGGGATTCAATCAAGGCGGATGCGGAAGATGGCACCGTGTCTGGTTTCACTGCATTTCTCAAAAGTCAGGTCATATCCCGCTCGCTAGACCCTCAAGAGGGCGATTCAACGGATGCAGTGCTGTCGCGCATGGAAGCCGCCCTTGAAGTAAATGATTTGGACACCGTATTGAGTGAGGCATCATCCCTCTCCGAGCCAGCCGCCGCAGCAATGTCTGACTGGCTCACCAAAGCCCGATCCCGTGCCGAGGCCCTTGCTGGGTTTGAAGCATTCAACGCATCAATTGATGCACGTAGTTAAAGGGGCGTTGCCGTGATCTGGTCGTTTATCAAACTTGCTATCTTCTTCTGTCTGGCAGCGGCGCTGACCTATGGTCTGTCTTACATCGTTGATGACCCCGAAGGGAAAATTCAGGTCGTCTTTAGCGGGAAAGAATACTCGTTTCCGCTTTTATATGCGGTGTTGGGCATTGTTGTCCTGTTCCTCGCGCTTTGGCTGCTGCTTGCGATTGCGGGTCTGCTGCTGGCAGTGTTCCGCATGTTGGCAGGCGATGAAACTGCCCTGTCGCGCTACTTTGATCGCAACCGCGAACGGCGCGGCTTTGAGGCACTGACTGATAGCATGATCGCGCTGGCCGCTGGCGATGGGCGCAAAGCGTCTAACAAAGCTGCGCGGGCAGAAAAGTATCTTGCTAAGCCTGAGCTGACCCGCCTCGTGAACGCGCAAGCCGCCGAGATGAACGGCGACACCACCAAGGCGTTGGAATATTACAAAGAAATGGTTGGCGATGACCGCACCCGCTTTGTCGGTGTGCGCGGTCTCATGAAGCAAAAACTTGCGGCCGGTGATACGGACACAGCCCTCGCGCTGGCACAAAAAGCCTTCGCGCTGGAGCCACGCCATACAGATGTCCTGAACACGCTCTTTGGTTTGCAGTCGGAAAAAGCCGATTGGGCCGGTGCGCGCAAAACGCTGGATGCCAAAATCCGCGCACGCGCTTTACCAAAGGATGTTGGTAAACGCCGCGATGCGGTTTTGTCTCTTGCAGACGCACGTGATGCGCGGGATGTGGGCGACGCTGAACGTGCGCGCAATGCTGCGCTTCAAGCCAATAAAATTGCGCCAACGCTTGTGCCTGCTGCTGTTCTGGCGGCTGAAATTCAGATCGAGGCTGGCAATACACGCGCCGCCAACAAGATCCTGAAAGCAGCCTGGTCTGAAAAGCCGCATCCTGATATCGCCGCGACTTACGCCAAAATTGCGCCTGACGAGACTGCCGAGGCACGGATCAAGCGATTTGGCACGTTGTTCCGCCAAGCGCCGAATTCCGCAGAGACAAAGCTCGTGGGGGCTGAGCTGGCGCTGGCTGCAGATGATTTTCCCGGCGCACGGCGCGCCCTGGGTGATCTTGCAGAAACCGCACCTACCACGCGGTCCCTGTCGATTATGGCGGCGATCGAGCGCGGTGAAGGTGGGTCGGAGGCTGTCGTGCGCGGCTGGCTCGCCAAAGCGCTCAGCGCGTCACGTGGCAATCAGTGGGTCTGCAGCAACTGTAATCACATTCATACAAGCTGGAAGCCGCTCTGTGAGAATTGCGGGGCGTTTGACACAGCGGAGTGGTCAGAACTTCCGGCACCTGATGTTGATGCAGCGGCAACGATGCTGCCAGTGATCATCGGGGCACCGGACGAGCCTGAAGCGGCGGTCGAGATTGAACCTGAAGAGGTTGTTGAAACCTCGCAAGAGGAAGCAACCGAAGACGCCCCTGAAGAAGCTACGGCCAAGACGTCTTAATGCTAAAGCCAGGCGCCGTTTCAGCGGCGCTTGGTCCATCTCATGGCGCTTCCCATATCCGCGCTCGGATACACCCTAACGAACAATTAACGCTCGACTAACGCAGGCCATGATTTGCTCGGGGCAGGCAAGGCGTTGACGTTGAACTTCAGACAAATCACAGACTGAAAGTTCAGCGAATTCGCCTCAAATTTAGGAGCATAGGGCGAGACTATTGGGGTCGAGCTCTGTTGTTCGGGGTATCTGAACGCAGGTTCTTCATGAATTTCGCGTGACTTTAAGCTGTTGGTTTTGCTGTAGGATTTCCGCCGTTCAAAATGCTCCCACCGAATTGGGAGGTTAGGTATGTGTGAAAATTTCAATGTGGTAGACCCGCGATTCTCGCGAACGTTGGTCGCGCATGATCACAGCAAACAGTCAAGCGACCCTAACTTTTGGCTAGACGGGGAGAATGAGCAAGTTCGCCTTGACCCCAAGGACAATGGTCATGGGCAGACGCAAATCTTGGACGCACAGACCAGCCTTTTGAATGGAAGTTATGACGGTCAGGATGCCCATGCCCGTTTTGTGCTGCGCATTGATGATGACACGGTGAGCGGCGACATTTTTCGACTGTCACCAATGGGGGATTTTGGCGAATGGACAGCGTCTTTTCGCTCATCATCACCGTTCAAATCAAAGCCAAACAAAGCCAAAAAATTCGCACTGATTTTTGAAGACAAGTTTGGTGCGACCGCTCAAGGCAGCTTGCAACTTACCTCGCTGAGCACGTGTCTTGCGATGGAGTTGCTCATTGAAAAGCAGCTTGTTGGACTTCCTGTCAACACATCCATGCGGGCGGATTTGCATTGGGAAGGGCCGAACCTGCGCCACCTCACTGTAAACGAAATCCGCGAGACAGGCGCGGCCACGTTGCAACCGGTTGAGCATATGGGGCTTGTGAGGACGCTGGAATCCAGTCTTTTAGAGGCGGGTTTTGCAGTGCAGATGCGTCGGCTCACGCCAGATTTGCCGACCCCGACCGCAGGCAGTTGGAGCGAGAAAGCTCTGATCGAACTGATGATGACAAACAAAGGTTTGGATACAACCGGCAGCGAATTTGCCACGCAGCTTTGCATGTTGTCTCGGTCAAACCGCGCAGGGCTCGCAGGGATCATGTTCGATGGTTGGGATACAAACCAGCGCCAGTGGCTAGCGGTTTTTTCTGATACCATCAAACAGTTCAGTTACCCCTCAGAGTTTGATCGTGATTTGCTGCAAACGACTTTGCACGAGCTTAGACATGCGCTTAATTTGGTGCATCGCTTTGAGCGCAATGTTGGTCGGGCAGACAGCACGCCAATCATAAACTACCCACAAAAACACCGCGGCGGTGGGCGCGACGCGGCGTTTTGGAACACGTACGATTTCAGCTTTGATCCAGACGAGGTCCCCTTCCTCAAAAATGCAACTCACACTGCCACTCGCCCCGGCGGCAAGCATTTCCATTCTGTACGATACTGGGAAACCGGCAAAGGCAGTCACAGCCCTTATATGCCAGAATATAATGATCAACCCGCAGAGCTGGAGCTGATCCTGCCTCAGGGCGGGCCGGTTTTTCTGTTTGCACAACCCGTGATTCTTGGATTGCGTTTTAAAAACAAGGGTTCCGTGCCGCTTGATGTGCCCCAAACCCTGCTTGATCAAAAATCGGGGCATCTGGAATTCCTGATTGAGCGGGAGTCATCTGCGCGTCATGATCATATGGAAGACAATGTCTTTATCCCTGTGGTTCACCGGCTCAATGTGATGAGCCAAGCCAATCAGCTCCATATCCAGCCAAACCAAGTGATTGAGGGCAATGCGAACCTGACATTCGGCAATTCTGGTTTCCCTTTTGCAGAGCCGGGGAACTACCGGGTGACGGCATACTTGTTATTGTCTCAGCCGGGTCAGTCCTATGATCGGATTGTGAAATCTGCCCCGTTGCGGCTTCGCATTTCCATGCCTCAAACCCGCCCCGAAGAGCAGGTCGCGCTTGAGATGCTCAGTGATGAGGCCGGTCTGTTTTTCGCACTTGGCGGACTGCCCGCCCTTTCTGCCACGCAGGACCGCCTGTTGGCGATGACCAAAGATCAGCTCAAGGCCCGGCACAATCCGCTGGCAGCCAACATCAGACGTGCAGCCGGATTTGGCGCAGGTCGGGAATATGTTCACTTTGAACACGGCAAGGTCAAAGTGAGTGCAGCGGATACCGCGCGCAAGCGCCGCCATCTCAAACAGGTCGTGAAAGATGGATTGTCAGCATTTGACAAAGTCACATCAGGGCAGATGGCAGCGCATTTGAAAGCGATGGGCTGACACAAAACGATACAGCTTGGGAGTTGTCAAACAGGGTAGAAGAGGGAACCTAACATGCGCACTGAACCCAAAGATTCGATCATCAATTGTCACGTTCATACCTTTACGTTGAACCATGTGCCGCGCCGATTTTTTTGGTACGCGCTGACTGTTATTGGGGCTGGTATGCCCTTCAAGTCGCTCTTGGGCAGCTTCTTGCGGAAAGCAGGGAAATGGATAACCAAAGACGACATGCTGGGCCGGTATGCGGATCTGCTTGAGACGGGTGCCCGCACCTCCCAGCTTGAGGTTTTCGATGAAGTGCGGCTGCTTTACCCGGAGGATACGCGATTTGTTGTGTTGCCGATGGATATGGATTTCATGGGCGCCGGGACCGCTGAGGCTTCCCTTGATGAGCAGCATAAGGAACTGGAAGACCTTGTCACAAAATTCGGGGACGCAATTCTGCCCTTCGTTGCGATTGATCCTAGACGGTTTGAGGACGCTGCCAAAGTTTTGGACTATGCCAAAGAGCGGCTTGAGAAAAAGCGAGACGGAGGCGAGCGCGTTTTCTGCGGCATTAAACTGTACCCGGCTTTGGGATTTATGCCGAGTGATGAGCGTTTGCACGATCTCTACGAATATTGCGAGACCCATGAGATTCCCATAACCACCCATACATCAAGAGGCGGAATTGGGGAACGCGGCACGCCCAAAAGTGAGGTCCATTTTTATTCCGACCCAGACCGTTACCGCGAGGTGTTGGACAGGTTTCCGAAACTGAAGCTCTGTATGGCGCATTTTGGTGGGTCCGAAGAATGGAACAGGTATTTCGACGATCCCAAAAGCCGTGAGTTTGTGGACTTGGATGCCGCCAGTTCGGAGCGTGCGCATCTGAACTGGCTGACCAAAATCATGCAGATGATTGACTCTGAGCGCTATGAGAACCTTTACACCGACATCTCCTACACCGTGTTTGATGTTCGCAATTTTCTGGCGCCGCTGGCTGTCATTTTGCGGGATAATTGCAAGATCAAGAAGCGAACGCTGTTTGGGTCAGATTTTTACTTGTCGCATCAAGAAGAATTCGAAGAACGGTATTTGTCGATGAAATTGCGCCATGCTCTTGATGAGCCGATTTTTGATGCGATCGCGCGTGAAAATCCGCGCAGATTTTTGTCACTTAAGTAGATATCTCTATTTGCATGGGGTGCTGCGCGAAACGTTAATTTTTGACTAACGGTTCACTAACGGCCCCCATGCTTCACTCCCTTTATCCACACTGAATAAGTATTTTAGAATACAGGAGCCATTTTATGACCACACAAGGGGACCGCAGAGCGCGTGCATTTCGGCGTCGCAACAGTGCTGCAGACCTAGCTGCCAATATGGAGCGTCGGCCAATTCATCTGGCCGTCGCGAATGGAGACAACACTTATTACGATGGCAAACCAATGGCATTCAGCAAGGGTTTGCTCCATGACGGTAAGGGCCGCGCTGATCAGGATGCTTTGAACGACCTGATCGCCGGTTTGACAGGGGCAGGTCTTCGGGCTGGTGAATTTTCGCCAAAACTTGATGTGGAAACCGCAAAATCAGCAGGTGCCAAACCCCGCTGCGTGCCAAAAGATGGCGCGGAAACGCATTTTGGGCACCGGATTTGGGAAAGCCCTTTTGCAGGTCATTACTACGAGCTTGAAGGGCCGGATCCGGCGGCGGTTGCGATTGCACCTGCGCCGCGTCTTGGCGAAAGCGAACTGACGGCAGAGATGGCGGAAGTTTATGCAATGGCAGTTGTGCGGGACATGAGCTTTGAAGATTTAAGCGATCCCGACTGTTTGCTCTATTTTTATGCGCCTGACCGGGGGGGATCTATAGACGAGACAATCAAGGTCGAATTGATGCTTGATGGCAAGCCCGCCACAGTCGCTGATTTGAATGCGGCATTGGCCTCTTTGGCATGGTTTGATCCAAAAGCGGTACCGGTTGGCGGGGCTACTCGTGAAGAGCCTTCCGAAGACCTCAGTGATTTGGAGCAGCGACGCCGGGTGGCGCGTTGGACCGATGGCAAGAGCTTTAAGCCGGGTGGATTGTTCCGTGGCTCATCCAAGGGCTGCTTTGACAACGGCTACATTTCGCAATTCTTGCTGCTGGGGTCCAAATCCGCGCGCAAGTCCGGCAATATCGATTTTGGAGCGCAGCAGATCACGCAAAAGGTCTTGGGTGCTGAGCGCGGCATTGATTACATGACGTCCTTTGCGGAGTGGTTGGATGCGCAAAACGGGGTGAACCTCTCGGGGCTCGATTTATACGCGACAACTTCCCAAAACCCGCCGGACGGCACAGATGCGCGGCTGCGCAAATTCATTGAAACACCCCGCGATTTGGCGACATTCGTGCATATTGATCAGCTCTATCAGGCCTATTTCAATGCCTGTCTCTTGATGCTGGATGCAGGTGTCAAACCTGACATTGGGTTTCCCAACAGCGACACGCATCCCAATAACGCGCCGGTGTCTGACACAGGTGTGGGCCAGACCCGGACCGGGTTCGCGACCTTTGGCGGCCCTCATGTTCTGAGCCTAATGACCGAAGTGGCAAGCCGGTGCCTCAGGGCCGTGCGCCGCCAGAAGTTTCAGGTGCATCTGCGCGCGCGACCAGAGCGTCTGGCAGCCTTGATCACATTGGCGGCCAACGATGAATGGTCGGCAATCGCAGGTGCAGATTTGCAAATGGCATCGGTGTTGAGCGAGCTTGGTGTGAGCGGGGATGCGCGCCCCGTCACACCCATTTTGGATTGGATTGATCAGATCAATCAGGTCCAAAATACGGATCAAGTTGCTCAGCGCAAAGCCTACAAATGCACGCCACTCAAGGGTGATTTTAAGCCCCAAGATGGCAAGAATTACCTGCTGCCGATGGCCTTTCCAGAGGGCTCTCCCATGCATCCAGCTTACGGGGCAGGTCATGCGACTGTGGCGGGGGCCTGCGTGACGATCCTCAAGGCGTTTTTCCAGTTGCATGGTCATGCCGCGCATGTGGTTGATCCAACGGACGCGCTTGATTTTGCGACGGTGTTCGGAAAGCCGGTCATCCCTGCGAAAGGCGGGCAAACCCTCAAGGATGATGCCAATGCAGCTGCCTCAACGATTGAGGGTGAGCTGAACAAACTGGCCGCGAATATCTCAATTGGCCGCAATTTTGCAGGGGTCCATTACTACACGGATTACTACGAGAGCCTAAGGCTGGGCGAGCGCGTCGCTTATGGAATCCTGCAAGAGCAAATGCTCACCTATAACGAGCCGGTTCGCTTGAACTTTCACAGCTTTGATGGCGATTGGATCGAATTGCAAACGCAGGGTGAGGACAGCCCTGACACTGTATCGGCCACCATTCTTGATCAAAACGGACAGGCCGTGAGCGAGGCCGATTGGTGGCAACGCGGTACTCACGAATTTGGCAATAAGGCGCCAGCTAAGGCGGCGCTGGTGTCGTAACAACGACCCTGAGACGGGCTCAATCTGCCCTTCTCAGGAACCTAAGATTGCGCTGTGGACTGAGAGGGAAATTTTCCACAGCGCAAAAACAATGAACGGGAGGCAACGCGCGAAATTTGAGTGCGTGCACAAAGCCACAGAACGCTTTTTGGGGAGATGGATATGTCTAGAGAATTTTTTGGAAACCACATTGGCAGTTCCGGTGAACTGACGATTATTGCCGATATTAAGCCGGGTTTTGTCCCGATTTCAGAGCAATTGACCTATGCAACGCGACTGAGACAGCATTTGCAAATGCTCAGCGCATTGCGGCGCAATGGTTTGGAAACGGACCGGGCAGGGGTCTATGTTGGCCCTGTTGACGCGCTGCGTACGCTTCAGTTTGTGCGCTGGACGCTGATCGAAAACGATACCAAAATGCTGCTCTCAGTGAATTTTGATCGACCTGTTGAGGCCTATATCCGCCGGATCGTCGATATTGCTGGTCCGCTTCTGGATACAATCTTGTGCCATTGTGAGGGTTTTCTGGAAGGATCCAGCGATCAGGGTTTTGACGGATTTCTGGAGTTCGCAACGCGCTATCAAGTGCCGGTTGAGCTGTTCGCTGCTGCCGCCCCAAACGTGTCAGTTGATGATGCTGAGTATTTTGTAGATTTGGACACCAAACTGCGCGCCGACCCATGCAAGACACTTGAGACATTTCCAACTCTGAAGTTGCAGACGACGGCAGAAAAGCTGACGATCTCAGGGGAAACCCAAACCTTGGCACTCTTGGACCAAGCCGTGAATATCATCCGCATCATGCATGAAACCGCTGACCGATTTCCAGAAAAGGATTTTCGGGGCGACGATTCACGGGATGACTTGCTGTATCACCGCCTGACAAGCCGATTGGTGCAAGGATTCTGGCGGCGATTGAAAGCGATTGAGTTGAATGTGGCCAAGCAAACTGGAGGACCGTCACCATTTGATCCAACGGCGCCCAATGTGAGCGTGATTACGCATACGATTTCCGCTGCTGCGGATGCGACCGGCAGCCGGAAACTGGTGCGCGTGACGGAGCTGCTTAAGCAATTTAGGGAACCGTTGGAGTGGTTGGCCAGGCCGCTCAAACTGCGCGACCGGGCCGTCAAAGCCGTGATTGCCAAAGATACGATCCAGCGTGGCTTGTTGCCCGATAACAGTCTGGTTGATGCCATCAACTGGCAAAAACGCGGGTTCAAACCCACACTGTCCTGCATGATGCTGCTGCGTGTGGATGATACGCACGCCGCCGCTGGGTTCTTGGAAGGGATGCGCACGCAGCTTTGGCCGGGCGATGACGTGAACCCCAATTACAACCTGTCGATCACCAATAATGGGCTTAAATCCCTTGGCCTGCCTGAGGAAACGCGCGCGCGCTTCCCGCAAGCGTTTCGGGAAGGGATGGATGCTCGCGCAGGTTTGCTTGGTGATATCGAGCAGAACCACCCAAATGAGTGGAATTGGCCGCGGATCAATTGGCCTTTGGGCACCGCTGAGGCGCAGCAAAAGCGCATTGCACCCTCCACGATTGATATCATCATTCAGGTGGAAAGTGATCACTGCTTTACGGACGCGCCGGAATTTGACGCCCAGCACCCACTCTACCTAGAAGTTAAAACCGTTGCCGACTTGGCTCAAGCAAACGGGGTTACTCTGTTGTCAGTGGAACCGTTGCAGCGTCGCTTCAACGAGGCCAAAAAGCCCATCGGGCATCTAGGGATTGTTGATGGAATAAGCCAGCCGAAATTCGCGGGCGATGATGGCTATGAGCCCGATAGCCCAGCGAAAAAGATCCCAAACTCACCACATTCTCTGCTTGGCGAGTTGTTGGTAGGTCGCCAAAATCGACTGGATTTGCCTGGACTTGAAAAGGAGCAAGACCTCCCGCTGCGGGATGGCACCTTTCAGGTCGTTCGCAAAACCAGACTGGACGTCGCCTCATTTGAGCAAAACTACAAAATTGTTTCCGGGGCGACGCCCGCGATCACACAAGAATTGATCCGCGAAAAAATGGTTGGCCGAAAGGTTGATGGATCGTCCTTGTCAAACTCGGCAAAAGGTCTGCATGACTTCAACTTTGTAGATGATCCAAAGGGCGAACAGACGCCGCTCCAATCCCATATCCGGCGCTCTAATCCGCGCGAATTCGATACACCCCGGATTTTGCGTCGCGGCTATTCCTACGGCCCTTACCGGGATCAAAAAGGACGGAAGGATGCTGATCGCGGCCAGATGTTCATCGCCTATAACGCCAATATCGCCGAACAATTCGAGACAATTCAGCGCTGGGTGAGTGGCGGCAACAGCACTGGCATTTCCAGTTGGCACGGTGATCCACTGCTTGCGCCCAAGCGCAATCGCGGCACTCGTAACTTCAGTTTTATGCATGATGGCAAACCCGTTGTGGTCGAACTGCCCGACACACCGATGGCCAAACTTGAGTGGGGGATTTATGCCTTTGTTCCGTCGCAAGAGGGGTTGAAACAGATCTGCAAAGCGGCACATTCGGTGGCCTCGACACCTCCAGAATACCCAGCTGAGGCTTATAAACTGACTGAAATGTCACTGGCAGAGCTGCGCCTATTGCTGGACACAACCGATGACGAGCAGCGCGATCGCACAGAGGGCATTTGGGCGTATGTGCGCAAGTTCGGCCCGATCAAAACGCAATACGGCGTGCTAATCGGCGACAAGGAAAATGTAGCGACAGTTCTTGGAGATGATGGCTCACGTTTCTCCACAAAGGACTATTATGAGCGCATGGGCGCATCTATCGGCACGCAGCTTCTTGGCTACGATCCTGACCCATCCAACAATGGCTTGGAACCGCTCCATAATGAACAACATGGGTCCGAACGGGACGTGGTCAATGCGTTCCTGAATACGTTGAAAGTTGGACCCGTATTTGATCAGGCTTATCAGGCGGCCCAGTCACGGTTGAAAAAACTGAGCTTTGAAACCCAATCCCTGCCTGATGACGGCCAAAATGGCCGCTCAGTCAAGGATGTTGGCCGCAGATTTGAAGCCTCCCGGTTTATCAATGACGTTTTGGGCGAGCTTTGTGAGGCATGGTTTGGGGTTCCTGCAACCTCGCTTTCGAGCGATGGCCAGTTGGGCAAGGAACTGTTCAAAATTGGCGGTGAAGACGAGCCTGAAAGCACCACCCCACGTTGCCCGCACAGCTTCTTGGCAGCCTCCTACCACGTTTTCCCGCCCTATTCGAATGAACACGTAGAGCAAGAGGCGAAGCGACGGCCAAAACAAGCCCTTGCTGCGTTGGAAGCCTATATTGCTGAGGTGAATGCCAGCGACGGTCCAATTCCCAACAGCGGGTCACTGCTTGGCTACATGCTGACCAAAGTGGCGGACGGATCATTATGTTCGACCTATTGGACCCCGACAAAGATCGCGAAATTTGTCGCCGGAGCGTGCTTTGGATTTGTCGGCCCAGCCTCGGGTGGTTTTCGCTCGATCTTGTTTGATTGGATCAAAACCGAAGAGCTTTGGCGGTTGCATCAAACCTTTCAAGTTGAGAAGGAAAACGGCTTGCAAAACGCGGCTGTGAAAACCTTGATGGCGCCACTCCTTGCGAGCCTAGAGAAACGCCCCGTTCCGTCAAAGGTTTATCGGCGTTGCGTGAGCGCGGCGACGCTAAGGTCAGGGAATGACAATTCGCCTGAAATTGAAATTGCACCGGGCGAGTTCGTTATCGTCGGTTTGCGATCTGCCATTGCTGATGGTGGCGACGGCAGGTTCTTCCTGTTTGGGGGCGACTACAACGATAAGACCAAGCCGCAACCACCCCATTGCTGCCCCGGTCAGGATATGGGGATTTATGCCCAAATGGGTATTCTGAGTGCGTTGCTGGAATATGAGTGGATTGCCCCACAAGGCCCGCTCAGCCTCTGGCTCAAAGACCCGGATCCATCGCAATCCGCACCAGCCAGCACGGCTTCATAGCTTGATCTTTAACGTCTCCGCCAAGGCTTGATGCTCCGGCATTCCAAGGCGCGTGAAGGTTTCGGTTGCACGTGAAAGGGCAGAACTGGCGTCTTGTTGGTTCTGCCCAAAAACATGTATCTCCGCTTCCACCAGTGCATTGTTTCCACGCTCATGTTCAGAACTGCGCAGATCCGCCCATCTGTCGGCCTGCTGCAAATGCTCAAGCGCTGCTTCCATGTTCGGAGTGTTCGCACCAAGTTCGGATCGCGCAAGAGAGCGATATGCCATTGGCACGCCAACGCTCTCTCCGGTTTGAGATTGCAAAATCGCCTGACTGGCAGCACGTTTTGCTTGCGAAAACCGGCCCTGATCAACCAGCGCATCTGCAAGCCAACCAAATACGAATGTTTGGTAGAGTCGCATTCCCTTGGCCTCTAGCCAAGTTGCTGCGGTTTCTAAACCTTTGATGCTCTGGGGGTCGCGGTCTTGTTTCCAACTGGCATAATTAAACACACATTGCGACATGCCCATCAAATAGGACGCCCGCACGCGCTCAGCACGTTTGCAGGACCGGGTCGACATATCAATCGCCTTCGCCCAGTCCCCGCGCCACAAATAGACTGCGGCACCCATGTTCAAAATTGAGCTTTCGATCTCGTGCTTGAATTCCGATACCCGATCAAGCGCGTCTTCGATCAAATCCTCTGCTGCATCAAAGTCGCCTTGATCGGCACGAATGACCGCCAGCGTCGCGCGGGCATAGGCGGATGTGACCGGTGCCCGCCCAAGCTTTCCCGGATTTTTATCTTTTGCATCAATCGCTTGCTTGATTTTTTGTTGTGCGATCTGATCTTCACCCTTTGCAGCTAGGGTGAAGCCTTGGATGGCCGTGATCTCTGCGCTCAACCGTGGGCTTGTGGACTCTTGGGCATGTGCCTGCGCGTTTTGGAGCGCATCAATGGCCAATTCATAGTCCCCCAGCACAAGATAGATGTACCCAATCCAATACCGAATGGCGGCAACCGCTGTGTTGTCATCCAAATCCAGTGCAATCTTTTCAGCGCGCTCAAGCACCGGAATTTGGTCAATGGAGGCAGAGTAAACGCAGGGCTGCGCCCAGCGAAGCACGATCGATAGCCAACGACGCTTAAGCGGGACGGTTTCATTGAGTTGGTCAATCATGTTCAAGGCGGCATGAAACTGCCGTTGTGCCTGATCCAGTGACGAAACGGCCAGAGCTTTGTCACCGGCCTGCTCGCACAAATCCAATGCGGCCTCGATGTGACCGCTTTTGCGTGCATGTAGCGCCAGAACCTCGAGCATTTCGAACTGGTCTTGGGTCTCGACCGTCTCCGACAGGGCTTGAAAATAAGCCCCATGATAGGTCTCGCGTTTTTGCTGGGGCATCAAGTCATAAGCGACATCTCGTGTGATGCCATGCTTGAACCGCATCTCTTTCTCGGTGACGCCCATGCTCAAAATATCCAACGCGCAGAGCCGATCCAAAGAGGCGACTGTGATCTCGCGCTGAAGAACATTGGCCAACAGATCAGTATCCAAAACCTCACCATGGACCGCCAGCGCCAGCACGATCTCAGCGTCCTCTGGTTCCAGCTGCTCGATCTTAGAGGCAATCATTGCCCTTAAATTTGCGGGCAATGAATCGACCAAATGCCCCAGCGGCTCGCCCCCGGGTTCCTGATCGATGGAAAAGCAAATTTCCTCTAAAAACAGAGGGTTGCCGCCAGATTTGGTGTAAAGCTCAGCACAGAGCATTTCGTCAATAGGACGCTGCAGCAAATCCTCTGCCTTGCGTTTCACCTCGCGAATATTCAGCGGCGGCAAATGCACTTGATGCGACGTTCTGACAATCCCGTCATCGACCGACAGATCGCGGGACACAAGGATCAGCAGAACCGGAAAGTCCCGGGCCAATTCGGTGATTTGCTGCAGTGCCTTGCGCGACGCGTCATCAACCCATTGCCATTCGTCGACAAAAATCACCGTAGGTTCCTGATTGATCAGGTTGGCAATCGTTTCCGCTTTGCCTTGGGCGATAGAATGCCCGACTTCAAAAGTCTCCGCTTCGCCTGAGGCTGTTTCGCGGCTGAGCAAGCTTTTGGCATCGTGTTGCTCGCGCGTGTCGTCAGGTTGCAGTTGGCGCGACAGGTCCAGAATGGGTTCAAGCGGAGCGCTGCGATCATAGCGACTGCAATTGATGGCAAGCGTTCGGGTGCCCTCGCTGATCAGCTCGGCCAGAAACTCGTGTACCAGCCGCGTCTTGCCAATGCCCGCAGCCCCTTGGATGCTGACAATTTGAAGCGACCCTTCCAGCGATTCCATGAGGGCAAACCGCAAAGCTGCAAGAAATGGTGCGCGCCCGATGAATGCCGAACCCGATATTGCCAGCGCTGAGGTGTCCAAACTTTCCACATTGCGGCCAATGATACGGGCAACCCGGTCGCTTTGATTTGGCATTTCCTCGTTCAAAGACACAAACAAATGCCGCAGCCTGCGCACCGTGCGCTCGGTCGCGAAGATTGCGTTGTCGCTTGGCTGAAGTGCCAAAGCTGTCGCCTGATCCAGCGCAGAACCCCGCAGGTTCAACGGTTCTTGATGGGCAGTGTAGTCGGAAACCCCTAACGTGCCAGTGTCGATCCCGATTGATAGTTTGCTCTGATGCTGAGGCGTTTGGCGGGCGAATTTGGCATGCAAATCACGCAAGACCATTGCCGCCTCGACCACATTTCGCGCATCCCCTTCCCGCGAAACCGGAAGCCCGAAAACGGCGCATAAATCGCACCCTTGATGAGCGATCAGCCGAGCCTCTTTAGCAAGCAGAACCACCCGTGCGGCTTGTAAAAACGCATCAACATGGTCAGCGGGGAGATCACCATTGAGTTTCAGGGCCAAAACACACAAATATTTGCGTCGGAAATCCTGCCCATCGCGCTCTTTTGTCCCCGCATCTGGTGCCGGCAGGGTTTTTGCCAAACGCGCCCGCGCGTCTCCAACCAAAATCTGCAACTCTTCGGAGGGTTCTTCCTCCCATTCCTCCTCCAAGGCATCCCAAAGCTGCTTGTAAACCCCAAGCAGATCCACAATGTTTCCAACACGAATATGCTCTTCAATCAGCGGTCTGGCGGCGAGCTCAAGCGCAGGATTGAGGGCGTTCAGCAGCGTGGCAACTTTCAGACGCTCCTGCTTTGAACTGCTATTCTCCAGTCTCGCACTCAGTTTTGTACTGATCTGGCCTTGTGTGCGATGGCGGGTCTCCCACAGCCATTCCCGAAACGATGGGTCCAGATCCTCAAAGCCGTAAAGCAACCGGTCTGCATTGAAATTGCTCACACCAAGCCCGGTTGGCAAATGGCCGTCCAGCAGTATGTCGACATCCGTCGTGACATTGACTCGGTTCAACTCAACTGCGTCTGCCGTGATTTGAACGATATCCAAACCAGCATCGCTCAGTTGATGTCGCAATTGGTGAAAACACTGGCGCAATGCCGTTCGAGATTGCGCCTCGGTCTTTTCGCTCCACAAGAGACCAGCGAGAAACGCTCGCGATACTTTTTGGCGGCCAGACAGGAGCAAAAATGCGATGATTGCGGCACCCTTGATCACCGAAATCCGCACTTCATTATTGTCAGCATCAAAGAGCCGGAACCCGCCAAAACACTCGCAGCGTATAGGTCTACTCTTTGTCATGCCCGTTCCATAATGCGTCCCTCGTTGGGAACCATAGCGTCTCAATTGGCAATGTCACCGAAACTTAGCGCCAAGCATGCTTCTTGAGAACTGTGTAGCAAAAACGATTTGGTTCTTCAAAAGGAACCCCTAATCTGATTTGGAGAGCAAAGCGAAAGTTGCCACTGACCCTGCAGGAGGTCCAATGTCCATTAATTCAGCCCGTCTTGGCGTAGATATCGGTGGGACATTCACGGATGTTGTGTTGGAAATTGATGGGGTTATGCACTCAACCAAGGTCCTGACGACCTATGGCGCCCCGGAAAACGCGATCATCGATGCGATGGGGCAAGTGTGCGAAAAGGCAGGCGTTGGACCCAGCGATATAGGCCAGATTATTCACGGCACAACGCTGGCCACCAATGCCCTGATCGAGCGGCGCGGGGCCAAAACAGCGCTGATCACGACCCAAGGTTTTCGCGATGTGATCGAGATGCGCACCGAGAGCCGATTTGAGCAATATGATCTTAATCTTAACCTGCCCGAACCGCTCTTACCACGTCAGCGCCGTTATACCGTAACGGAGCGTGTGGATGCGCTGGGCCAAGTTCTGATCCCACTTGGGCGTGACGAGGTTGAGCGCGTTGTCGATCAACTGGCGCAGGCAGGATACGAAAGTGTCGCCGTGGGTCTGATGCACTCCTATCTCAACGACGCCCATGAGCGCATGGTGGCCGAGGTGATCGCCGAGAAGATGCCGCACGCGATGATCTCGATCTCCTCGGAGGTTTCCCCGCAAATGCGCGAATATGAGCGCTTCAACACTGTCGTCGCCAACGCCTATATCAAGCCACTGATGAAGTCCTATTTGGGCCGGCTTGAGGGCCGTTTGCGGGATGTGGGTGTGAGCTGCAACATCTTCCTGATGCATTCTGGCGGCGGCATCATCTCGCTGGAAAGCGCTGCTGAATTCCCCGTGCGTCTGGTGGAATCCGGCCCAGCCGGTGGCGCAGTCTTTGCCGCCAATATCGCCGCGCGCTATAGTCTCGATAAAGTTCTGAGCTTCGATATGGGTGGGACCACAGCCAAGATTTGCCTGATTAAGGACCAAACCCCCAAGACTTCCCGCGTTTTTGAGGTCGCCCGCACCTACCGTTTCAAAAAAGGCTCCGGCATGCCAATTTCGATCCCTGTGATCGATATGGTGGAGATCGGGGCCGGGGGCGGCTCGCTCGCTCATGTCGACGCGATGCGTCAAATCCGGGTTGGCCCGGAAAGTGCAGGCTCCGAGCCGGGGCCAGCTTGCTATGGCCGGGGTGGCGACAAGCCTGCGGTCACAGATGCGGATTTGGTGCTGGGGCGGCTTGATGCGGATAATTTCGCAGGCGGAACGATCCAGCTTGAAACCGCAAGCTCTGAGGCCGCGCTCAGCGACGTGCTTGGCACGCCTCTTGATATGGACGCGACCACCGCAGCCTTTGGCCTTGCCGAAGTGGTCGATGAAAATATGGCCAACGCAGCGCGGGTTCATGCGGTCGAAAACGGCGAAGACCTCAGTGAATACACCATGATCGCCTTTGGCGGCGCCGCCCCGCTCCATGCGGGACGTCTGTGCGAAAAACTCGGCGTCACCCGCCTGCTCGTGCCACCGGGCGCAGGTGTGGGCTCCGCCATCGGTTTCTTGCGCGCGCCCTTCAGTTTTGAGGCCAACCGCTCGGTCTATATGAAGCTCTCCGATTTCGACCCAGCCCGCATCCAAACGCTCCTGAGCGAGCTGCAACAAGAGGCCACCAGCTTCGTGCGCAACTGCGCCCCCGACGCAAACATCGTCTCAGAATTCAAAGTCTACATGCGCTATACTGGGCAGGGCTGGGAAATCCCGATTGTGCTGAGCGCATCGCAGGCAAGCGCCCCAGATGCTCAAACCTTCGAGCGTTTGTTTGAGGAAGAATACACCAAGCTCTTTGGCCGCACCGTCACAGGCCTTGACGTTGAAATCACCGTCTGGTCCGTCAACGCAACCACCCCACCCGAAAAAGTCGCTCAGATCGCGCAAGCCAAAGCCACTGAACCAGCTCAGCCCATCGGCACCCGCCAGCTTTTCGACCCGGCCCTCTCCGAATACCAAACCGCCAGCGTGGTTCTGCGCGGGGACATGAGCGATGGTCAAACCCTGAGCGGCCCCGCCGCCATCACCGAAGACGAAACCACAATCATCATCCCCACCAGTCGCACAGCCATCCGCCAGCCGGATGGCTGCATTGACCTTATGGCGAAAGGCTAAGCCCATGGCACATTCCAACGTCGCCTATCAAGTCATGTGGAACCGCCTGATTTCCGTGGTCGAGGAACAGGCCCAAGCCCTTGTGCGCACGGCCTTTTCCACCTCCGTGCGCGAGGCGGGCGATCTCTCCGCCGGGGTCTATGACACCCAAGGCCGGATGCTGGCCCAAGCCGTCACCGGCACGCCGGGCCATGTGAATGCGATGGCCGATGCGGTCGCCCATTTCATTCGCCGCATCGGTCGTCAGAACATCCGTGAGGGCGACATCTACATCACCAACGACCCATGGGAAGGCACCGGCCACCTCCACGACATCACCATGGTCACCCCCTCCTTCCACAACGGATTGCTCGTCGGCTTCTTCGCCTGCACCGCTCATATCGTCGATATTGGCGGGCGCGGTTTTGGTGCCGACGCGGCCAGCGTCTATGAAGAGGGGCTCTACATCCCGATCATGAAATTCGCGGTGGAGGGCGAAGTCGATGAAACCCTCGTACGGATCATTCGCGGCAATGTGCGCGAGCCGGATCAGCTGATCGGCGACATTTACGCGCTCGCAACCTGCAACGAAATCGGCCATCGCCGCCTCACAGACATGATGCTCGAGTTTGGCCTCAGTGATCTTGATGGCATTGCCGCTTTCATCCTCGACAATTCGCGCCGGGCCACGCTTGAGCGGATCAACGCGCTCCCCCGCCAGCAAGCCACCGGCGAGATGACCGTCGACGGATTCTCCGCGCCCATCACCATGAAAATCAAGCTCAGCATCGAAAAAGACCGGATCGTCAGCGATTTTACGGGAACCACTGGCGTCGACAAAAAAGGCATCAACTGCCCGCTCGTCTACACCAAAGCCTATGCCTGCTACGCGCTCAAATGCTCCATCGCGCCCGAAATCCCCAACAATGCGGCCTCGCTCGCGCCCTTTGAGATCGTGGCCGAAGAAAACACCATCGTCCACGCGCTCCACCCCGCACCTGTCGCCCTGCGCCACATCGTCGGCCATTTCGTGCCAGACGTAGTGTTTGACGCACTCGACAAAATCCTGCCCGGCATCGTCCCCGCAGAAGGGGCAGGGTGCTTGTGCAATTTTCAGGTTTCCGTGCGCCCGCGCAGCGACGCGCCCGCCCCGCTCGAGGCCCGCCGTGCCGAAGTGCTGACCTTCAATTCTGGCGGCTCCGGCGCGCGCCCCAAACATGACGGTCTGAACGCGACAGCTTTCCCATCAGGCGTCATGACCATGCCCGTTGAGGCCACCGAACATGCAGGCCCCGTCATCATCTGGCGCAAAGAACTGCGCCCGGATTCCGGCGGGGCAGGACAGCAGCGCGGCGGTCTTGGTCAGCACATGGAAATCAGCGCCCGCGAGGGGCACGAGTTCGATTTTCAGGCCATGTTCGACCGCGTTGATCACCCTGCAAGAGGCCGTCGCGGCGGTCACCCCGGTGGCGCGACTTTGATCGCACAGGATGACGGCAGCGAGATGTTCGGCAAGGGCAAGCAATTCGTGCCACATGGGCGCAAAGTCGTGATGGCCTTCCCCGGCGGAGCTGGCTACGGCGATCCGGCGGATCGAGATATGGCAGCGGTAAAGCGCGATCTCGCGCGCGGCTACATCACCGCTGAAACTGCGGCGCAGGCGTATGGCCTGAGCGCCGATGACATTGCAAAGGTCGAGGAGGCTGTGCGCAAAGGCGAAGCTTTATAGCCGCTCAATCGCGATATTGAGCAAAACCTGCCTACGCTCCTGCGTCGCCACCTCGATCGCCCGCGCCAACGCAGCAGGCAAATCCGCCCCGTCCGTCACCGTCTCCGTATAGGCCCGGCTCGCCTCCGCCGTCTTCGTGAAATCCGGGCTGGGCCTGAGCGATGTCAGCGGCACATCGTTCGATTTGCTCGCCATTCCGCCCTGATAAAGCCCCTCAACCGAATGGCGCACCGCGCCCCATTCCTCATTGTTGAGCACCAGCGTGATCACCGGCAGCCCAAGCGCCTCACACACCTGATGGCACACAGTCGGATTGGCAAACATGTAACTGCCATCCCCCATGGTCGCGAAGATCAGTCGCTCCGGGTCCGCCAGTTGTGCCCCCATTGCCGCGGGCAAACCCCAGCCAAGCCCGCCGGAATGGGGCTCCTGAAAATAGCTCAGAGGGGCGTCCAATTCCAAGGGCGGCAAGGGGCATCCCAGCTCATGAAACACACTCGCCTTGCGCCCTTTGATCGCCTCGCCCAAACACAAGCTCACCCAATCCTTCGACATTGGCGCTTTGCACCCGGCCTCAGCCTTACGGCGGACAGCATCCCGATTGCCCTGCGAGATCGCCTCAATCTCCACCCGCCGCGCTTCAACCGCGC
>CAZQMR010000025.1:0-26810 GCA_964594465.1 uncultured Rhodobacterales bacterium
CACAGATCGAGTTTTGCATCCTGAGCAAAACCGGCGTTGATTTCCACAAACTGGACTATGATTTTGAAGCCGCATCACATGCCATGGAAGCCAATGGCCTGTCACAAGGGTATGAGCTGGCCCTAAGAACCGGGGTTTGGCCAAGCCAAGATGTCCTGCCGGATGCCCTCAAACGCTCTTAATTTGCGAGCGGGTGCTTCTCCAACACCAATTTCTGCAAATGCTCATTCAAAACATGGGTGTAAATTTCTGTGGTGGCCACATCTGCATGGCCCAATAGCGTTTGGATCGAGCGCAGATCGGCCCCATGCGCCAGCAAATGCGTCGCAAAGGCATGGCGCAGCACATGTGGGGAAACGTGCGCCGGATCCAGACCCGCCGCCAAGGCAATCTCCTTGACCAGTAAAAAGAACCTCACCCGCGTGATATGCCCGCGTTTCCCGCGTGATGGAAACAGGAACAGCGATGGTTTCGCACCATTTTTTAGGGTCGCATCCTCGGCTTTGTCCCGCTCAACCAACCAAACCGCGAGCGCGGCCTTGGCAGCACCGGACAGGGGAACCAGCCGCTCGCGCCCAGCTTTGCCTCGCACCAACAGCATTTGCGGATCGCCCCGCGCGGCCGACACAGGCAGCGATACCAATTCGCTCACGCGCATTCCGGTCGCATAAAGCAGTTCAAACAAGCACGTGTTGCGCAGTTTCTCGGCCTGATTGCGCCCATGGCAAGTCGCTGCGCTGAGGATCGCGTCAATCTCAGCTTCGCTTAGCGTACCGGGCAGGCGCTTTTGTTTCCTTGGCCCTGTAATGAGCACGGCTGGATCATCGCTGCGGATGCCCTCGCTGTATGCAAAGCGAAAATACTGGCGAATTGCTGAGAGTTTGCGCGCACGGCTGGCTTGCGCCAATCCCCGTGTGTCCAAGTCCACCAAGTAGCTTTCGATATCCGCGCGCCCGGCATCCTCAAGCGACACATTTTGGTCCTGCAAATAGGTCTCAAAGTCTAAAAGGTCGCGGTTATACGCGAGCAACGTGTTGTCGGATGCATCTCGCTCTGCCCGCAAGGCCTCAAGAAAGGGAACGCGCCAACTGGTCAAATCACATCCTCCAGCACCAGCGTTTGCACGGCGATTTGCAATGCAATATCGTGCAAACCTGCTTGAGAAATCGCAAAAAGCGCTGTCTGAAGATCATCCGGGTCGATCTCATTTCCAACAGACAGCAACTTGAGCGCTTTGAGCAACGCCTCGCCAATGCGCTCAGCATCAAACAATTCACGCATGCGCTTGGCTGGTTCGAAGTCAGGCAGGGTGCCGTTTAGGCCATCAAAGGCCGCCTGAAAAAGCGAGCTGGGATTGGACATTGGTTTTCCCTGACCCAGCGCATGGGCCTGGCGCAGGTTTTGCGTCCAATTGGTTGACGATGGTCCTTCGAAATCACCGCTCAGCACCTTCAGCAATCCAACGGCTTGGCTGCTATCAGCACCCTGAGTTAGCTGCGGTCCGTATTCTTCCGCAAAAGCGGTCAACAGGCCAAGATGCTCGATTTGATCCAAGGCGGCTGCCAAGGCATCCTCAACCTCGCCGGTCATCACTGCGGCGTCCAAGTCCTGCGTCGCTCTGGCGCGCTCCCAGGCACCACCAGAGGCCGCAGGCCGACTGTCGCGATAAGCCGCAAACAGCAGATTTGCGGGGATGGCGCGCGCTGCTGTTAAGGCTTCTGCTGCAAGAATGCGTTCGCGAAGACCTGCACGACCGCTCAAACCGATATGGCGCAGGGCAAGGGGCAAGCCTGTGCGCGGAACCGGAAAACCGAAACTGTCGCGCAACACATAATCCAGCGGTGTTATAGCACCAGACCTGCGTGGTGGTGGCGCCGTCTCGCCCTCTTCGGGGTCCAGAAATCGCGCCAACAAATCTGCTGTCGCTTCGGGAATTGATCCAGCTGAGGTCGCGGCATCCAAGGCTGCCTCAGCGCCTTGCCAATCGTCGGACATGATCAAACACATCACCCGTGTTTGATCGTTAGGGGCCAAATCCGGCTGATCTTTCAAGATTGAGCAGGCCCTATCAGCACGATCATTGATCAAAGCTATATCAAAGCTGCGGGCAAAAACATCAGGCGATGGGGCGCCAGACGCGTCAATCAAAGCCGCTGCCGCCTCAAGACGACCCTTTTGGATTAAGCGATCTATTCGGGCAACCAGAAGCGTGTCGCCGCCTGCCGAGCCGCTTGGTGCTTTTGCGCGCGCCAGCAGGATTTGCCCAAAGAGATCACGTGTGGCTGGAACACCTGTTATCGGCGTTTCCGAAATAAGCTTGCGCGCACGCAGCTCAGACATGCCCTTCCACAAATCGTAAGGCAGGCCAGTTGCCTCGGGCGCAAGCAAACCCACGCTTGCTTTGGCAACAGGGGCCAGCACACTGACTTCAATCGTTGCAGGTTGCTTTGGACCATAGGCTTGGGGCCGGGGAAGCGGGCGGCTCGGGGCGCTGGCGTCTTTTGAAAGCCACGGGATCGCGCTTAGCGGTTCATTCGCATCTGCGCTGACGCTGAGTCCCCCAGTCAAACATGCGGTCAAACATGCAGTCAAACTTATCGCAAGGGATGCTCTAGCCCAGATCAAGGTCAACCGGCTTCACCACGTCTGAGCGCGGAGCAGGTAAATCAGACACCAAAGCGTAGCCCACCAGCCCAATGCCAGCCAGCACGACGATATAGAACAAATACTTGATCAGCCTGCCCATGGGCTTGCTCCGATCCTACTCTCAATGACTGCCCGATGCTTTACAGCTTGCCAAACCGAGCGGCGATGATAGACCCATACACCGATCCTGTCCGGCGGAAAACTGCGCTCGGGCTTTTTTGTTAGACAAAAGGTAGGGCGAAGAGGGGGCCGCTTCAATCCTACCTTTGCAATGGACTATGCCAATGGTGCAAACACGCGACACAGCGGCAGATATAGTGGTTAAGCCCCTCGTGCTGGTCGGTATGATGGGGGTCGGCAAGACTTCTGTTGGCACAAAACTGGCAGAAATGCTCGGTATTGGTCACGTTGACAGCGACGTTGAGATCGAAAAAGCAGCGAACCGGACCATACCAGAAATTTTTTCGGAATTTGGCGAAGCCTATTTTCGGGAAGGCGAAACTCGTGTGCTGGAGCGACTTTTGAAGGCTCCGCGCCAAGTGATCTCAACCGGCGGCGGTGCTTTCATTCAGGAAAAAATCCGCGATATGATTGCTGTGCATGGCATTTCAATATGGCTCAACGCTGATCCAGCACTGTTATGGCAACGTGTTCGTTTGAAATCCGGTCGCCCATTGCTTGATCAACCCGATGCAGAAGAAATCCTCTACCGCCTGAACAGAGATCGCGCACCGTTTTATTCCAAGGCGGACATTCGCATAGACGTCACGCCTGAGATGGATCAGGCGAGCGTTGCTGCAGTTATCCTTCAGAAAATCAACGCCAAGGCTTCCACATGACCCATCAATCCCTTCGCGTCGATCTGGCCGAGCGCAGCTATGACATTCTGATCGGCACCGACCTGATTGCCGATGCGGGTACGCATATCCTGCCGCATCTCAAGCGACCGCGCGTGGCGATCATCACAGATGAAAATGTTGCCGCGGCCCATTTGGCGGCCTTCACCACAGCGCTTGGGGACGCGGGAATTGAAAGCGTCAGCAAAACCCTTCCAGCGGGCGAGACGAGCAAAAGCTGGGCGCATCTTCAAGATGTTGTTGAGTGGCTGCTTGAAGTGGAAGTCGCGCGGGACGACATGGTCATTGCCCTTGGCGGCGGGGTTATCGGTGATCTTGTGGGGTTCGCTGCGGCAATCCTGCGTCGCGGTGTGCAATTTGTGCAGGTGCCAACCTCGCTGCTTGCTCAGGTTGACAGTTCCGTGGGTGGCAAAACCGCGATCAATTCGCCCCACGGCAAGAACCTGATTGGGGCGTTTCACCAACCTTGCCTCGTACTTGCAGACATTTGCGTGCTTGAAACACTGACCGACCGGGATTTTCGCGCAGGCATGGGCGAAGTCGTAAAATATGGCTTGCTTGGGGATGAAAAATTCTTTGAGCGTTTGGAAAAAACTGGAACCTCAATCATTGCCGGAGACCGAGATGCGCGTATCGCGGCGGTTCTTCGGTCTTGTGAAATGAAGGCAGATATTGTCGCGCGTGATGAAAAGGAACATGGCGATCGGGCCTTGCTCAATTTGGGTCACACATTCTGCCACGCGTTAGAAGCCGCAACAGGGTACTCCGATCGATTGCTCCACGGTGAGGGGGTCGCGATCGGCTGCACACTTGCCTTTGACCTCTCTGCAAAGTTGGGTCTCTGCTCCCAAGAGGATCCAAGCCGCGTGCGGGCCTTGCTCGCGGATCTTGGCATGAGGTGGCGACTTGAGGATATCCCCGGCGATCTGCCCGATGCCAAGACGATGGTGCGCCTGATGCATCAGGACAAAAAGGTCAAAGAGGGGAAAATCGGCTTTATCTTGGCGCGTGGCATTGGTGATGCGTTTCAGACCAGCGACGTGCCGCTGGAAAAAGTCGAAGAGGTTTTAAGCCTCTGACGGGTCCTCGGTTGGCGCAGGCCGGAAGTAATGCGACAACACACCAGAGGCGAGCAGAACCCCCAGCGACACCACAATAATGCCGATGATTTTCACTTGGTTCAGGTCTTCGCCCAGAAAAAATTTGCCGCCAATCGCGGTCATGACCGGCACCGACGCCGCAAAGGCAGCAGAGACCGACGGTCCTAATTCCTTGACTGCATAGGCATAGGTCACAAGTGCCACAGCCCCTGCCAAAAAGCCTTGCATGAAAATCTGCCAAATCAGCATCTCGCTGGAAACATTGGAAAAATCGACCCCAGTGTAAAACGCCATGGCCGCATACGCCACTGCAGTCCAACAGCAGATCATCATCGCCGCCGCCGCTGGCGTGATCCCAGTGCGTCTAAATCTAATGGTATAAATCGCCCAGAAAAACGCACCTGCCATAAAGAACAAATGGCCGCGCCAAACATCGGGAACATCGGAGTTAAGCGCCTCCCAGCCGCCAACAAAGCCCGCACCGATCACGATCAAGATGATCCCAAAACTGCGCACCGGACCAATCCGTTCCCCCAAAAACACATAAGCCAGCCCCACTACAAAGAGTGGCAGCAGCGAGGGCGCGAAAATCGCGGAATCCGCTACCGGCGCATAGCTTAGCCCCAAGGTTATGCAGCCAAATGCCATCAAACCACCGGCAAAAGCGATGACAACAATGTCGTAAAGCTTCGTACCAGACGGGACCGCGTCATAGCGCCAAAGGATTGGAATGAAGATGAGCGCTGATGTCACAAAGCGGATCAATCCAAGCTCAATGGGCCCCAAACTACCGGTAACAGCAGCCCGCGCACTTATCAAAAAGCCCGACCAAATCATGTAAGTGATGGCAAGCGCCAGAATTGCATAAATCTTCATGCAACTTCAGTGGCCCAAAAAAAACGAGGTTACCAGCCCAAAGCGATCAGACCGAGCAGGAGGCACCGCCCAATACGCAAAACTTCGCGCAATGTGGATGGTTTAGTTTCACCGCACCTTCTGCCTCTGCCAATGTCTCGCCCAGCTCAAATTCAGGCGCATATGGCAGCAAAGTGCAGGCCAGCACGGCCGGACGCTCAGCACCTTTGCGCTTTACGATCATGCGCGAACTGGCACACATCACGTCTTTTGGTTTTTTGCCCAAAATGCCCCAACAGGCGGTCGTGATCTCTGGGACGTCAACTTTCTCGTCCATTTCGGGGAAAAGCACCGTCATGCCCGGATTGCTCGCGTCAATCTCAAAGCGCTCATCGGCAAACAGCTTGGCATAGCCCGCGCGGCTCTCCTGATCGCTGTCACCCCAAAGCGTGCGGCCCGCAAGCGCCATCTTGATGCCCGCATCACGCAACCAACGCATGCCTTCGAGAGTTAAATCATAAGAGCCCTTACCGCGCTCCTCGTCATGCAATTCGCGGCGGAAATGATCGAGCGAGATGCGCAGCGTGAGGCGCGCGCCAAACTCTTCCTTCAGTTCCAGCAACCCGGCCTGCACAGATTTGCGCATCATCGGGCGCATCGCATTGGTGAGGATCAAAACTTCATAGCCCCGCTCCAGCGACAAACGCGCCATCTGGATCATCTCAGGGTTCATGAACGGCTCACCACCGGTAAAGGCGATCTCATCCACCGGCCAATCGCGGTCGATGATTTGGTCGAGATACTCCTGAACCTCGTCAGCGGTGATATAAACCAGCTTGTCGTTGGTGGGCGAGCTTTCGATATAGCAATTCACGCATTCAATGTTGCACAGCGTCCCGGTATTAAACCAAAGCGTTTTGGCACCCATCAACGGAACAGATGCGCGAGTTTCGCCCTTTGCGGTGATATCGCTATCTTCGAACTTGCCAAAGTTCGCGTTGCCCGTTGTAATTGGAGCGTGCTCATTCATTTTTGTTCGTGCCTCACTGTTCCCTTTGTTTATTTGGTCATTTTCCCTATCGCGTCAAGCATTCTGCTTTGAGCGCCGCAAACAACTTCGTGAAGTGGAGATTTCAATGAAGCACCGCGCTATTTCGATCACGTTTGCTGCTGTTTTGTCAGGCAGTCCAGTCTTTGCGCAGGAAACTGTGCAGCCAGAAGAGACCACAGCCGTGGCCAAACGTATTTCTGTGACCGCAAGCAAACACATGGTTTCGGCAGCAAATCCACATGCCAGTGCCGTTGGGCTTGAAGTGTTGAGGGCAGGGGGAACGGCCGCAGATGCAGCTGTTGCGGTGCAGATCATGCTCAATCTGGTAGAGCCGCAAAGCTCTGGAATTGGTGGTGGCGCGTTTTTGGTCTATTGGGACGCCTCTGAGGAAAAGCTATATACGTTGGATGGTCGCGAAAGCGCACCTTTGGCCGCCAGTGAGGAATATTGGTTTGGCGAAAATGGCGAACCGGTGAAATGGTTTGAGGCGGTGGTCGGTGGGCGCTCTGTTGGGGTGCCTGGCACGCTTAAGCTCATTGAAATGATGCATCAGCGTTGGGGCGCGCTTGACTGGGCCAGCCTGCTTGAACCCACAATCGAGAAAGCTGAGGCTGGGTTTGTGATCTCAGAACGCCTTGAAGCGTCGATTGCATCGGGCCAAAAACGCAAGCTCGCTGTGTTTCCAGCCGCGCGTGATTACTTCTTCAACGGCGTGGGAACCCCTCGCAAGGCAGGAACGCTGCTCAAGAACCCAGAATTTGCGACAACTTTGCGCAAGCTCGCAAACGAGGGCAGCGCACCGTTCTACACTGGCCAAATCGCGGACAACATCGTTGCGGCGGTAAAAACGCCGTTCAACGCGGGCATCCTGAGCAAAATGGATCTCGCCAATTACGAAGTTTATGAGCGGCCACCCGTTTGCCTCGACTATCGTGGCTATGAGGTTTGCGGCATGGGGCCGCCGACTTCGGGCATGCTCACCGTTGGTCAAATTCTCGGCCAATTGGAAAGCTTCGATATTCCCGCCATGGGCAACAGCCCAGAGGCATGGCATCTTTTCGCTGAGGCTGCAAAACGAGCTTATGCGGATCGCGGTCTCTACATGGCCGATAGCGATTTCGTCGAAATGCCCGAAGGCTTGCTAGATCGGGACTATTTGCGCAGCCGCGCTGATGAAATCGACCCGGCATCCGCAACTGAGGACGTGCAAGCCGGGTCACCACCTTGGAAAGACGCTCAGTTGCGTGCTGCTGACACGCAGCCAGAACGCGCCGGAACGTCTCATTTTGCAATCGTCGATGGTCAAGGCGATGTCGTTTCCATGACCACCACGATCGAGACTGGTTTTGGCAGTCGTGTTATGGTCGACGGATTTTTGCTGAACAACGAGCTCACAGACTTCTCCCGCGCCCCTATGGCCGATGGCACCCCAATCGCCAATCGGGTGCAAGGTGGCAAACGCCCACGGTCCTCCATGTCGCCAACAATCGTTCTGAAAGACGGCACACCAATGCTTGCCATTGGCTCTCCCGGTGGCTCGCGGATCATTAACTATGTGGCCAAGTCGCTTGTTGCGATACTCGATTGGAACATGGACCTGCAAACGGCATTGGACATGGGCCATGTTGTTAACCGCAATGGCGCAACTGACCTCGAAGAGGGCACAAACGCAACCGAACTTGCACCGGCTCTGGAGGCCAAGGGCCACGGTATCAAAATCCGCAACCTCAACTCCGGACTGCACGCAATTATGATCACCCCCGATGGATTGATTGGCGCAGCTGACAGCCGTCGTGAAGGCCGGGCGATGGGGGATTGAGCGACCAATATTGGTCGAATTGTTTGCAATTTATGGGTTGAGCTAGGCCAACTCTTAATACGGATCGGGCATATAGACGGAGTTCGAACATCTGTTTCAAAAGGTCTGGTTTGGCAGCTTTTTCTGATATTCCGGAAGACGGGATCAAATCTGGCTCTCCTCAAAGCCGGGAATTGTCTTCGTTTGACAAAAAAAACAGCGCCAGCGGCTGTCTGGGCCGGTATCTGAGTGCCCGGTGTCAGGATCTTCCGCTACGAATATCGATGAATGTCCTGGCATGTTTGGGGATGTTGTTCCTCTTTGATTTCGCGACCACGTTCATGATTTTTTCGATGTTCTTGATTGCTGACCTTCTCGAAAGTGTCGTCTTTTTCAACTTTCACAGACGCGGATATCAGTATTGGGATACCAAGGCTTGCCGCAGGCTCGTCATAGCCACGTCCATTGCGGTTGCCAGCATCAGCAGCGCCACTGTCGCCACTGTCTGGCTGGCAGATGAGAACCCAATGCGCGTGCTTGCAATGATGCTCCTTGCGGGCCTGTCTTTGAACGTTGGGTCTTTCGTTTATCTCTATCGTCCAGCCAATCAGGTCCGGCAAATGATTTTCCTGCTCACCGGCATTGGGTTGTTCGTTTATGATTTCAGCTCCCAGACAGAAAGCCTCGCGTTCAGTTTTCTCCCTGATCTCTTGGCTGGTATCGGCTTCGTCATACTTTTGGTCACCAGCTACATGCGTTTGGTGATTTTTGCGAACAAGCGCATTGTCTCCGAACGCTCGCTTCTGATCGCCAAACTCGACGCGGAAAAAGCCACCGAAGCAATGTATTTTCGGGCGCGCCACGATACTCTGACCGAGTTGCCCAACCGCGCCTATCTCGCTGAATTCATGGACAATATGATCAAGGAGGCAGAGGGCAGAAGGCCGCAATTCGCCATTTTCCACATCGATCTGGACAAGTTCAAAGAGGTCAATGACACAGCAGGCCACGCCGCAGGAGACCTGGTTCTGCAAACCTCAGCCCAAGCCTTGAGAAATTCAGTGCGTGCAGAAGATTTCGTTGCACGGATCGGCGGCGACGAGTTCGTTGTCGTGTCTCAAAGCGACATTACCGAACCACAGCTATACGCGATTTCCGCGCGCATCATTGACGCAATTTCCGAACCGATCATGTTCATGGATCAACAGTTGCGCGTCGGGGCATCGGTCGGTTTCGCTTTGTCAAAACCGTATCACACCAGTGGCGAAGCAGTGCTTCTTGATGCGGATCTGGCACTTTACGAGGCAAAAAACGACGGGCGTGGTGTCGCAAGAGCATTCGAACCCTCGATGCGCGCTGAATTTGAAGATCGCACGCGCATTGTAACCGATTTGGTCTCTGGGCTTGAAAGGGGCGAACTTGAAACATTCTTTCAGCCACAAGTTGATCTCCATTCTCATCTCGTAACCGGCTTTGAGGCGCTTGTGCGCTGGCAACATCCCGAGTTGGGCCTGTTGTCACCGGACCGCTTTGTCAAAATGGCAGAAGAGGCCGGGCTCTTGAAAGAACTTACGCTGCAGGTTGCTGATCAGTCCTTTGAAGCGCTGCAGATTTGGCGCAATGCAGGATTTGAAGTGCCAAGTGTCGGTCTCAATTTCGCGTCTCGTCAATTGGAGGACCGTGAAACCATCAGCCAATTGAAATGGATGGTCGATTGCGCAGGATTGGTCCCAGAAGATGTCACGATCGAAGTTCTGGAGAGCGTCCTCGCCGCAACCAACTCTGATGATTTGATCAACAATATCAAAGCACTATCAGCAGCTGGTTTCTCGATTGATCTCGATGATTTTGGAACGGAACACGCCTCCATCGCCAATATGCGCAGCTTTGAAGTTCAACGTATCAAAATCGACAAAGGCTTTATTGAGGACATCGAGCATCGACCGGATCAACAGCGGCTCGTTTCCGCAATGGTGCAACTTGCCCGCTCGCTCGATGTTCAAGTTCTGGCAGAAGGTGTTGAAACTGGCGCTGAGATTGACATCCTGTCCTCACTCGGCTGCGACCAAGTGCAAGGGTATTTCTTCGCGCGCCCCATGGGGCTAGAGGATTCCCTAAACTGGCTCGCCAATTGCGGGTTGATCAAACGTCAGCATGTCAGCAAAGACGACAAAGCGGCGCTTTTCTGAACCGCCGAAACCCGCGTCAAACCGCATCAAAATCAAGCACGATCTTCGCCGTGGTCGGGCGCGCTTGACAGGCCAGGATAAAACCTTTGTCAATTTCCCAAGCCTCAAGCGAGAAGTTTTGCGCCATTTCCGCCGTACCTTCACTCAGCTTGCAACGGCAGGTCGCGCACATCCCGTTGTTGCATGAATATGGAATTTCGAGACCTGCCTTGGCCGCCGCATCAACCAATTCCTGACCTTGTCCCAGCGTAAAGCGTTTGCGCGCACCATCCAAAACGATCTCAACTTCTGCGCCCTCAATGGCTGCACCTTGTGTGCGCGCAGAGCCAGCAGTGCGTAGTGGCGTTGACGGCGTAAACAGCTCAAATTTTAGTTTGCTCTCCTCAACCCCCATCTCGCGCAGCGCAGCAGTCGCGGCGTCAATCATCGGCTGTGGGCCGCAAATATAGATCGCATGATAGCGCTCCGGATCAATCAGCCCGCGTGTTTTCAGCGTTTCCAGCTTTTCGCGATCCAACCGTCCATTGAACAGCTCAACATCCTGCGCCTCTTCATCCATCACATGGGTCAGCAAAAACCGGGTCAGATGCCGGTCTTTGAGATCATCCAACTCTTGACGAAACATCACACTTTCCGTCGTGCGGTTCGCATAAGCCATCGTGACTGTGCTCTCCGCCTCGCCATCCAGCACCGATTTCGCAATCGACAAGATCGGCGTGATGCCAGATCCAGCCGCCAGCATCAGATAGTCATGGCTGCCGCCAATTGGCGCCAAAAATCGGCCCTGCGGCGTCATCACTTGAAGGCTATCACCCGCCTTCAGCCCAAGTGCATGATTGGAAAACGCACCGCCCTCAATGGCTTTTACCCCAACCGAAAGGTCCTCACCCAAAGCCGAGCACACCGAATAGGACCGCCGCGTATCCTCGCCATCAATATCAGTGCGCAGCGTCAAATACTGCCCTGGTGTAAAGGCAAATTCATCCGCAAGATCGCGTGGCACATCAAAGGTCAGTACCACCGATTCAGCCGTGTCTTTGCGAACAGATTTCAGAGGCAGGGTGTGAAAACGTGGGGCCATGTCAGATACACTTAAAATAGTCGAAAGGTTCAGCACAGCTTGTGCAACGATAAAGCGCCTTGCAGGCGGTCGAGCCGAACTCAGAAATTCGCTCGGTCTGGGTCGATCCGCATTGCGGGCAGGTCACATCCGTGCCCCCAAACAGCGCGGCAGGGCCTGTTGCCTTTTGCGGCGGCGCAATGCCATAGGCGCGCAGCTTGTCGCGCCCTTCTTCTGTAATCCAATCCGTGGTCCAAGGCGGTGAAATCACCCTCTCGATTACAGGTTTGAACCCTTCATCCAGCAGCGCCGTTTCAACCGCCAACTCAATCGCCAAAACCGCAGGACAGCCCGTATAAGTCGGCGATAATTTCACCCGAACGCGATCCCCCTCGCGCGAGACGTCCCGCAAAATCCCCAAATCAGCGATGGTCACCGCCGGAATTTCAGGATCAGGAACCGACGCTGCAACCGCAAAGGCACGCGCATCGCTCACCATGTCATGTCCGGAAATGTGCGCTGCATGTACTGCAATTCCGTCAGCAAAAAACCCATATCCTCTGTGTGGCGGCCAATGCGCCCCCCGGTATGGCTGAATTTCTGCGCAGGCAGCGTCAGCATCGCCTCGCTCAAAAACGGCGTAACGCGCGCAATCCACGCCTCTTCCAACCCGCTGGGATCGGGGCCAAGCTCCGCATCGGCCCAAGCTTGAGAAACCACATCGCTTTCAAACAACTCCCCCACATAAGGGGCCAAATCCTCCATGGCCGCGGCCATACGCGCGGCACTCTCCTCGGTGCCATCCCCAAGCCGGATCACCCATTCCGCCGTATGGCGAATGTGATACGCGGTTTCTTTCAGCGCCTTGGCCGCAATCCCCGCCAGAACCTCATCCTTGGATCCAATTGCATTGTGCCAAAACACATCCATGTAGCAAGCAAAGAAAAGCTGACGCAGCATCGTGCGCCCAAAATCACCATTGGGCCGCTCCAGCATCAAAAGGTTCGCATAGTCCCGCTCAATCCGCAGGTATGCCAGCGCATCTTCATCGCGCCCTTTGCCCTCGACCTCACCCGCATGGGCATAAAGGCTGCGCGCCTGTCCGATCAGATCCAGCGCGATATTGGGCAGTGACAAATCTTCTTCGAGCATCGGCGCATGGCCGCACCATTCAGACAATCGATGCCCAAGGATCAGGTGATCGTCAGCGAGCCGCAGCAACAATGTGAAATGCGGGTCCGCCATCACATATGCCCAACTTCGTCAGGAATGTCGTAAAAGGTCGGGTGGCGATACACCTTGTCCACGCTCGGCTCAAAATTCTCATCCCGGTTTTCCGGATCAGAGGCCGAAATCTCAGCCGAAGGCACGACCCAAACCGAAAGCCCCTCACCACGGCGCGTATAAACATCCCGCGCCGCCTGCAATGCCATTTCAGCATCCGCTGCATGAAGCGAGCCGCAATGCCGATGCGCCAGCCCGTTGCGCGGGCGAATAAAAACTTCCCAAAGCGGAATTTCACCAGACATCATATGCTCCTATTCCGCCGCCAATTTGCGCGCACGCCGCTTGTCCGCATGGGCAAGCGCTGCTTCACGCACCCATTCACCGGCCTCCCAAGCCGCCTTGCGCTTGGCGATCCGGTCCTTGTTCATCGTACCACCGCCCTTAACAACGCGCCAAAACTCATCCCAATCAATCGGCCCAAAATCATAACCACCCTTATCCGCATTCCATATCAAATCCGGATCCGGCAGTGTCAGCCCCAGATATTCCGCTTGGGGCACAGTCGCATCGACAAATTTCTGGCGCAGCTCATCATTGGTGAAGCGCTTGATCTTCCAAGTCATCGACTGATCCGAGTTCACACTATCCGCGTCATGTGGCCCAAACATCATGAGCGACGGCCACCACCAGCGATTAAGCGCATCCTGCGCCATGTCCTTTTGCGCCGCACTCCCATGCGCCAGCTTGATCATAATCTCATAACCTTGGCGCTGATGAAAACTCTCCTCCTTGCACACCCGGATCATGGCGCGCGCGTAAGGGCCATAAGAGCAGCGGCAAAGCGGGATCTGGTTCATGATCGCAGCCCCATCCACCAGCCAGCCAATCGTGCCAATATCTGCCCAAGTTGGGGTTGGGTAATTGAAAATCGACGAATATTTCGCCCGCCCATCCAACAGCTCTTCCGTCATCTGTTTGCGGCTCACTCCCAGCGTTTCAGCGGCCGAATAGAGATAAAGCCCATGGCCGCCCTCATCCTGCACCTTGGCGAGCAGGGCGGTCTTGCGGCGAAGCGTTGGCGCGCGCGTAATCCAATTGCCCTCTGGCAGCATCCCCACAATCTCAGAATGCGCATGCTGACCAATCTGGCGGATCAATGTTTTGCGATACCCCTCAGGCATCGGATCATTGGGTTCGATCTTTTCGTCCGCATCAATGCGTGCTTGAAACGCCGCCAGAAACTCCGGCGTTTCCTCGGTTTTACCATCTGCGCCAATCAGGCCTTGAGAATACATGCGACTGTCTCCTAGCTGGTTTAGCTCTACAATATATTACAATAATTTCGCCAACAAGAAAAATTCGTAACATATTTTCGAAAGTCCGAAAATTGGAGTCAGAAAATCGGCCAAATGCCTTGTAAGAGTCTGTTCTACATTAACAAAATCGGACTTTCCTTCCGTTACTTCTCTAGAGAAGTAACGTTAGATACTATGTCTCAAAACGCCTCAAACGCCCGTTTTCCCGACTTTTCGGCAAATCCAGCGCCCGCTCAGCTCCATCCCAAAGTTCTGCGTAAACATTCCCAAGCCGAGCCAGCACTGCATTCGCCCCCCAATCTGGCGGCATCAAATCCCCAGCATATTCCGGCAAGCGCAGCACTGCGCGTCGCCAAAAATGCACAAGCAGCACGCGCAGGACCAGAGCATCCAAATCGGCAAGCTTGCCCGGGACCTTGCCCAAAAGCATCTCGACCTCGCCGATCTGTGCCCCAATCGCATCCGGCACTACAAGGGTGCGCACCCAATCCGGCACATGCTCCGCGCTCGCCTTCAAAACAAACCGCTCATCCCCGCTAAGCCCATCCCGCCATGGCATAACCTGCGCCCCACGACTGAGCCGCAAGGCTCCTACAATATCCGTGCCCTCATCCAGAACAAGCGCCCAGTTCCGCACACCGATCCCCAGCGTCCCGCGATAAATCACTTTGGAGGCGTCCGCCGTTTCAAGCTGGCGATCCGCGCTCAGTCGATAGGTGCTGTTGCGACCATCTTTCTCCCGCTCCACCCAGCCTTCCTTCGCCAATCGCGACATTGCCGTGCGCAGCGCACCTTCGCCAATTCCAATCCGGTCCGTAATCCGCTGAAGATCTCGCAGCGCAATTTGCCCTCCGCGATGTTCCACGGCATCTCCAAACACCGTGATCACAATCGACCAAACCCGAAGCCGTCCCGTTGCATGGAGCGCATCGAGGAAGGGTTGAAGCGGATCAGGCATAGCTGTTCATGGTCAGCAGCTCATATTCCGCACAGACATCCTGATCCTGATTATAGATCGTCACATGCCAGCGCACCTCGCCATACTCATCCGTGCGCTTGGTTTTTCGCCGTACGACAAGCCGCACATGGATGCTATCACCGGGGACAACCGGCTTTTGAAACGACAAGCTGTTCAGACCGGTATTTGCCAGCACCGGCCCCGGATCAGGCTGCACAAATAGGCCGGCCGCAAAAGAGAGCAGCAAATAGCCATGCGCCACACGGCCGGGGAAGAACGGGTTCGCCTTGGCCGCGTCCTCGTCCAGATGCGCGTAAAACGTATCGCCCGTGAATTCCGCAAAATGAGCAATGTCATCCATCGTGATCTCGCGCGGCTTGGTTGTGATGCTTTCGCCGATCTCCAGCTCATGGAAGGTTCGCGTGAACGGATGCACCTCAGCAGGCGTCTCTTTTGCACCCGGCACCCATTGCCCAGCGATGCCGCTTAAAATGTCCGGGCTGCCCTGAACCGCGACACGCTGCATATAATGCTTCACCGCACGAATGCCGCCAAGCTCTTCGCCACCACCCGCGCGCCCGGGTCCGCCATGCACCATATGGGGTAGGGGCGCGCCATGGCCTGTCGCCTCCTTGGCACTGTCGGTCGAGTTGAAATAGAGGCGGCCATGATAGGGTCCAGACTCGATCACCATTTTGCGCGCAATCTGGGGGTCGCGGGTTACAACTGAGGCCACAAGCGAGCCTGCGCCCCGGTTCGTGAGTGCAATGGCCTCGTTAATGTCTTCGTAACCAATGACCGTCGCAACAGGGCCAAATGCCTCTGTGCTGTGTACTGCACGTGCGCCATGCGCATCAGCACAGTGCATCAAAATCGGCGACACAAAAGACCCATTTTTTGTGTTTTCACCCAATGTTTCGACTGTGCCAAGAGAGCCAAAAACCAACTCAGCCTCTTGCGAAATTTCTTCAACCTTGGCCAGCACATCCGCCTTTTGCGACGCCGAGGCCAACGCCCCCATGCGCACATCCTCGCGCTCCGGATCGCCAATGGTGATCTTCGCCAATTGCTCTGAAAGTTCCGCAATCACCGTATCAACCTGCGCTTTGGGGACAAAAATGCGCCGAATGGCTGTGCATTTCTGGCCAGACTTTACCGTCATTTCGCGCACGACTTCACTGGCGAAAACGGCGCGTTCCTCTGTACTTACAGCGCAATCCTCAGCCAAAATAGATGAATTCAGACTGTCTTGCTCGGACACAAAGCGCACCGCGTTCTCAACAATGCTTGGCTGGGTTCTAAGCTCTAGCGCCGTATTTGCAGAGCCAGTAAATCCAACCGTGTCCTGACAATCCAGTATTTTCAATAAACTACCGGTACTTCCGGCGATAAGTTGAACTGATCCCTCAGGTAAAATCCCGCTTTCCACGATCATTCGAACCGCCGCCTCAGTGAGGTAAGACGTATCGGTTGCTGGTTTAACAATCGCTGGCATCCCTGCCAAAAGACAGGGAGAAAGCTTTTCGAGCATCCCCCAAACAGGGAAGTTGAACGCATTGATATGAACCGAAACCCCAAGCAACGGTGTGGCGAAATGCAGCCCTTGAAACGTCCCCTTACGCGACAGCGCTTCAACCTCGCCATCCACATAAATATGGCTGTCAGGCATCTCTTTGCGCCCTTTTGAGGCATAGACGAGCATCGTGCCAATGCCGCCATCAATATCAACCATACTGTCGCGCTTCGTGGCACCGGTCATATAGGAAAGCGCATAAAGCTCATCGCGCCGTTCTTGCAGATAAATTGCCAGCAATTTCAGCTTCTTAGCACGTTCATGAAAGGTCAGCTTGCGCAGCTCTGGCCCACCAACGCCCCGTGCATAGTCCCGCATTGCCGCAAAATCCAAAGCGCCTGAGCCAATGCGCCCGATCACATCGCCTGTGACGGCTGAGTGCACATCGCGTGTAGCGCCAGAGGGTGCTATCCAGCTCCCCCCGGTATAGCTTGAAATTTCCATAAGGCTCATGACCGCGCTCCCAAGTTCGACATGGGTAAGAGTGTTAAGTGAGCGAGCCAACAGTCGCAAGTTGGTGGATAAATATAACACCAAGCACTGCGACAACCATGAGATTGCTCATATCGAACATTGGCTGTAAACTGAACTGAACATTAGAACACACGTCCCAACAACGTTCGGCAACGCGCAATACAGGCGAAAACATGTCTAAAGACTACGATATACTTGTTATCGGTGGCGGTGTGAACGGCTGCGGAATAGCGCGTGATGCTGCGGGCAGAGGGCTAAAAGTTGCGCTTTGCGAAAAGGACGATTTGGCCCAGGCGACCTCTTCGGCGTCCTCAAAGCTGTTCCATGGCGGCCTTAGATATCTTGAGCACTATAAATTCCGCCTCGTGCGCGAAAGCCTGATCGAACGGGAATTGCTGCTCAAAGCAATGCCGCATATTTCCTGGCCCATGCGCTTTGTTTTGCCGCATCATGATGGTCTGCGCTCGGCTTGGCTGTTGCGATTGGGGTTGTTCATTTATGACCATTTGGGTGGGCGCAAAATTCTTCCGGCAGCCAAAACCCTAAACCTGCTTGAGGATGAGGCAGGCACACCGCTCAAAGACAGCTATGTCAAAGGGTTCGAATATTCAGACTGCTGGGTTGAAGATTCTCGGCTGGTTGTGCTTAACGCCCTGGATGCTTCAAATCGTGGGGCTGACATATTTACACGAACCATCGTCAAAAACGCATGGCGAGATGGCAATTTGTGGCGGGCAGAGGTTCAAACTGCGGGCAATGATGCGTCGCGCGAAATCCGCGCAAAAGCGATTGTGAATGCTGGTGGACCTTGGGTCAGCGAGATTCTCAACCAGCGTTTGGGACAAAACTCCAAAGAAAGCGTGCGGTTGGTGCGGGGCAGTCATATCGTCACCAAGAAACTTTTTGACCACGACAAACCCTATATCTTCCAACAGGCGGACGGGCGCATCGTGTTTGCAATGCCATATCAAACATATTTCACCTTAATCGGCACCACTGACAAAGATCATGATGCCGAGCTTGACGAGGTTGTCTGCACGCCCGAAGAGCAAACCTATTTGTTGAATGCGGCCTCTGAGTATTTCCAGTCACCCGTTACCGATGAAGATGTGGTGTGGTCCTATTCAGGCGTTCGACCGCTTTACGAGGACAATGCGTCTGAGGCCACAGAGGCAACACGGGACTATGTGTTGAGCCTTCAAGACGCGGACCAGATGACACCGTTGCTCAATGTGTTTGGCGGAAAAATCACCACCCATCGTCGACTTGCAGAAATGGCTTTACGCAAACTCGTGCCATATTTTCCTCTGGCAGCAGAACCTTGGACCGCTGGTGTGGCCTTGCCTGGTGGGGACTTTCCCGTTGATGGTGTTGATCCGTTGGTCCAGCAACTTGAACGTAGTTTCAGCTTTTTGACCCCGGAATGGGCACTTCGCCTTGTGCGGGCATATGGAACCAATGCCAGTAAAATTATGGGGGATGCCAAGACGGCTTCTGATCTTGGGCGCGACTTTGGCGCGACATTGACAGAAGCAGAGTTGAATTGGCTGATCAAAAAGGAATGGGCGCAGTCGGCTGATGATGTTTTGTGGCGACGATCTAAGCTTGGTCTTTTCATGAACAGCACTCAAAAAATGGAGCTTGCTCAATGGTTCGCAGAGATTAATCTGCAGGCAGCTTAACAAAGACGCTCCGCGCGAAAATGACCAAAGGAACCGACAATGAATGCAATTGAATCCACGATGCGCCTGACACATGCAGGTGCAATGACCATGCTGGCCGCTGCAATCGCGAAAGCCGAAGAAATTGGTCAGCCTCAGTGCATTGTGATCGTGGACGCAAGCGGGGAGTTGATCGGTGAGGTTCGCATGACAGGCGCTAAATTCCTTAGCCGAAAGTCAGCCCGTGCAAAGGCGCGAACCGCTGCCTCCATTGCAGGGCCAACCACAGCGATCCCTGAACCAATGCGCGCACCACTTGCCTCGGCAACCGGGGGCGAAGTGACCTATTTGGCTGGTGGTTTGCCGATCAAATCAGATGGTGTGCATCTTGGTGGTATCGGCATTGGATCGGGTACAGGTGAGCAGGACATTGAAGTAGCGACAGCTGCTTTGGCCTCAATCGGCGCTGATTTACCGTAAACCTAGGACTTAGATTTGCTCAAGCGGCGCACAAGGCTGCTGCGCAAATCATGCACGGACATCAACAATCGATGCTGAGCGGCATCAATTTCAGCGTCGCTCGCATCTGCTTGGATATATTGCGCAGCTAAATTGATCTGATCGCTAAAGCCGTCAAGTTCAGTTGCAGGCGTGTTTGCCCGCTGATTGATCCAGTTTGCAATCTCATCGCGTTCGGCATCATCAAGGCACTGCTTTTGATGTGCTTTGATTTCGCCCGTTTTCTCTTTGACTAGGGCGATTTGAGTCATCTCTAGGCGATGGTTCACCCCATCCTCCCGAACCCGAAAAACAGCAATGCCGTTCTTGCGGACCCGGAAGAAGAGTTGATCTTGCATGTCCTTAGGTAAGCGAATTGCAGAAGCGTTGGATCCGTCCGCAGGCTTCCTCAAGCGCCTCATCAGAGGTCGCATAGGAGATGCGGAAATTCGGGCTCATGCCAAAGGCGCCGCCAAAGACAACCGCGACACCTTCGGATTCAAGCAATTCGGATGCGAAATCTTCATCCGTTTCGATCTTCTTTCCGTCCGGCGTTGCTTTGCCGATCAGACCCGCAATTGAAGGGTAGACGTAAAACGCGCCCTCAGGTGTGGGGCAGGTAATGCCAGTCGTCTGGTTGAGCATCGAGACCACTAGATCGCGGCGACGTTTGAAAGTGACGTTGTTTTCAGGAATGAAATCCTGCGTCCCATTGAGCGCCTCTAGCGCTGCATATTGGCTGATAGTGCAGGGGTTCGACGTGCTTTGGCTTTGAATTTTGCCCATCGCGCGGATAAGAAGTTCTGGCCCTGCTGCATATCCTATGCGCCAGCCGGTCATAGCATAGGCTTTAGACACGCCGTTGACTGTGAGTGTGCGATCGTAAAGCTGTGGTTCGACCTCTGCTGGTGTGCAGAACTCAAAGTCGTCATAAGCCAGATGCTCGTACATATCATCGGTCATCACCCAGACATGAGGGTGGCGCAGCAGCACATCCGTGATTTCTTTGAGCTCTTGGCGATTATAGCCAGCACCCGTGGGATTGGACGGCGAGTTGAAGATCAGCCACTTGGTTTTGGGTGTGATCGCGGCCTCAAGATCAGCGCCGCTCATCTTGAAATTGCTCTCAATGCCAGCTTCTACAATCACCGGTTCGCCACCGCCCAGCAGCACCATATCAGGATACGAGACCCAGTAAGGGGCGGGGATGATCACTTCGTCGCCCGGATTAAGGGTCGCCACGAGCGCATTATAAAGCACCTGCTTGCCACCTGTGGAAATGCTCACTTGCGAGGGCACGTAGTCAAGATTGTTGTCTCGCTTCAGCTTGGCGCAGACCGCTTCCTTCAACTCAGGAATACCATCAGGAGCCGTGTATTTGGTTTTGCCGTTGGCAATTGCCTCATTCGCAGCCGTCTTGATGTTCTCAGGCGTGTCAAAATCCGGTTCTCCCGCACCAAGACCAATCACATCGCGTCCTGCGGCCTTCAGCTCGCGGGCTTTGGTTGTAACTGCAATTGTTGGCGAGGGCTTTACGCGTGACAAACTGTCTGCCAGAAACGCCATGACACTTCCTTTCGGTTCCCTTTAAGATGGTTAAGCGTCTTAGTTCGCTAACACCTCGCATTCAAGCGCCGAAAACAATCCAAATGGAGCCATTTGAAAAATGAGTGATCAAGGTCAACCCGACACGGAATTTGAGGACTACTCTTTTACCGAAGAGATCGCGACATTTGGCGACAGAGTGGTTGCGGCGCGCGATGCAATGGGGATGACACAATCACAGTTGGCACGTCGCCTTGGCATTCAGCTCAAGACTTTGCGCAATTGGGAGGAGGATCGCTCTGAACCGCGGGCGAATAAACTGCAAATGCTTGCGGGTATGCTCAACGTGTCGATCATTTGGCTGATGAGCGGGCAGGGGCAAGGCGTGTCTGAGCAAGGATTTGAGCTCAGCAGTGATGACGAGGACATGATCACCGAAATTCGCGATGTGCGGGCTTTGCACTTGCGCATGGGGGAACGTCTGGCGCGGCTTGAGAAAAAGCTGCGAGCCAGATCATGAGCGAAACGCCGGAAATCCGTCGCAAACGCTTGAAGATGCGCAGCTGGCGCCGTGGAACCAAAGAGATGGATTTGATCCTTGGCCCGTTTGCCGATCAACATCTGATGTCATTGACCGGCGACGAGCTTGATCTTTATGAATTGTTGTTAGAGGAAAACGACCAAGAATTGTATCCTTGGGTCACAACCGGTGTGGATGCACCGGCGCAATACGCTGGTTTGTTTGACAAAATTCGGGGCCATCACGGCATTTCGCTCAAAGTTTAGCGAAAACAATCACGCCTTTAACCTGTTGTTTCAGATTATGCGTCAGGTTCCGCCTTGAAATTCGAAAAGGCGGAGCCCTTACATCATGAGTATGCAACAACCCGTACCTACGCAGGAAGCTGTCTCGCAAGGCGACGCTTTTCTAGGGTCTTATCTTGACACGCTGGCCATGGTTGAGCGGTTGCATCGCTTGCTCCTTGACGTGATCAAAGACGAGTTTGAACGACTTGGCTTTTTGGACATCAATTCCGTTCAGGCGCTGCTCCTCTTCAATATTGGCGACAATGAGGTCACCGCAGGTGAATTGAAGTCACGTGGTTACTATCAGGGATCGAACGTCTCTTACAATCTTAAGAAGCTGGTGGAGGCAGGCTATATGCACCACCAAAAATGCGAAATTGACCGCCGCGCAGTGCGTGTGAAGCTGACAGAGAAGGGGCGCGAAATTCGCGCAACTGTGAAAGAACTCTTTGAACGGCATGCTCAGGGTATCTTGGAACGTGATATTTTGGGGAGCTCTGGTTTGTCGGAAATCAACGGCTCTCTACACCGAATGGAACGTTATTGGACGGATCAGATTCGCTATATTTATTGATAGCCTGACAACGCCTTACCCTACGGAATCACTTGGAAATTAAAGAACTCAGACAGCTGCGAGAGTTGTTTTGGCTTCACCGCCAATCCAGAAAGCAGTGTTTGCAGACGATAAACCTAAAAATTTTCTGAGAATGTGGCAATATTTATATTATTGAGTCAATTTACCATTTGTTAACAAATGACCGATATTTATACGGACTTCTATTGGACTATTTTGTCCCAAAATGAACATCTTACATTTTTAAGTTGATGAATTTTTGCATCAATACAACGTCTTGCAACAGATATCAGCGTTAACGTCGCTTGAATTTTGCCACAATTCAGGTAAAACTGTCTTTAGGAACAACAGGATAACAATATCACTGTGGGGTGCGATTCGCGGATGGGGGTCCGTTTTCGCTCTTAGGGACAAGAACGACGGCTTATGATGGCTAGCGAAGAAGATCAGCGTCCGCTTGGATTTGATGACTATGTTGTCAGTCTTGGGGATGAGTTGCGCGGCGAACGTGCAACCTTAGGCAAGTCGCTTCTCGACGTGCAACGTGATCTTAAAATTAAAGCGTCCTATATCGCCGCAATCGAAAATTGCGATCCATCGGTTTTCCCAAATCATGGATTTGTTGCGGGATACGTTCGCTCCTATGCACGCTTCTTGGGTATGGACTCCGAGTGGGTCTTCCGCCGTTTCTGCCAAGAAAGCGGTTTCACTTCAATCAATGCTGAAATGGTTTCCGGCGGCAAAATGCAGACGCAGCGCGCCGGTGCGATCCATGGCATGGAAACAGGACTAGGCTCAAACAGCATGCCCAACTTGGCCATGCCGCGCCTAAATGGTGACGCAAGCGGGTTGCTCGACAATTTCTCACCGTCTGGAATTGCATCACTGATGGTTCTGATGTTGCTGATTGGTGGTCTGGGATTTGGCGGCTGGACAGTGCTCCAAGACATCCAACGGGTTGAGTTTGCACCCGTAAACCAAACTCCGGGCGTGGTTGCTGATGTTCGCGATATCAAAACACCAACCAACGAAGCCATTGGCCCAAGCAACGTGTCGGTCGCTATGGTGTCTCCCGTAAACGACCCGATGGAGCAGCTTTATCGCCCTCAAGAATTGGCATTGCCACAGCTTGAACCTCGCGATGGTCCTATTGCTTCGATCGATCCGAATTCCGTGGGCGCGCTCGCACAGGCTGCAATTCCAGAAGAACTGCAAATCGTCGCGCTGCCTGAGGTTACACCTGCAATCGCATTGCCAGATGGTCCTGTGATGACAGTTGCACCAGATGTGCCAGAAATGAGCATTTACGCCTCTCGCGCCGCCTGGGTGCGCGTGTATGAGGACAAAGGGGCTGTCATATTCGAGAAAATTCTCGAAAAGGGCGAGCGCTACACGGTTCCGGTTGATGCGGCGGTTCCAATGCTTCGCGCCGGTAATTCTGGATCCGTGTTTCTTATCAAAAACGGCGTACCTTACGGCCCAGTGGGCAAAGGGACTTCCGTGGCTAAGGGGGTTTCCCTTGCCGCAAGCGAAGTTGAAACCAGTTTTGAGTTTGCAGAGATTGAGCTGCCGGATGATCCCATTGTTCAAAATGCAGAAGTTCAGAACGCAGGTGTCCAATTTTCGACAAATGGTGAGTGACAGTCGTTCGCTGCGTTCCTATATGTTTCAGTGAAGTCCGTGTTTTAGATCATTTGGGGTGGCCATGTCGCTGAATTCTGTTCGTCCTTGGCGCAATATCTATCGTCGCACATCTCGGAAAATTCATGTTGGCTCTGTGCCCGTGGGTGGTGATGCGCCGATTTCGGTGCAAACCATGACCAACACCCTTACTCATGATGTGGCGGCGACGGTTTCTCAGATCAATGCGTGCGCAGAGGCGGGGGCGGACATTGTTCGTGTGTCATGTCCGGATGAAGCCTCCACCGCCGCGCTCAAAGAAATCGTTTCCAATGTTGATGTGCCCATCGTTGCGGATATCCATTTCCACTACAAGCGTGGGATCGAGGCTGCTGAGGCTGGCGCGGCTTGTCTGCGGATAAACCCTGGGAATATCGGCTCACCAGAGCGGGTGCGCGAAGTCATCAAGGCAGCTGAGAACAACAATTGTTCCATGCGCATTGGGGTAAATGCGGGCAGTCTCGAAAAGCACCTGCTGGAAAAATACGGTGAACCTTGTCCCGAGGCGATGATCGAGAGCGGTCTCGACCACATGCGCCTGTTGCAGGACAATGACTTCCACGAGTTCAAAATCTCGGTCAAAGCGTCTGATGTTTTTTTGGCGGCTGCGGCCTATCAGGGTCTTGCTGAGGCTTGCGATGCACCGATCCATTTGGGCATTACGGAAGCGGGTGGGTTTACCTCCGGCACGATTAAATCGGCAGTTGGCCTTGGCAATTTGCTTTGGTCAGGCATTGGCGACACGTTGCGGGTTTCGCTCTCTGCAGACCCTGTGCAGGAGGTCAAAGTCGGCTTTGAAATCCTCAAATCCCTTGGATTGCGGCACCGGGGCATCAATATCATCTCCTGTCCTTCCTGTGCACGGCAGGGTTTTGACGTGATCAAAACCGTTGAAATCCTAGAAGAACGTTTGGAACACATAAAAACCCCAATGACATTGTCTATCATCGGATGTGTGGTTAACGGACCTGGTGAGGCGCTGATGACAGATATCGGATTTACTGGTGGGGGGGCTGGTTCAGGCATGGTGTACCTTTCTGGCCTTCAGGATCATAAAATCGAAAATGATGATCTGGTGGATCATATCGTTGGTCTGGTAGAAGACAAAGCAGTAGAAATCGAAGCCGAACGCGCCCAAGAGGCGCAAGCCGCGGAATAAGACAAATATGAGCCTGCGCCAAATTATTATCACTTTGATCGGTGTCGGTATCCTAGGGTATTTGGCTTTGTTTCTTATTCAAACGGCGCCCCATGATCCCGAAGTCTGGCATAAAGACCCGTTGACTGAGCCGTCATCGGAAACGCCAAACAGCTTTCGGGTCGCACCTGCCGGAACTGATGTTGCGAAAGTGGATCAGGAGGCGGAAATTTACGCGGCTTCTGCATCTGTTTTGTCAGCGGCTTTGGACACTTTCATTCTGACCCAACCGCGTGCAGTTCGCGTGGCAGGCTACCCACAGGATAATTTCCTGACCTATGCGCAGCGCACTGAGAATTTGAAATTTCCAGATTACATTTCGATCAAAGTGATCGAACTGGGTGAAAACCGCTCTACAATCGCGATCTACTCCCGCTCACGCTACGGCTATGGCGACATGGGGGTGAACAAGGATCGGGTTTTGCGCTGGCTGGAAACTCTGAGCAGCTTCATCGAGACGGAGCCACCCTCTGAAGAAGCCACCGAGGAAGCCAGTTCCGACAACTAAGACGTCAGACAGCTTTCTGAGATTTCGCGCCACATGGGATTGTTGAGGGACATTTCGCAGCGTGCGAGATACCGGCGGCCACCAACTTGCAAACACGACGTATCCCCCATCTCAACGCGCAGGCCATTGCCATCTGTGCAATAACACTCTGGCCATACGGTTTTGTCCTTGGTGCCTTGACCAAAGACTGGGACCGTAAGCAAGATAAGTGTCGCTGATGCTGCGAGAATACGTGCCATGAATGTATGATACGCAATAATTCCAAATTTTCAGCAAAAATCTTGAAAGCCTTGCCAACACTTGACCCCGAAGCGGCGTAGGGCCACACCATTGACCATGATTCCTGACCACACAATTGACCAGATATTGCAAAACTTCGCCTATCTAGAGGCGCGCCTTTCTGAAGTTTCTGCTCCAGATGAATTGGCGAGTTTGTCACGCGACTACGCGGCACTTAAGCCCGTGGTCGAGCAGGCGCAGAGTTACCGTGCAATGGTTGCATCAATCTCTGATGCTGAAGCCATGCTTGAAGATCCAGAGATGAAGGATTTGGCCACAGAAGAATTGGAAGCCCTTCGCGCCGATTTACCAGAAACCGAGCATGCTATGATGCTGGCGCTCCTGCCCAAGGATGCAGCTGACGCAAAGCCTGCCATTCTTGAGATCAGGCCGGGGACCGGTGGCGACGAGGCCGCGCTTTTTGCGGGTGATCTTTATCGCATGTACCAGCGTTTTGCAGACACACGCGGATGGAAAATCGAAATTCTGGAACAATCGGTGACGGAGCTTGGTGGCGTGAAGGAACTCGTTGCAGCCATTCGCGGTGAAAACGTGTTTGCGAGACTCAAATTTGAAAGCGGTGTTCATCGGGTTCAACGTGTTCCAAGTACAGAGTCCGGTGGGCGCATTCACACGTCCGCAGCTACGGTCGCCATTCTGCCAGAGGCGGAAGATTTGGATATCGAAATCGCAAATGAGGATCTTCGGATTGATACAATGCGAGCCTCCGGTGCAGGGGGGCAGCATGTGAACACTACGGATTCCGCAGTGCGCATCACCCATATTCCCACGGGCATCGTTGTGACGAGCTCTGAAAAATCGCAACACGTGAACCGTGAGAAAGCCATGCAGGTTCTGCGCACACGGCTTTATGATCTGGAACGTCAGCGGGTAGAGAACGAGCGTTCAGCAGAGCGCAAAGGGCAGGTGGGGTCCGGGGATCGCTCTGAGCGCAT
>CAZQMR010000026.1:0-7515 GCA_964594465.1 uncultured Rhodobacterales bacterium
ACGCCCAAAACTCAACAATTCCAACAGTTTACCCCGCAGCACGCTCCGCTGCCAAACCCGCATCAACCAAAGGCCGATCCGCCGCCTCCAAAACCTCCGTCGCATAGGGCTCGCGGGCAAAAACCTCTCGAACCATTGGCGCAAAAAACTCCAGCGGCAGGTCGTCATAATCCGGGTCAAAACTCGCCTGATCCCAGCGCTCGCAAAACGCCGCGCAATCGTCAAAATACCGATGCCCCGCATAAGCATCCCGCTTGTGCTGATTGCCGCCCACATGATGCCCATAGTAGAGCATCTGGAAATCGCCGTGTTTTTCCACCACCCAGCGGCATTGCTCCCGCACAAAGGGTTTCAAAATCGTCGCTGCATATTCGTCATGATTGTAGGGCGCAAAAATATCACCCACATCATGCAGGAGTGCTGCCACCACCCAATCAATATCTGCCCCATCGCGCCAAGCCCGCGTCGCCGATTGCAAGGAGTGCCCGAGCCGGGTGATTTTGTAGCCCGAAAGGCCCTCATCCAGATTGACCAAAGCGCCCAGCAAGCGATCCGCCGTGCCTTTGGTAAATTCTGTCTCATGCTCGGTCAGGAATTCATATTCGGCCTTGGTGCCGTCTTTCATCGCCGTGAAATTGACCCGGTCCATCCTGTACGTCCTTGTTCTAAAGCGCTTTTTCAGTTCCGATTTAAACCAGAGCCTTCCAGGTTGAGCAACGCTTTTCGCAATGCCTCCCGCGCCGCTTCCTTGCCAGAGCCATCCATTTGCGACGGATCAAGCCTCAAGCTCAGCCCCTTGGTTTGCAAATCCGTTACCCCACCAGCTTGGGTCTCAGGATCAGGCACCATGATCTCAAACGGAATGACATCCCGCGCCAATCCCTTCATCCGAACCGGCTCCAGCGCCCGCCCCTCAACGATGTTGCGCACCAACGCATAAGTCTCGTAACTCACCACGATCCCGCCGGGTTTTGCGATGCCCTCAAGTCGCGCCGCGAGATTGGCCTCGGCCCCAATAATGGTGTAGTCAATCCGATCCTCCGAGCCGAAATTGCCCACATTGCAATAGCCCGTGTTGATCCCCATCCGGGTCAAAAACGCATGCTCGATCCCACGAAGTCGCCAACTGTCGGCAAGCTCAGCCAAGCGGTGCTGCATCTCGATTGCCATGCGAATGCAGGCCCGTGCATCTTCGGCGGAACCCTTGGTTTCAGGGTCGCCAAAGAAGGCGACCATGGCATCGCCAATGAACTTGTCGATTGTGGCGCCGTGCTTTTCGGCAACAGCCGACATTTCGGTGAAATACTCGTTCAAAAGCTGGGTGAGCTCCTCGGGTTGGAGCGATTCCGTGGTTGCGGTGAAGTCTTTGATATCAGAGAAAAAAACCGTCAGCTTTTTGCGCTCAGTAGAGATGCTGGCATCCGTCGCTCCCGAAAAAATCGAGCTATAGACTTGGGGCGGGAGATACTTGGACAGCTTGGTTGAAACATTCTTCAAGAAGGCATTATTCGCCTCCAGCTCCGCATTAGCTTTGCCAAATTCCCGCGCCAAACGTTGCTGCGTGAACATGAACAAAATGCCAAAACCACCCGCAAAAGAGAGGTAGCTCAGGAGCCACTTGAACGACCAGATGTTGAACAGGATGGGTTGACGCATCTCCAAAACCTGCACCCCGCGTACATCCCCAACCTGCCAGTCTCGTTTGGTGCTTTCCTCGTGACTGTTATGACAAGCCACGCAGTCTGCTTCCATTTTCACTGGTGTCGCAAAAAGAATGCGGCGATCCAGCACGCCACCATCGACATTCATAGCACTGGTTTTGCTGGTATCTTTACGAAACGACAGCAATGCACGGTTTTCAAAGGCGCTCAGCTCGCGGTTAACACGATTGCGAAAGGGGTAGTCGGAAACAAAGCGATAGGTGAGATTGCGATCCAAATCACCGATCAAATTCTCCATCTCTATCGACATGGTCGAAGGAAGCGGCAAGGCTCCGTCAACGGATTGATAGTCGTGCAAAAGGACCACTGCCTCTCGCCCATTTCCATCGATCCGGGCTGCAACATTATCTTGGTAGTAATCCCGCATGCCCGTGATAACGCGGGTTAGGGTCTTTGCTTGCCGGTTCAGATTTTGATCAGAAACACTGCGCAGATCGAGCCAAACCACGACGGGCAAGGCGATGAGGCCAAGCAATACGAAAAAACCAATGAGGCGTGGCCTCGTTTGGAAAAACCGGGTCAATCCCCGCATAAAATAATCCCCAACTTGTAATGAGGACAGTGTTACGGCTTTTTTTGCGAAATGGAAAGCATGTGAAGAATTATCTGTATTTGAGAGGGGTGATCAGCCCCATTTTTCGCGCTTTTTCAAGCATATAGACCCCTAGAGCTATATCCGATGTTGCAAGGCCACGATGCCAGAATAGGATGGTTTCATCCTCAGATTCACGGCCCGGCTTTGCACCGGCTGCGATTTCACCGATCTCAGCATAGAAGCTCTCGCGGGTGATTTTGCCTGCGTTGATATGGGGCCGCAGCGCGCCAAATTCGCCGGCATTCATCTGGCCCAAATCATCCATCACGAATTTGTCGAAGCGGTCAGTGAATTCCAGCGGCAGGGTGCTCATAGTGCCGTAAGGCACGACGAGAGCGCCTTTGCGCACCCAGTCGGGATTGAAGAGCGGGGTGGGTTCGGGTAGGCGCGAGGCCTCGACCATAATGTCCGCATCCTTGAGGCAGCTTTCCCAATCCGCCGTTGCGATAACGGGTTTGCCAAGGTCTTGGCTTAAGCGTTCGGCAAAGGGATTGCGGCTTTCGGGGCGGCGGGAATGGACGCGGATCTCTTCGAAATCAAAGAGATGGTCGAGAAGGCGCACGTTCCAATAGGCTGTGCCACGCGCGCCGATATGGCCGAGAATGCGTGGGTTTTTAGGGGCGAGATGTTTGGCGCCCAGAGCCGTCACGGCACCCGTGCGCATATCGGTGATCCCGGCGGCATCGAGGATCGCGCGGGGCGCGCCGGTGCGCGGATCGAACAGATTGAGGAGGGCCATTTCGGAGGGCAGGCCCTGCTTGTAATTGTCAACATAGTCGCCAACCACTTTGACCCCGGCCACGTCCATCGGAGCGATGTAACCGCGCAGCACGTTGAAATGGCCGTTGAAAGCAGGGTCGGGTTGCAGGTGCATGCGCGGCTCGATCACCGTTTCGCCTTGTCCGGCAGCGATTAGACCGCCCTCAACCGCGTTCAGGATCTCATCATTTGTGAGGTTGAGCGCGGCGACTTCTGGGCCACCGAGCCATTCGATCTCAATGCTCACGGGAATTTTTTGCTGAGGCGTGGGAGCATGGCGGAAAAGTCGGTGCCAAGCCCGTCTTCGTCTTCAACGAAGCTTGTGTAGAGTTCCGTGGCGCGCGCACCCATGTCGGTTTCCATGCCTACGGCCTCGGCGGCTTGTTGAGAGAGGCGGAGGTCTTTGAGCATGAGCTCGGAGGCGAAACCGGGCTTGTAGTCGTTGTCTGATGGGCTTTGGGGGCCGATGCCCGGCGCCGGGCAATAGGCGTTCATGGTCCAGGAATAGCCCGAGGAGGTGGAGACCACGTCGAACATTTTCTGGCGGTCGAGGCCGAGCTTGTCGGCGAGCGCGAAGGCCTCGCAGGTGCCGATCATGGTGATGCCAAGGATCATGTTGTTGCAGATCTTGGCGGCTTGGCCTGCGCCGCTCTCGCCACAATGCACGGCCTTTTGGCCCATGATTTCGAACAGTGGCGCGGCTTTGGCGAAGGCGGGTTCTGAGCCGCCGGCCATGAAGGTGAGGGTGCCAGCAGCGGCCCCAGTGATGCCGCCGGAAACCGGCGCGTCGACCGCGAGCAAACCTGCGTCTTGGGCGGATTGTGCGGCGGCGCGAGCGCTGTCTACATCGACGGTAGAGCAGTCGATCATCACGCAGCCTTTTGGGGCATGAGGGACGATTTGAGCCATGACGGAGCGGAGGATTTCGCCGTTGGGCAGCATGGTGATGATGGCGTCTTGGCCTGTAGCGGCCTCAGCAGCATTGGCGGCTTGGGTGACGCCCTCGGCGGTTGTACCTGCGACGTCAAAACCTGTGACCTCATGGCCAGCCGTTGCGAGGTTTGCGGCCATGGGCGCACCCATATTGCCGAGCCCTATAAATCCAATTTTCATGCCTGCTCCTCCCGTTGGAATTAAGTATTTTTAGAAAATCGAAGCCTAAAACGTGAGCTCGTTGTCGCCGAGGCTGGCGCACATTTGGTCGATTTTGGATTGGGGTGTGTTGGTGAGTGTGTTGGGCCATTTTGGTTGGCGGTCTTTGTCGATGATGGCGGCGCGGATGCCCTCAAGGAAGTCGCCATGTTCCATGCAGCGATAGACGTAGCGGTACTCTTGGCGCAGGGTTTCACGGATGCTTTTGGTGTCGCGTGCGGCTTTGATGATGCTCAGGCCGACGCTCATAGAGAGGGGGCTGTTGCGGTTCAGGGCTTTGAAGGTTTTGGTGGCGAAATCGGTTGGGTTGGCTAAGAGATGGGCGGCGATTTCTGGGAGGGTGGTGTGCTGGAAGGCTGCGTCTATCTCAGGTTGTTGTGTTTGCAATGAGCCTTCGGGTGGGGTTTGGGTAAAGGCTGCGAGCTGGGAGATGTCGCCAGTTTCGCAGAGGTTTTGGCGCAGGGTGTCCCACTGGTCGAAAGGTACGAAGCTGTCGGCAAATCCTGCGTAGATCGCGTCCGCCGGGCCCATGCGGGCGGAGGTGAGGCCGAGATATTCGCCAAGGTGACCGGGGGCGTTTGCCAGCAGGAGTGAGCCGCCGACATCAGGCACGAGGCCGATGCCGCATTCTGGCATGGAGACTTGGGTGTTTTCGCACACGATGCGGTGGGAGCCGTGGCAGGACACGCCAACGCCGCCGCCCATGGTGAAGCCTTGCATCAGCGCGACATAGGGTTTGGGGAATTCGGCGACTTTGGCGTTGAGGCGGTATTCATCGGCCCAGAAAGTTTGACCAAAGGCGAAGTCTCCGGCGCGGCCAGTCTCATAAAGATCACGAATGTCACCCCCTGCGGCGAAGGCTTTTTCGCCTTCTGCGTCGATGATCACAAGCTTCACGGCATCGTCCACAGCCCAAGCCTTAAGGGCGGCATCAATGGCGCGCAGCATGTCATAGGTCAAGGCGTTGAGCGCTTGCGGGCGTTGCAAGGTGATGCGCCCGGCATGGCCCTCAATACGAACGGAAATCTCGCTCATGCGGCATGCTCGGCCAGAAGCGCGCGCGCGGTGATCATGCGCATTATTTCGTTGGTGCCTTCTAGGATTTGGTGGACACGCAGATCGCGCACGATTTTCTCGATGCCATAATCGGCGAGGTAGCCGTAGCCGCCATGGAGCTGCAGCGCGTCATTGGCGACTTTGAACGCCACATCGGTCACGAAGCGCTTGGCCATGGCGCAGTGCTTGGTGGCGTCGGGGGAATTGGTGTCGAGCTTCCAGGCGGCTTGGCGCAGGAAAACGCGGGCGGCTTGCAGCTCGATTTCCATGTCTGCGAGACGGAATTGCAGGGCTTGGAATTCGTTGATGCTTTTGCCAAAGGCGCGGCGCTCAGCCATGTAGGCGAGGGTTTTATCGAGCGCGGATTGAGCAGCGCCCAGCGCTGAAGCCGCGATGTTTAGGCGCCCACCATCGAGCCCCGCCATGGCATAGGAAAAGCCGCGCCCCTCTTCGCCTACGAGCGCCTCTGCGGCGACTTTGCAATCGTCGAATTGGACTTGGGCAGTGGGCTGCGCGCGCCATCCCATTTTGTCCTCAAGCGCGCCGAAGGAAAGGCCGGGCGTGCCATCGTCGATGATGATCGCGGAGATGCCTTTGGGGCCGTCTTCTCCGGTGCGGGTCATAGTGAGGTAGCTGTCGGAATAGCCGCCGCCGGAGATGAAGGCTTTGGTGCCGTTGAGGGTGTAGCCCTCATTGGTGCGTTCGGCGCGGGTTTTGAGGGCGGCGGCATCGGAGCCGGAGCCGGGTTCGGTCAGGCAATAGGAGTAGATTTTCTCCATCGCGCACATGGCGGGCAGGCGCTCTTGGCGCATTTCCTCAGAACCGAATGTGTCGATCATCCGGGCGACCATGTTGTGGATGGAGATGAAGGAGCCGATGGAGGGGCAGGCCATTGCGAGGGCCTCAAAAATCAGGGTCGCGTCGAGGCGGGAGAGGCCGGAGCCGCCAACATCTTCGCTGACATAGATGCCGCCAAAACCGAGTGCGCCAGCCTCGGTCAGAATTTCGCGTGGGATCGTCTCGGCTTTTTCCCAGGCCAGCGCGTTGGGAGCGATGCGGTCTTGGCCAAAGCTATGGGCCATCTCGAAGATTGCCGATTGTTCCTCGGTGAGAGCAAAATCCATGCGCGACCTCCCTGCTGCGATTCGTTTTGGAGATCGAAAGGTGGGGGAGATTGAGACGGGTCTCAAGAGCAAGTTTTGGGATGCGAAAATGAAACGTGCGCCTGATGATTGCCTTCCCACGGGACCGCGTCATTCAGCGGAGAGAGGGACAAGTGCCGAATGACCAACAGGGAGAGAGGGAGGTCAGGCCCGGCAGAAAGACAATCATTCAGACGCACGCTTCTTAAAAAATGATTTCGTGCTTCAATGACATCAAATTGCCTGATTCTGACCGCCCCAACATCACCCGGATGGGTTAAAATGCGTTAACCTTTTAGATTTCCTTCATAAGACGCAGAGCATCATAGATTGCGGCGTGGGTGTTGCGCGAGGAGACCGCGTCGCCGATGCGGAAAAGTTGGAAGCCGCCATTTTTCCCGCGCGTGATCGTTTGCGCTTTGCCGTCAATGAGCGCATCGTGATCAACCGCGCCGTCATTTTGGCTGAGCGGGCGCAGGTCGTGGTAAAGGTCATCAAGGGGGCGGGTGCCGTAGTTGACGACCACTTGATCATACTCGGCCTCATAGCTGTGATCGCTGTAATCTGTGCCGATGGTGGCCGTGAGCTTGTTGCCAGAACGCGCGACATCCAGCAGGCGACGGGTGACGGTGAAGGTCACGTCTTTGTCCTGAAGGGCGCGCATATAGGGCACCAAGTTCATGCCCATGACGCCCGGGGCAAAGACGCGATCAGGTGTCATGACCTCGACCTTTGAGCCTGCATTTGCCGCAACTTCAGCGGATTGCAGGCCCGGATGATCGCCGCTTTCATCGTAGATCAGCACGTTTTCGGCGGGCTTCACATCGCCGGAAATTAAATCCCATGCGGTGACGACATGAGGAACGTCCTGCCCAGTTTCATAGAGTTCAATATTGGGGATACCCCCTGTAGCAATGATCACCACGTCGGGGTCAAGGGCAGTGACATCTGCGGCTTCGGCCCAAGTGTTGAAGCGGAAATCAACGTCGCGGGCGGCGCATTGGGACATGCGCCAATCGATGATGGAGATCATCTCGGCGCGGCGCGGGTTTTGTGCGGTGAGGCGGATTTGGCCGCCGGGATCGGCTTG
>CAZQMR010000026.1:7525-26584 GCA_964594465.1 uncultured Rhodobacterales bacterium
CATGGCCGCGCTCGGCTGCGACGCGGGCAGCTTCCAGCCCGCCGGGGCCTGCGCCGACGATGACGATGCGGCGGGGCTTTGGGGCCGGGGTGATTTCGTGGGATATGGTTAGCTCGCGCCCGGTGGCGGCGTTGTGGGTGCAAAGCGCCTCGCCCGATTCGTAAATGCGATCAAGGCAATAGGTGGCACCTACGCAGGGGCGGATATCGTCTTCGCGGCCTTCGGTAATTTTGCGCACGATATGCGGGTCGGCCATATGTGCGCGGGTCATGCCGACCATGTCGAGCAGGCCGTTGGCGACAGCGTGGCGGGCGGTGGCGACATCCGGAATGCGCGCGGCGTGGAAAGTGGGCATGCCGGTGGCTTTGCGCACTTCGCCTGCGAAATCCAAATGCGGTGCGCTTTTCATGCCTTGCACGGGGATCACATTGGTCATGGCAGGGTCGGTATGGACGCGGCCACGGATCACGTTGAGAAAATCGAGCTGGCCATTGGCGGCGAGCATTTTGGAGATTTTCAGGCCTTCCTCGGGCGTTATGCCGCCCTTTTGCGCCTCGTCTGCCGTATAGCGAAACCCGACGATGAAATCATCGCCCACGCGCTTGCGGATCGCGGCGAGTACATCCAGCGGGAAGCGCATGCGGTTTTCGAGGGTATCAGCGCCGTAAGGGCCGGTGAGATCGTTGGTGAGCGGGGACCAGAACTGATCAAGCAGATGGCCATAGACCTGCAATTCGATCCCGTCCATGCCGCCCGCTTTCATGCGTTCGGTGGCGTCGGCGAACTCGGTGATGATGCGTTCGATATCCCAATCTTCGATCAGTTTGGGAAAGGCGCGATGGGCCGGTTCGCGGTGGCGTGAAGAGGAGAGCGAGGGCAGCCAATCGCCCTTGTTCCAGACCGTGCGGCGGCCCAGATGGGTGAGCTGGATCATCATCGCGCAGCCGTGCTCGTGGCAGCTGTCGGTCAGCTCGCGGATCCACGGCACGACCTCGTCCTTGTAGGCGAGCACATTGTTGAACACAGGCGGGCTGTCGCGCGAGACGCTGGCAGAGCCTGCGGTCATCGCCAGCGCCACGCCACCCTTGGCGCGCTCCTCGTGATAGGCCCGGTAGCGCTCTTTGGGCATGCCGTCTTCGGGATAGGCGGGCTCATGGCTGGTGGTCATGATCCGGTTTTTGAGCGTGAGATGCTTGAGCTGAAACGGCTGGAGCAGGGGGTCGGTTGTCATGTTATGTCCATTTGATAGAGCAGCCCATAGAGGCAGTTTGATCGCGGGGGCCTTGGCCGGTTTCAGCGATCATGTGCATGGCTTCGACCAGCTCACGTTTGCGATCCGATGGGTTGCCCATAGCCGCGTCATCAAGGCGGCCGCGGTATTGCAGGCCACCTGCTGCGTTAAAGCCGAAGAAATCAGGGGTGCAGACGGCGCCGTAGGCTTTGCCGACGGATTGGTCTTCGTCCACGAGATAGGGGAAGGCAAAGCCATACTCAGCCGAGAAGCGCTGCATATTCTCAGGGTTGTCGGCGGGATAATCGCGGTAGTCGTTGGACATGACTGCAAGTACATTGATGCCATCTGCCATCAGCTCGGCGGTATCAGCAGCGAACCGCGCGCCGATGCGTTTCACATAGGGGCAATGGTTACAGATGAAGGCAATCAGCAGGCCCTTTTCGCCCAAATGATCCCGCATTGAATGACTCGTGCCTTGCGGGTCTTTGAGGGTGAAATCCGGAGCCTGCCAATCGAAATTGCAGATCGGGGTGTCCAGCAGCATGCGCAAACTCCTATGGTGCAACAGGAGTTTAGACGCTCGGATGCGGTGGTCAATCCGCCAGTGTTAGATCATGAGATCGTCAGTGATTTCTGACAGAGTTGTATGTTTGATCGTAAGAACATCGCCCGACCCAAAATCAAAGACCAGGTCTTTGCGGCTTTGGCTTGCAAGGCTCAAGGCCTGATCAATGTTGCGAAAGTTGAAGTCGCTCAGATCGAGCATGTCCTGGTCGTCACGAAAATCACGAATGTAGTCCTTGTCGTTACCTTCGGAGAAGACGAATTTGTCTGCACCACGTCCGCCGACCATGTAATCCGCGCCTGTTCCGCCATCCAGCGTGTCATCACCATTGCCCGCGATCATTCGATCGTTGCCATGCCCCCCAAGAAGCAGATCATCATCATTTCCACCTTTGAGGAAATCATTGCTACGCCCACCGCTCAGTGTGTCATCGCCATCCCCGCCAACGAGCGTGTCTTTTCCTGAACCACCGCTTAGATTATCTTCACCATCGCGACCCCACAGCCGGTCATGGCCATTGCGGCCAATGATTTGATTGTCGCCATCGTCCCCCTTAAGTCGGTCACTCTTGTTCGTGCCATTAACGACATCTGAAGGCTCTGGCTCGGGTGCGGGTTGTTCGGGGGCTGGAGTTGGGGTTGGGGTTGGCGCAACGACGTCCGGCATGGTGATCGAGCCGATGTCCAAGTCAACGCGACCTTGCGTGGATGCGAAATTTTGCGTGACAATTACAGACTCGTATTCGCGTGTGTCAAAGCGGAAGTCACCAAGCTCAATCCCGATCCCAATGTATTTTAGATCAGGGTTCAGGATATTGGCGCGGTGGCCGGGGCTGTTCATGAGGGACGTGTGCAGATCCGCCGTATCATCACGAATGCCGCTGGAACCGCGTTCACTTTGCACCGCAATGTTCTCCGCTGTGCGCCAGGATCCAGACAGTTCAAACCCGGCTTTGGTCATGCGTTGTGTCGGTGAACTGCCCGAGGCGCCGGTATGGCTGAAGATATCGCGGCGCAGCATCCATTCGGAATGCTCCTCTGCGGCAACATTGAGGTTCTGCTCCAGTTTGAGAGGGGCCGCACCGACCTTGGCGCGTTCTTGGTTGATCAGCGTGAGCATGTAGCGCTCGTATTGGTCTGCGATTTGCATGGGGGCATTCCTCGATTGGAGCAGAATTAAATGTCTTGCTTGGGGCCGCTCGGAGCAATTTCACCACCAGCTCAAATTGCTCCGAGTCCCCTCAGCGTGGTTTTGCTAAATCCCCGAAATGCAAACGGCAACAGATTCGCCGCCAGCCCCGAAACGGGGTGGATTGACGCCTAGGCCGCGACGTTTTTCCGCCTATTCCACTTAATGGCCGCAAGTTTTCGCGAGTAGGAGCAAGAGCAAGTTCAAACTGCGTCGAGATCGAAGTTCGTTCCTGGGAAGTATTTGGCGAGGCGCACATCTGCCGCACGGGCGTGGCCTTCCATGCCTTCTAAGCGCGAGATGCGCGCAGTGGCTTCGGCCACGCGGCGCGAGCCTTCTTGGGTGGCGCGTTGCCAAGTCACAAGCTTCATGAATTTGTGCACAGAAAGACCGCCCGTGTAGCGCGCGGCACCGGATGTGGGCAGCACGTGATTGGTGCCCGATGCTTTGTCGCCGTAGCTGACGGTGGTTTCTTCGCCCAAGAAGAGTGATCCGTAGCACTGGAGGCGGCCCAGCCACCAATCGAGATCGGTAGCTTGAACCGTGAGGTGCTCTGGCGCGATTTCGTCGGAGACTTTGGCCACTTCCTCGCGGTCTGCGCAGAGGATCACCTCAGCGTAGTCGCGCCATGCGGCGGCGGCGTTGGTGCCGTTCAGCTCAGGCAGGTCTGCGATCAGTTCTGGCACGCGGGCCATCACCGTTTCCGCGAGCTTGCGATCTGTGGTGGCAAGCCAGACCGGGGAGTTGTAGCCATGCTCCGCCTGAGAGACGAGATCAACGGCGACGATTTCTGCGTCAGCCGTTTCATCGGCCAAGATCAAACTGTCGGTAGGGCCTGCGAACATATCGATGCCCACGCGGCCAAAGAGGATGCGCTTGGCTTCCGCCACGAACTGATTGCCGGGGCCCACGAGGATGTCTGCTTTGGGCAATCCGAACTGGCCGAATGCCATGGCGGCCACGCCCTGCACGCCGCCAAGAGCAAGGATTTGATCCGCGCCGCACAGGTCTGCAGTGTAAACGATGGCGGGATGCACGCCCGTGTCGGGCCGAGGTGGGGAGCAGGCGGCGATGTTGCCGCAGCCTGCGACTTTGGCGGTGGTCACAGTCATCAGCGCTGAGGCGATATGCGCATAGCGACCACCGGGAGCGTAGCAGCCAGCGGCTTGGATCGGGATGGCTTTCTGGCCTGCGATCAGGCCCGGCGCAATCTCGTATTCCATATCCGCGATGGTCTTTTTCTGGGCCTCGGCAAAGCGGCGCACATTGTCATGGGCGTATTGGATATCGTCCTTGAGCTTTTGCGATACTTTGCTTGCGGCCTCATCAATCTCATCGCGGGTCAGGAGAATATTACCGTCGTATTTGTCGAACTTGGCCGCATATTCGCGGGCTTTCGCCTCGCCACCGTTTTCGATGTCGTCAAGGATCGACTGAACCGTGGCGCGAACATCGCCCGCATCATCGGTAGAGGTGCGTTCGGCTTTTTTGAGATACTCAGGCATGAGGGGTCCGTCACGTTGGAGTGCTATAGAGTGGGAAAAGGCCGGGGAAGTCCCCCCGGCCTTTTGATTATGGCGTTGTGAAGCCTTCGTAGCTGAAGAAGCCCGGTGATCCGGCAGAGGACCAGAAATCCGGCAGCCAGAGGGCGAAGCCTGGGAAGGTGAAGATCAGGATCAAGCCGATGACCTGGATGACCATGAACTGCATCATGCCAAGGTAGATGTCCTTGAGATCCCATTGCGGCACCACGCCCTTGAGGAAATAGGCCGAGAGCGCCACCGGCGGGCTGAGCCATGCGGTTTGCAGGTTCACAGCCACAAGGATCGCGAACCATGTGAGGTTCACGTTGAGCTGCACCAACAGGGGCACCAGAATTGGCACGATGATCAGCACGATCGGCACCCATTCCAGTGGCCAGCCGAGCAGGAAGATCAGCGCCATCACGAAGATCAGCATCATACCTGTGGAGAGGTCCATGGAGAGCAGGAGTTCCGTGAGGTATTTCGGTGTGCCAAGGTTGGAGAACACCGCGCCAAAGAAGTTCGAGGCGGCGACAAGGAACATGATCAACACCGAGAGTTCGAGGGTTTTGATCAGGGCGTCGTAGAAGCCGCGAATGGTGAACTTGCGATATGCCATCGAGAGCAGCATTGAGCCGAACGCGCCACAAGCTGCGGCTTCAGCGGGGGTTGCCCAACCGGCGAGGATGGAGCCAAGCGCGAAGGCGATCAGCACCGTTGGTGGGACGAGGCCCATGAAGAACTCGTACCAGAGGTCGGAGAAGTAGAACCCGCCGGGTTCAACGCGGCGCGACCATCCGTAAACGGCAAACATCACGCCGACCCATGCAACAGGGATCACGAGGCCACCGAGCGGGAAGAAGGCGAGATTGCCGTTTGCGCCTGCGGTGCAGAGCCAGATCAGGACGACAAGCGCGAAGCACACCGCGCAAACTTCCCAAAAGTAGTAGGGAGAGGTTTCGGGCTGCTCATCCTCGGGCAGGATCGGGCCAAGGTCTGGATTGATCCAGCAGCGGCCCAGCGCGTAGAGCAGATAGAGGATCGCGAGCATGATGCCCGGCACGATGGCGGCACGGAAGAGGTCCGTGACCGGGATTTCCAGCACCGGCCCCATGACGATCAGCATGATTGAGGGCGGGATCAGGATACCAAGTGTGCCGCCAGCGGTGATACAGCCAGCCGCAAGTTTTGTGTCATAGCCCGACTTGATCATCGTGCGCCCGGCCATGATGCCAAGGATCGTCACCGATGCCCCCACGATGCCTGTGGCGGCGGCAAAGATCGTCGAGACGAACAGCACGGCGATATAGAGCGCACCACGGGTTTTGGACATCATTAACTGGACGGCTTTGAACAGGCGCTCCATCAGGCCCGCTTGCTCCATCATGATGCCCATGAAGGTAAAGAGCGGCACGGCGACGAGTTGGTCGTCGAGCATGACTGAGTTGGTTTGCAGGGTTTGCAGGTAGAAGGTGAGTGCGGATCCTGAGCCCCATGAGCCGAAAGTGAAGGCGAGGAAGATCAGGGTGAAGCTGATCGGGAAGCCTACGAAGATCGAGAACAACATGGCTGCGAGCATCAGCAAGCCAATGGTCGGCTTGGAGAAATCGCCAAGACCGGTTGTGCCGACTGCAGCAGACCACCAGTCGCCTACCGGCAGGACATCGGGGAAGAACACGCCAATGAAGATCGCGGCCAGCACGAGAAAATAGACCGGCAGGATCTTGAGAAAGATGCTTTCGCGCTGGGGGCCCATTTGATGGAAGCAGCGGAACAGCTCGGGGAAACCTTGGAGCAGCAAGAAGAAGGCGCCAAGCGGCATCGCGGAGCGTGCGGGGGCCAGCATGGGCGCCCATGTGCTGTCAGATGCGCGCTCCCATCCAGTGATCGCATAACCATTGCGGGGGTTCATCGCATCGAGGAGGTAGTCGAGCGAGGTCCAAAAGAAGAATAGCATCGCAGGGAAATAGAACAGGAGGTAAAGCGAGGCATCGACAGTAGCCTGCGTCTTAGGGGTCCAGTTGCGATAGAGGAAATCGGCGCGGATATGCACGCCGCGCATGAGCGCATAGCCTGCCGCGAGCATAAACAGAATGCCGCCGGACATGCGCGAGATGTCATAGACCCAAAGTGTGGGACCAAGGCCAAGATCGCGGGCCAGTTGGTCCATGTCATTGGCAGCAAGAATGGCGAAGGCTTTGCGCGAGATGACCTCGAACACCATCGCGAAGATCAGGGGGATCAGCAGGAGGCAGGTGATGCGGCCAACCCAGAGGTTGATCACATCAATCGTTGCCGTAATCGGGCGCTGCCAATGGGTCATGTCAGGCGGTGTTTGCCCCGGCTCTTCGGCGCGGCGCTCAGCAATCAGCTCGTCGGTGATTTCCAAGTTGTCTGGAATGACTTCGTCGTTTACAGCCATGACGGCTTCCTCCCCATTGGGCCTATTGCGGCCTCTTGTTCGGTGTCTTTGGAAACGGTAGCGCGCACCGCTTGCAAAGGCATCGAAAAAGATGAGCGCCGGACCATGTGGCCCGGCGCTCGGTCTTTTCTTACTTCACGCTGTCAGCAAAGGCTTTGCCGAGTGCTGCGTTAGACGCCTGAGAACCAGCCCAGAAAGGAACTGCGATTGCAGCGAAATCTTTCTGTGACTGCCAAACCTTGGCGAAGAACTCGTTTTCCTGAGAGTTCTTCTCCAGAGACGCTTTGGCAGCGTTCATGTATGCTGGGAAGTAGTCAGCAGGTGTGTCATGCAGGATAACGCCGTGGTTCTCTGTCAGATCCTTAAGCGCCTTGCCGTTTTCGTAGATACGGTAAGACATGGACTTAGACAAAGATGCGTTTGCCGCAACTTCGATCGCCTTTTGCTCAAGTGGAGTGAGCGAGTTGTAGACGTCACCATTGAGGTAAAGGTCCGCGTTCACAACAACCTGGTGAAGACCCTGAAGGTAGTAGTGCTTGAGCACCTTCTGGAAGCCGAACACTGAGTCAGGCTTTGGGCAGCACCATTCCGCCGCATCAATTGTGCCTTTTTCAAGCGCTGGAAGGATGTCGCCACCGCCCATCGCAACGGAGGCCACACCGATGTCTTTGTAGGTCTGACCCGGGATACCAGGAGGTGTCCGGAAGCGATACTTGCGGAAGTCTGCCATGCTCTCGATTGGCTCTTTGAACCAGCCAAGCGCTTCTGGGCCAACTGGCTGAAGCATGAAGCCTTTGATGTTCACGCCCATTTCGTCCCAAAGCTGGTCATAGAGCTCTTTGCCGCCGCCGAACTGGAACCAGCTCAGGAAAGCAATGTTGTCGATGCCAACACCAGCGCCAGCAACAGGGGAGCCAAACAGCATTGCTGCAGGGTGCTTACCGGACCAATAGTGTGTCCAAGCAAAGCCGCCTTCGATCAGGCCTTTGTCAACCGCGTCGAGTGTTTCCTTAACACCAACAACAGCGCCAGCAGGCAGCACTTCGAATGTGACAGAACCGTTTGTCAGGTCGCTAACGTCCTGCGCAAAGTTCTTGAGCATCACCACTTCGTCTGCTTTCGCAGAGATCACGGACTGGATGCGAATATTGGTCTGCGCGACAGCCGCGGATGCGATCATCGTCAAACCGACAGCGGTTGCTGTCAGGGTCTTTAGATTGAACATGTTGTTCCTCCCTAGGGTTTTAGCCTTCTGGTTATTGTGACCGGGCTTCGAAGGCGCGTAGTCCGATCTTTCTGATGTGATCCAATTGGATCGGGTGGCAAGGGGCACCTTATGTCAGTGCCCCTTGCCCAAATGCATTCCTTCCACCAGCCCAAGCATGGGGCCGATGCCGTGATTGATATCAAAGACGCCGCGGAACAGCATCTCGCCAGCGACATAAATCAGCACAATCAAGCCAACCCATGAAATCCATGGGTAGTTCGTCAGCAGCTTCATGATCATGGTGGCAGCAAAGGCCATCAGCAGGATCGCGAGGCCAAGGCCAAAGACCAGCATCTGCGTGTTGCCATCGGCGATCGCAGCCACAGCCAGCACGTTGTCCAGCGACATCGAGACATCCGCGATGGTGATCGAAACGAGCGCTGCATAGAGGGTTTTGCGCGGGGCGCCCGTATAGCCCTCCTCCGAATTCTCGGCCATTTCCATGGCGTGCATTGCCTCTTCGTCATGACCTTCGCGGATTTCGCAATAGAGCCGCCAGCAGACGTAAATCAGCAGCAAACCACCCACAAACAAAAGACCCGGCACGTCGAGCAACTGGGTCGCGACAATCGCAAACAAGATGCGCAGCACGGCCGCAATGACCATACCATAGAGGATCGCCTTTTTGCGCAGCTCAGGGGCAAGACCAGCCGCCGCCATCCCGATGATCAGGGCATTGTCGCCCGAGAGGATCAGGTCGGCGATGATGATTTTGCCGAAATCGAGCGCAGTATCCATCATGAGCGCATATCCTCAAGTATCATATCAGAGCATTTCTCGCCGATCATAATGCACGGCGCGTTGGTGTTTCCAGATGTGATGATCGGCATAATCGATGCATCGGCAACTCGTATTCCATCCATTCCATGCACTTTCAATCGAGGATCAACCACTGCATTGGGATCGGTGCCCATCTTACAGGTGCCCGTGGGATGATAAATCGTCGTGGAATTGCTGCGCGCCCAGTCAAGGAGCCCATCATAATCGCTGTCTTGGATATCTTTGAGGGGCCCATGCTCCTCAGTGATCAGATCAGCCAATGGATTTGTGCGAGCGATCTTACGTGTGATACGCAAAGCCTCAACGATCGTGTCTTGGTCCGTCTTGGTGGCCAGGTAATTCGGATGGATCTCCGGGGCGGCCTGAGGATTGCCGTTGCGAAGCGCAACATGGCCGGTGCTTTCTGGGCGCATTTGCAGCACGGATGCGGTGAAGGCGTCAAACTTATGCGCGCCCTCAGCCGGGCTATCGGCTGAAAACGGTTGGATATGGTACTGGATATCCGGGGTTTTGAGGTCTTCGCGGGTTTTAAGAAAGGCCGTGCCAAGGCTCGCGGCCATGGTCATGGGCCCGGTACGCCAGATTGCGTATTCCAGTGCGATTTTGGCCTGCTGGAACAGGCTCTTGGTCTCGGTATTGATCGTCGAGGAATTGCATTTGTAGACCGGACGCGCCTGCAAGTGGTCCTGCAAGTTTTGCCCCACACCCGTCAGCTCATGAACTGGCGTTATGCCATGGTCTTTGAGGTCATCAGGTCGCCCAACGCCAGATAGCATCAGGATTTGCGGCGAGTTTATTGCGCCTGCAGACAGAATGATCTCGCGGCGCGCTTTGAACGTCCCTTTGGGGGTTTCAACACCAACTGCGCATTTGCCTTCAAACAGAATTTTCAGCGTCGGCGCACGGGTGATCACTTTGAGGTTTGGGCGCTTCTTGGCCGGGTTGAGGAACGCCACCGCAGAACTGCATCGCCGACCACGCCGCGCGGTTAGCTGAAAATAGCCAACGCCTTCTTGATCCGCGCCGTTGTAATCTGGATTGCGTTTGTAGCCAGCCGCTTCTGCGGCATCGATCCATGCATCTACGATCTCGCGATTGAGCCTTGTGGGCTGAACGGACAAGCCGCCACCCTTGCCTCGCAGCTCGCCGCCACCTTCCCAGTCCTCAGAGCGTTTGAACAGGGGCAGCACATCATCCCAGCCCCAGCCCGGATTGCCCATTTGACGCCAACCGTCGAAATCCTCGGCCTGCCCGCGCACATAAAGCAACCCGTTGATCGAGCTGGACCCACCAAGCACTTTGCCGCGCGGGTATTTGATCGCACGACCGTTCAGGCCGGGATCATTTTCGGTGGAATAGCACCAGTCCGTGGACGGGTTGCCCATGGTTTTGAAATAGCCAACAGGGATGTGAATCCAGGGGTTTAGATCGGAGCCACCAGCCTCAAGCAACAGCACAGAATTTCGCGGGTCCTCAGACAAACGATTGGCAAGCACACAGCCCGCCGATCCCGCTCCGACTATGATGAAGTCGAATTCCATGACACTCCCAAGGTTGATATCGTCTCATTTTTTAAAAATTGAGACTTTTTTTCTCGTTATTTATAGTTTAAGCATGATTCCCATGATCCGACAAGCTGATTCTCTAATGGAGATCTGACGCCTATGACTGTAGAGCCGCGCATCCCAACGAATCTGAGGATGCTTTTGATCCTTGAAATTCTCGGTGACAAAGGCACGCCAATGCGCGCCTCCGAGATCGGGCGTGAAATCGGGTTGCCAAAACAAACGGTCAATAGATTGTGCACCACGTTGTTGGACGAGGGTTTTTTAATCCGCGAGGAAACCGGCAATCGCTTGCGCCCAGCGCGCCGCGCGCGTGAAATGTCCACCGGCGTTTTGCACGCAGCACAGGATCATATCCTGCGGCATCAGATTCTGGTGCGTCTGGCTGAAACCGTTGGTGAAACGGTCAATTTCGTTGTGCCTGAGATCGAGGGCATGGTTTATCGCGACCGGGTCGAAACCAATTGGTTCTTTCGCATCCAACTGCCCGTTGGCAGCCATGTGCCGTTTCATTGCACGGCGAGCGGAAAGACATATCTCGCAAGCTTGCCCCCGGCCCGACGTCGGGCCTTGTTGGAAAATCTGCGCCTCGATGCGCAGACCCCCAAGACCCACACATCACCGGACAAATTGCTGGAAGAGTTGGCGCAGGTGGCCCGTCAAGGCTACGCAATAGACGAGGAAGAACTGATCGAGGGGATGATTGCAATTGCCGCCCCGGTCACCGATCACGAGGGGCGCTACGTTGCCAGCGTCGCATTTCATGGCCCATCTCAACGCTTGTCTGTGCAAACCGCGAAAGCCCACCTGCCGGTGCTTCAAAACACGGCAGAACGGCTACGTGATTGGTTATTTTCCAGCTGAGCACTCACGTGCCTTCATTTGCCCGTTTTGCGGTGCTGTAAATCAGGGTGCACAGTGCAATCAACGCCGCCATACTGGCAAAGCCGGTTCGGAATTGATCCACCGTTGAGAAGCCCCAGCTCGCCGTGAAATCAAGAATGACGCCAAAGGCCACTTGAAGCAGTGGGATCGCTGCAACCGCCACAATGATCAAGAGCGTCGAGGCCCGCGCAATCAAATTGTCCGGGACGATCCGGCGCATATGCGCGCCCAAAGGGATGTAAAACTGCTGACAAAAGATCATCAGCAGCACCAAAATGATCGACTGCCATGCCGATTGATGGCTCAGCATTGCAAGTGCCAGATAGCTCGCGACAGACAAAGCCGCGCCGCTCAGCACCACAAGGCGGCGTGATTTTGCAGCCCGGTCAAAGCGACCAAACGCATAAGCACCCGTAATCGTCGCAAGATTGAACACAAGCAAAGTGGCACCAGCGGCTTGCGGCGTCATTTCCAGCACATCTTGAAGGAAGGGTCCGGCCCATAGACCGGTGAAGGCCACAATAGGTGCGAAGGTCACAAAACTGAGCGTCAGGATTTTCAGGATTTCTGGCTGGCGCAGAAGGGATAAATAGCCTTGACCGGGAACGTCCTTGGCTGGCTCATTGCTGCCCGCTTGCTTTGGAATTGCCCCGTAGACCGCAACGGCCAAAAGCAAAGTGACCACAGCGACCACGCCAAAAACCAACGGCCAGGGCGCATTGTCCAATGCCACTGCAAGCGGATACGTCCCCAACAGGCCGCCAATCCCACCTAATGTGACCACCAAGCCATTCACATAGCCAAAATCTGCCTTCGGGAAGTTTCGCGCGATGATCACATAAGACGCAGCGCCCATCGCCGCTGATCCAATCCCAATCAGAATGCGCGAGATGAGCGCTGCCTCAAAGCTCAGCGCCATGGCAAACACCATTGTCCCAAGCGCAATCGTCACGATGCAGGCAGCCAGAACCCGACGTGGGCCCGTTTTGTCTAGGATGAAGCCGAAAGGAACTTGCGCCACGATGCTCGCCAAAAACATTGCAGAGACGAGCCCACCAATGGTCGCGGCGGGCAGCGCGTATCGATCCATGAGGATCGGCGTGAAGATTGAACCTGATGCCCGATGGAATTGCCCGAGTGCAAAGATGGCAACGCAGACCAGCAGCGTGGCAATTTGTTGACGTGTCATGGGGCTGCGGGAGGACATCGTTCGGACTATCTAGCAGCGCTGGAGGCTCAGCAAGCCCAATACGTGCCTTAGCGTCGCCGTTGCGCTGGTGCCGTTACAACGCCATTCTCACCGTCAAGCATTGTGGAAAGGATAAGCAGATGGATTTGGCGGAGGCAATTCAAGGGCGGCGCAGCATTCGGGGGTTTACGGATGAACCGGTAAGCCAAGCTTTGCTGGAGGAGATCATCGCGCTGGCCAATCGCGCGCCCTCGTCGATGAACACCCAACCGTGGCATCTGCATGTTCTGACGGGCGAGCCGCTGGAAAAGGTGCGCATGGGCAATTCCGAAAGGATGCTCGCGGGGGAGCCGGTCGTGCGGGAAATCGGGGATTACTCCGCCTATGACGGCGTGCATCGGGACCGTCAGATTGAAATCGCCGTGCAGCTTTTTGAGGCGATGGGGATTGAGCGCCACGACAAGGAAAAGCGTCAGGACTGGGTGATGCGCGGTTTTCGCCAGTTCGATGCGCCAGTGTCGATCGTGATGTGTTATGATCGTTCGCTCCACGGCAACACAATCGCACATTTCGATTTGGGCGCTGTAACCTATGGGCTGGTGCTGGCGGCTTGGTCAAAGGGGCTTGGCGCCGTGATCAATGGGCAAGGTATTATGCAATCCCCTGTGGTGCGCGAGCATGCCCAAATCCCAGATGATCAGGTTATCCTGACCTGCGTCGCACTCGGCTGGCCCGATAAGAGCTTTGTCGCCAATGATGTTGTCTCTCGCCGTCGCCCTGTTGCCAACGCGACCCGTTTCGTAGGATTTGATAAGGCATGATCCGTCTCTTGGCATTGCTCTTATCAACTCTCCTAACCGCTGAAACCTGCTTTGCGCAAAGCGATTCAGCCTCAGACCTAGGCAATGCCATTCGGGACTTCAATTCAGCCTTTGGCGACGTTGTTGACGGGGAGATGACTGAAGCCCAGATTCAGCAATTTGAGACAATGATCGCGCCAATGTTTGATCCAGACGAGCAGCACAAGGGCTTTTGCGGGCTCCTGGCCTTTGCAAGTATAACGATGGCCGGGAACATCGCCTACATGTCTCAGCCATCTCTTGCTGCCACCTATGCTGACATGTTGGATTCGATGCGTGCTGAAGTCGTTCCCGGCAGCTTATTTGATGAATTGGTTCAGTTCGGTGTGCCGTTGATTTTGCCGCTTGGTGTTGATCGCACGCGAGAGGCTGCGAATGCCATTTGCTTGAGCCAACCCATGGCCCATGCTGCTTATAAAGACTTGCCCATTGGCAGCCCGGAAATGGCCGAGGCCGAGAACTGCCTGCTCAATCATGTTTGCCCTGACAACGATTAACCCGATCAGCAAAGTTTGAATTGGCAAATCAGGACGGAGTGTGCTTGGCTTCAAAGCTATGATCTTGGCTATTGTCTGGGAGGAATTGCGATGATCGAAGTTAGGCCAATCACGCCACGGCTGGGTGCGGAAATTCTTGGCGCAGACATCAGGAAAGACGCAGATTTTGAGGTCGTGCGCCAAGCCTTCACGGATTACTCCGTGCTGACGATACGCGATCAAGAACTGACACCGGACGATCAAATCGCTTTTGCCGAGCGCTTTGGCCCGATTAATGTGAACCGCTTTTTCAAGAAGCATGAGACGCATCCCAAGGTCGCGCTTGTGCTCAAAGAGGCCGATCAAGCGCAGGCGATTGGCGAGCGCTGGCATACGGATCATTCCTATGACACGGAACCTGCTATGTGCTCGATCCTGCACGCGATTGAAACGCCGCCTGTGGGTGGCGATACTGTATTTGCATCCATGTCAGCCGCCTATGAAGCCCTCTCGCCTGCGTTCGCAGCGATGATCGACGGGCTTAGCGCGTGGCATTCTTCGCGCCATGCCTTTGGCGCAGTGGTGGCCAATAGCGAAAGCTCCAAAAGCGGGCGCATTGAAAACGCTGATCTGGCCACCCAAGACGCGCTGCACCCGGTCGTGATCACTCATCCGTTGTCGGGGCGCAAAGGCATCTATGTGAACCCAGATTTCACCACCCATATTGATGGCTGGAGCGAAGAGGAAAGCGCCTCAATCCTCAACTACCTCTACGAGCATTGCGCCAAGCCCGACTTCCATTGCCGCGTCAGCTATCGCCCCGGCACGGTCACGATGTGGGACAACCGCGCGACATGGCACAAGGCGATCAACGATTACGCAGGACATCGTCGTTTGATGCACCGCATCACGGTAGAAGGCTGCAGGCTAACCCAATGATACCAGAACTGAACCTAACAGCCCTGCGCGACCCCGGTCGCCGCGCATGGCGCGAACTGGCCGAGCAGCTGTTTGAGGTCTATTCCACGACTGGCTTTGCCTATGTGACCGGGCATGGCGTAGCCCAAGCCCATTCCATTGCGATTTTCCAGATGAGCCGGGCGTTTCACGCGCTGCCGCTGGATAAAAAGATGGAGATCGTCCGCGATGAGAACCATCGCGGCTATATCCCGATGGAGGCATCCACGGATCGCGTCAGCGAACTGGGGGCTGCGACCAAACCCAACCGCTCCGAAAGCTTCATGGCCATGCGTCATGACCTGCCGCCCCATGAGGGCGAGTATCTTAGCGGACCGAACCAATGGCCGGACCTGTTCGGCTTTCGCCGCTGCGTGCAGATGTACGCGGCAGCGATGGGCGAACTAGGGGCGGGCCTGACCGGCCTATTCGAGCAAGCCCTTGGGGCCGAGCAAGGCGCGCTGACACAGCATTTTGACCCGGCCACCACATGGCTGAGGATGCTCCACTACCCGAGTTCAGAGCCCGATGCCCCTGAGGACGAGTTCGGCTCCGCACCCCACACCGATTTCGGCTTCATCACTTTGCTCGCGCAAGATGCGGTCGGCGGCTTGCAGGTGCAAAGCGCTGACGGCGACTGGCTGGATGTGCCTTATAAACCGGGGGCATTTGTGCTCAACACCGGCGAGATGGCGCGGCGCTGGTCCAACGGTCGGTTGCTGGCCACCCCGCACCGTGTTATCAATCGCACAGGACGCGAGCGCTACTCCGTCCCGTTCTTCTATGACCCTCACATGAACACTCAGATCGCACCGCTTGCCTGCTGTGGAGAGCCGCAATTCGAGCCGCTTCTCTTTGCCGATTATGTCCGCGCACAGATAGAAGGCAGCTATGACGATCAACAACCGGAGACTTGAACCATGATGGATATGACCGGAAAAACTGCCCTCGTCACAGGCGCTAGCCGTGGCATTGGTGCCGCCGCCGCGCGTCAGTTTGCAGCCCAAGGCGCCAAGGTCGTGCTGGTGGCCCGCTCAAGCGCTGAGATTGAAGCCATTGCGAGCGAGATCGGTGGCGTGGCGGTTGCGGGTGACGTCGCAGATGCCGCACTTATGCGCGGGGCGGTTGGCAAAGCAGTGTCCGAATTCGGTGGGCTGGATTACCTGCTGAACAACGCCGGCATTCTCGGTCCCATCCGCCACCTCGAAACACTGGACCCGGCGGATTTCGCGCAAGTCATGGCCATCAATATCAACGGTGTCTTCAACGGCATCCATGCGGCCATGCCCGAAATGCGCAAGCGCGGTGGTGGTGTGATCGTGACCGTCTCATCCGGTGCCGCCCATGCGCCCATGGAAGGCTGGGGGCAGTATTGCGTGTCCAAGGCCGCGATCAACATGCTGACACGCGCCGTTCACAAGGAAAACGCCGGTAGCGGCATCCGCGCGATTGGCCTGTCACCAGGCACAGTTGCCACGGAAATGCAGGTGATCATTAAGGCCAGCGGCATCAATCCGGTCAGTCAGCTTGATCCATCCGTGCATATCCCTGCGGAATGGCCAGCCAAGGCTGTGACTTGGATGTGCGAGCCGGATGTGGCTGACGAATTCGACGGGCAGGAAATCTCCCTTCGCGACGAGGATATTCGCCGCCGCATCGGGCTGATTGACTGATGTTTTGGCGGGTCGCCACAATCTGCACCTTGTTGTGCAGCGCCGCCTTTGCGCAAGCGGAAGAGCGGCGCTGGCATGGCCTCTCCCCCTTTGAGATGCAGGACTTCGTAGCAGCCGAACGATCTGCCAGTGCAATTGTTCAGCGCGGCGATCCCGCGGCTGCAATCAAAGCCTTTGACCTGCTGATCAAACGCTATCCGCGCGTTGCGCGTGTCCATGCAAACCGGGCGATCCTGCTAGCTGTTACAGGAAAGACGCAAGACGCAATCGCAGGTCTGGAGGACGCAGCAAAGCTCGGCTTCAAGCACTTCTCCAAATTCGCAGACCAACCGGCCTTGGCGCAAGTGATGGCGTCCGAGCGCGTGCAAGTCCTGCTCGCCAAAGCTGGCGACCCCGGACCTGAAGTCATCTTTTCGCCTGCCGAACCTGCCAAAGCAAAAGCAAATCAACTGGTCATCCGAGAGGCAAATGTCGACTATTTGCCAAACTCTGACATGCTGCTGATCCGCACGTCCTTTCCCAAACGCCCCTTTTCACGGAGTGTCGCCACGGCGAAAGAGCCTTGGGCCAGCCGCATCAACCGGCTTCACGCGCGGGGGCTGGCGGCAGGAAATCACGGCGATATCTATGAAAACCGCGACAACGGTCACTCCAATTTCAAGCTCAAAGAATTCCCGCAAGTCACCAAGATGACCTATGCTGAAGGCATCGACGCAATCTATAAACTCTCGCGCGGGCTTAATTTGCGCGTGATTGCGGACGCGATTGTTTTTGGTAACTCCTCGACAGCCTACAAACAACGACCCTTTTCTCGGTCTCTTGTCCGTTGGGCCATGACCCAGCCCGGCGCGGCGCAGCGCCTCTTTACACAGCATCGCGCCAATCAAATTTATGTCTATCCCGAAGTCAGGGATTTTGAGGCAGGCTACGACTACTTTCCGGGGTATTTCGCCGATCAGATCGTATCGGAGGGTCGTTCGGGTTCGGACAGGTTGCCAATGAAGGGCATTGCCCTTGCACTCGCAGCCTTTCGACCTGAGGTCAAAGCCGAACTGAAAAAGCGCAATATGATCTCTCCGGTTGTCGCGAGTATCTTGCGCCGCTCGGTGCCGGGCAGCGAAAACCCGTTGAGCGACTTTGGACATCGCAGCGCGCTCAAGGGCGATCAGATTGATTTCATGAAGGTGATCAAGCTGGCGCAATCTGTCACGCTCAACACAATTCCGCCGCGCGTGTTGCTGCGTGTTGAAGCGGAGCCCAAACTGACCCCAGCACAGAACGTCTTTGCACCACTCATCAGCGAAGCCATTTACACAACCCCCACCAGCATCGCACGGCGGGCTTATGGCATGTTTGGCATCCGAAATTACCGACTGCGTGCACTGACGGAGCGGGGTGGTGAACACGAATTTGAGTGGCGAATCTTGGCCGGTGATCCAAACCTCATTTCGATCAACCCCCTGGATGACAAACATCAGCAAGTCGCACTCAAAGTCCAGTGGCATGATCCATTTACAACGGCAGAGGGGGAGACAACCTCCCGTGTGGATATCGGCGTGTTCGCCAAAAACGAGGCGATTTGGTCCAGCCCGGCCGTTTTCTCCTTGTATTTCTCCCCCAAAGAGACCCGCATCCATGACGAAGACGGTCGGTTACTTTCGGTCGATTTTGCGGATCGAACCAAGAAAAAGACCTATGCGGATCCCCGGCTGACATTTCAACGAGACTGGAAGGATCAATTCATTTACCGCGATGGCCAACTGGAAGGTTGGCACCGCATTGTGCGCAAACAGCGCACCCGGTATTCCAGAAACGGGGATATCGTAACCGAGCTTGATGCGCTCGGCCGCCCTATAAAAGGCCGTGAGGCGGCCTATGACGTGAAATCCGTGCGCCCAGGAATTCGAAACGTCGAGGTCAGCCCCGGTTCACGGGCCGTTGGGTGGGTCTACTCTAGCCCTCAAGATCGCATCGGCGAGCGTGTGTACCAGCAGTGATCGGTGTTCTCTGGGGATTGTTAGGTGCCGTGCTAATCGGCGTTTCAGATTGCGTCGCACGGGTCACTGCCCAGCGCGTGACCATGCCGCTTTTGCTGTTCCTAATCATGGCCACCTCGCTCTCGACCCTGTTGGTCTGGATGGCTGCAACCGGCGATTGGCCGCCTTGGCACCCATACGCTTGGGGCGTTTCCGCCATATCCGGTTTTCTCAACATCGTCGCTTTGGTGTTCTTATACAAAGCCTTGGCGCGCGGCCCCGTCACAGTCGCCTCCCCCGCAGCCTCAAGCTTTGCGGTCATCCTGATCGCGATCAACGCACTGGCTGGCGAGCCCTATGCGATAGGTCAAATCGGTGCCGGCCTGATCGTGTTCCTAGGGGTCATCATGCTCGCCCGCGCCAATCCCGACGGCGAAGATCGCGCCGAATACGACGCGCACTGGCTTCGCATCACTGCGCTTTACGCCCTTGGCTGCGC
>CAZQMR010000027.1:0-5291 GCA_964594465.1 uncultured Rhodobacterales bacterium
TACTTCTCCTGAAAGCCCGGATCGCCTTCTTCATAGACCGCATAAAGCGCGTTCACGAGGCCGTCGCCAAAGGCATAGGCGTAGACGTAAAACGGCGAGTGGATGAAGTGGGGGATATAGGTCCAAAAATTCTCGTAGCCGTCCATGAAGTTGAACACGGGGCCGAGGCTTTCGGCTTGCACGGACATCCATAGTTCACCGATTTGATCCGGTGTCAGCTCGCCCTCGCCGCGGGCTGCGTGGAGTTTGCACTCAAAATCGTAGAACGCGATTTGGCGCACCACAGTGTTGATCATGTCCTCTACCTTGCCGGCCAGAAGCACTTTGCGGGTCTTTTGGTCTGGGGCTTCATCCAGAAGCTTGCGGAAGGTCAGCATTTCGCCAAAGACGCTGGCGGTTTCGGCCAAGGTTAGCGGGGTGGAGGAGAGGAATTCGCCTTGATCCGCAGCCAGAACTTGGTGGACGCCGTGGCCCAATTCATGCGCCAATGTCATCACGTCGCGCGGTTTGCCTAGGTAGTTCAGCATTACGTAAGGATGCACTTCGGTGACGGTTGGGTGCGCGAAAGCCCCCGGTGCTTTGCCCGGTTTGACGCCTGCATCAATCCAGCCTTTGTCAAAGAAGGGCTGGGCCAGCTCGGCCATGCGCGGATCAAAGGCGGCGTAGGCGTCTTCCACCGTTTTGCGCGCCTCGGCCCAACCGACTTTGGTGTCGTCATTATCGGGCAGCGGCGCGTTGCGGTCCCAGACTTCCATCGTCTCAAGGCCCATCCATTTGGCTTTGAGCGCGTAATAGCGGTGCGAGAGCTTGGGATAGGCGGCCACGACGGCGTTGCGCAGAGCCTCGACCACTTCGGGCTCGACATCGTTGGAGAGGTGACGCCCAAACTGAGGCGTTGGCATGTTGCGCCAGCGGTCCTCGACCTCTTTTTCCTTGGCTAGCGTGTTGGTGATGCGTGCGAAGAGCGGCAGGTTGGCGCCAAAGGTCGCCGCCAGCGCTTTGGCGGCGGCTTCGCGGCGCGCGCGATCGGTGTCGGTCAGAAGATCGAGTGTGGCTTCGAGCTGCATCTCCTCGCCATCCACGTCGAATTTCAGGCCAGCCATGGTTTCGTCAAACAGGCGGTTCCAGGCAGCGGCCCCAACAACGGATTGATCGTGCAGGAATTGCTCCAACTCGTCAGAAAGCTGGTAGGGCTTCATCTTGCGTAAATTGTCGATGATCGGTTTGTAGCGGGCGAGGCCTTCGCTCTCAGCGATCATTTTGGACATTTTCTGGTCGTCGATGCGGTTCACTTCGAGCGAGAAGAATACGGTTGGGGTGGAGATGTTAGTGATTTGGGACTGCATATCGGACATGAATTTGGCCCGGTCTGCATCGGTGGTGTTTTGGTAGTAACGCAGGCCCGCATAGGACATGATGCGCCCGGCTTTGGTCTGGATTTTCTCGTTGCGCTCAATGCAGTTCAAAAAGCCAGCGGCATCCAGATCGGCAAGCTTACCTTGGTAATCCTCTGCAAAGGCCTGACATTCCTTTTCCAGAAAGGCGAGGTCGGCTTTCAGCTCTGACGCATCCTGACCTTGATAAAGGTCGCTCAAATCCCAGCTGGGGAGATCGCCGAATGCGTCGCCGCCGTCCGTTTGTGCATCAAAGGTCGGAGTTGGGAGCGGGCGGAGTGGGAAAAGGGTCATCAGATATCCTGTCGGCAGAGGGGATCAAAGAGGCTTGGCGCCTCTTAGGCGAGGGGCGTTCAGAGGTCAATCTCGCCTTCGCGGGGTGGGGGTAGTGGCTGGGGTTTGCGGCGGATCAGAATGTCGCCGTTTGGTAAAATTTCGGGCATTTCGTATTGATCGGGCGTGCCGAATTTACGCAAGTTTTCAAGCTCATCGGGCAGGATCAGATCCAGCAAGCGCATGATTGGATTGTCATTTGTCGTGGCTGGTTCTGTGGCTTGAGCCATGGGTGCGGCGACAAGGCCAAGCGATAGGGTGAGGGCAAGTGCTTTCAATTTCTCTCCAATTCGAAGCAGATTCCCGGTTTGATCAAACCAAGATTTAGGTTTTCTCAGACAGTTTGCAAGCATTCCCGATCTGGGTCCAAACTGGGATTGAGCAGAACCAATGACTGAAATGAGCAGTATTTCAGGCTATCCAGCGCCTGAAGATGATACCGTAATCCTCTCTATTGCCGAGCTTGAGGCATGGGCGATTGAACGTGCAATCCGCCTTTGCCGCGGGCGGGTGACCGAGGCAGCACGAAAACTGGGGATTGGGCGGTCTACGCTTTATCGCAAAGTTGATGAATACCGGATTGATGTGGCTGAGATCAAAGCCGCTCTAATGACACATCCAGCGTAACTGGAAAGTGGTCGGAGGCACGCAGCAGGGCGCGACGCAGCGGCTTGTTCGAAAAGCAGGTCGGATTATCGAACGGATGCCAAATGATCCAGTCTGGATCTGCGCGCGCGGCCAGCATCGGTGAGGCCATCACGTAGTCCAAAAGTGCATTCAGGTAGCGTTTTTTGTGATGCTTGTAAAACCGTGCGGTCGAGGGGGCCTCGCTGTCGCGCGGATTGAGCCGGGTCTGTGCGTGTGGCTCCACCAGCAAGGTTTGCGGGTCTTTTGGATCGCCCAGAACAACCTCAACCCCGGAGCGGCCAAAGAGTTTCTCGTATTCGTCTAGACCCGGCCCGTCATTGAGGTCGCCCATCACCAGCAAGTCATCTCCGGCAGCTAAATGCTGTTCAATACGGCCTCTGATCCAAACGCATTGCGCCAGTTGTTTTTGGCGGTTGGCGATGGAAATGCGCACTTCGTCCTTGCGGTTTTTGGCGCCATGCGGGGCCTTTGATTTGGCGTGAACACCGATGGCGCGCAGGGTGGTGCCGCTGCCCTTATGCAGTATGGCCAGTTCAAGCGGAGGTTTTGAGAACACGTGTTTCTCGGGCTGACCGTCCACATCGACATCGCGACAGTAAACGCTATCAAAACGCGGGGCTGGGTCATTGCTTGATCCATCGCAGACGATGCCTTGCGGGTCGTGCTTTATCTCAAAAAGGTTTGGATCGTAGAGTGCTGTGATTTCCTGCTGCGTGTCGCTTTGAAAACCACTGACGGCTTTCGTGGTGCGCAGACTGGCATAGGCGGCGAAGGCCTCAAGGGCGGTGGCGCTGTTGCGGGGGGGATTTGTGTCGGGGGCCTCGACCACCATGATAAAATCAGCTTCGAGACGACGAAAAACTTTGGCGAGCGCTTTGATTTGCTGGGTTTTGGTCACATCACGCCGCCCGGACCAGCTTTTGTCATGGATCAGGCGGTTGTTTTCATCAAAGAGAGAGGCGAACCATTCCACATTGTAGGTGGCGAACCGCAGCTTGGCGGGGTCAGCCATGTTCTGCCTCGATCTGATCCCAAGCTGCATTGATGTCGATAAGCCGCTTGGTTTCCAGCTCGATCGCTTCCGCGGGCAACCCGCGGGCGATCATTTGATCGGGATGGGTTTCGCGCACGAGGCGGCGCCAGACTTTGCGGATGTCATCAAGCGGCATATCCGCGTCAACGCCAAGCACGTCATAGGGGTCACGCGGCGCATCGGGCACGAAGCGGGCGCGGATGGCGCGAAATCGGCGCTCGTTGATGCCGAAAATCTCTGCGACTTGCTTGATGAACTGATTTTCATTGGCGTGATATTCGCCGTCTGCAATTGCGATGTGGAACAGGCTTTCGACCAGATCGTCGAGCACGTCATGGCCCTTGCCAAACATTGCAGCGATCTTGGTGGCATAGGTCTCGAACCCGGCGGCATCCTGACGCGCAAGGTTGAAGACGCGGGCGGCGTTGGCTTCTTCTGCCTCGGGGATGGTGAAAATCTGGCGAAACACAGTGACCTCGTCGCGGGTGACCAGCCCGTCAGCCTTAGCCATTTTCGCGCCAAGCCCGATTACGGCGATGGCAAAGCCGACGGATTGCTCCGGCGGGGAGGTCAGGCGTGCGAACACATCCGACAGGCTCTCGCCATTGGCAAGAGCGGCGAGCGCTTCTCTTATTCGGTCCCAGAGTGACATGGATGGTGACTTAGCGAGCCTTTACGGGCTGGGGTAGTGAATAAACACGTTATGAAAAAGTGTACTGCATCAATATTAAGTCATGCCATGTGTCAAATTTCCACCCCGCTTTTGGAATGTGAGCGACTTTTTGGAAGCCGTGCTTGGTGTGAAAGGTGATGGCGGGGGTGTTTTGGGCGGCCATGCCTGCGATGAGGGACTGAATATCTTGGGATTTTGCGTGAGTTTTGAGCTGGTCCATCAAAGGCGCGGCTTGGCCTGCGCCGCGAAATCCCTCGGCCATCATGATGGAGTGTTCCATTGTGCGCAGGTATCCGGGGCCGCTGCGAAACGGGGCGTAGGTTGCGAAACCTGCGATCTGGTCGCCAAGCTCGAGGACGAAAAACGGACGCTCTGAGATTTGGGCGCTTATGTCCGTGAGTGTTTTGGGTGTGGTGGTGAAGGTGATCGCGGTGTCGCGGATGATCGGATTCCAGATGTCGCAAATGGCTTGGGCGTCACTTGGTTTGGCGTCTCTGATCATGAAAAAGCCCTCGCAGATTGGCGTTGGGCCAAATGTGCGAGGGCTTAAGGCTGCTGTCCAGCGGTATTAAAATCGAATGCCCATCTGCAATGTCATGAGAACTTTGGCTGCTGATCCGCCGGGCATGATGCGCACACGGTAATCGACGCGGTCGTTTTGGCGCAATGTGGCTGAGATGCCAGCCAGCATGACAGCGTCACCTACCATGATCGCGCCACCGTCGCGGAATTTCTGGGTGTCGCCGGGGTAGTGCACGAGACCGGCAAAGCCACCGAGGCGGAGTTGGGTTTTGGGGCTGAGGTCGGCCACAGGCATGTCGTAGGTGACGGCGGCATAAACAGAGCGCTTGTGAAAGCTGTTCTTATAGAGGCCGAATTCAGGGGACAGTTCGGCGCCGTTGGCGAAGGCGAAAGCGATGCCAAAGCCGATGCCGGGGTTGCGCTCGTTAAATTTGAACTCGGTGCCGATGTGGCGGGACGCAAGATTGAACGTAAGATAAGGGCGATAATTTGGTTGCTCGCCAGCTTGAGCAACAGTTGGGCTGGCGAGCAACATTCCAAGCAGAATGAGGACACACACAATCGGCAAACGGGCCGGGATACTCTTAAACATTTTACACACTCCACAAACTACTCGAGCCCTGTGTAGTTTGTGTAAAATTATTTTAAAAGGTGGTGAAATATTAACAGGTTAACGTCGTAAATTTGG
>CAZQMR010000027.1:5391-9632 GCA_964594465.1 uncultured Rhodobacterales bacterium
GGCGCTTGGGTGACGTCAGGAAGAGGCTGGGGCTTTATTCGGATTTTGATGGATAAAGTGCATTACTCTGAGTTTGCTGCGCCATCCCCCGGGCAGGCGCTCGACCGGCTTGGGGCAGTTTATTGTGTTGTCGCTCTTCACCCAAACCGCGTGGGCGCGAGGCGGACGCTGCCCTCAGACATCCAAGTCATGACCCAGCTTGCGGGGGGGGACATGCGGGCGCGCAGGCGGCTGAGGGTCCAGCGGTTTTGGCTGTCTGCGTGGTCGGGCGCGAGGTGCCAGCGGCTTTCGACGCCTTGGGCGCCGCCGTCTCCTGCTGTCAGAATAAGCGCGATGGGGGCGGGTTTGCTGGGCGCGCTCTCGGCGGCCAGATGCAGGCGGCGGATTGGGGTGAGGCCGGGCGGATCTTCGAGTTCAGCGATAACCAATGGGGCGGCGCCGGAGCGCAGGGCCTCTTCCATGCACCAGAGCATATCGAGCGGGCGCGGCGCATTGGCAAAGACCAAGCGGCCCGGATTGAGATAGGCTGCCGCGCCATCGCCGTGGAGCCGTTCAGTGCGCCATGCGGGGCGGATCCAGAGCACCGGACCGCTGATCCGGCTGGCCAGCATCACTGCAAGAGTGTGACGCGCGGGGCCGCATAGCTCGTGGCTGCGACCATGGGCGAGGCTGAGCGGTTCGGTCAGCGTCAGGGCCGGGGCCTCGCGCTGGCGGTAGGGTTTGCGGGTGAGTAGGGTTGCGGACATAGGCGTGCGACTCGATTTTGTTCGCGTTATGTTCTCACTTTTGAAGCGCTTTGAAAAGCCTTTGCAGGGATCATCGGCAAATTATTGACCAAGGCCCGCTGGGCGGCGATACTCGAAAAAAGCAACCAGAGCCGGATATGGCCGAGAGACACGAGCACGACCCCCAAGACCCGCCCCGGGCCAGATCGCTTAAGGATTTGGCACGGATTGGTGTGATTGATGTGGGATCCAACTCGGTCCGGCTGGTGGTGTTTGATGGGGCCGCGCGCGCGCCGGCCTATTTTTACAACGAAAAAGTGCTGGCGGGGCTTGGGCGTGGTGTGCGCGAAACCGGGCGCTTGCATCCTGAGGGGCGCAAACGCGCGCTCTCGGCGCTCAGGCGCTTTATGATCCTTACCCAACAGATGGAGCTGAGCCATGTGCGCGCGGTTGCCACGGCTGCGGTGCGAGAAGCCGATGACGGGCCGGATTTTGTAGAGGAGGTGGCGGCTGAAACTGGGCTGTATCTTGAGGTGATCACTGGCGAGGACGAGGCGCGATTGGCAGCCCAAGGCGTTTTGCTAGGTAATCCGAATGCGCGGGGATTGATCTGCGATATTGGTGGCTCGTCCATGGAGGTTGCGCGGATTTCCAAGGGGCAGGTGAAGGCGGGCATGACCACAGCGCTCGCGCCATTGGCGCTTGGGGGTATGACCCAAGAGGAGCGGAGCAAGACGATTGGGCGCAGCATGGGCGCGCTGCGCGAGACGTTTCCCAAACCGGGGCGCAGGCTCTATCTGATTGGCGGGTCTTGGCGTGCGATTGGGCGGATTGATATGGTCCGCACAGCACATCCGCTGCATATTCTTCAGTATTACACGATGACCCCGGATGCATGCTTGAAAACGGCGGATTGGGTGGCGCGGCAGCATGCGACGAGCCTTCGGGACGTGACGCCAAATGTCTCAAAAGCGCGACTGGATCTGGTGCCGCTGGCCGCGACGGTTCTGCGCCCATTGATTGAGGCGCTGGAGCCGTCTGAGCTAGTGATTTCGAGTTATGGTCTGCGCGAGGGGTTGCTGTATGATCAGATGGCGCCAGAGCTGCGCGCGCTTGATCCATTGATTGAGGCGGCGGAGCATATGGAGCGATCAGCGGCGCGGTTTCCCGGCTTTGGGGCAGCACTTTATGAGTGGATCAAGCCGCTTTACGCGAATGCTTGCAAGAGTGAGCGGCGTTTGGTGAGGGCTGCGGCGCTGCTCCATGATGTGGCCTGGCGTGCGCATCCTGATTACCGGGCTGAGGTGTGTTTTGAGACCGTGACGCGGGCCAATCTTGGCAGCATGACCCACGAGGACCGCATTTTTTTGGGGCTGGCGCTGACCCAGCGCTATAAATCGGGCATGCCAAATGAGATGATTTTGCGCCTCAGCGAAGAGCTGGACGAGGAGGCTCGCGCCAAAGCTCAGGCGCTTGGTCGGGCATTGCGGCTTGGGTCGATGATTTCAGGCGATGCAACAGCGGTATTGGCTCAAGCGCGTCTGGTTGTGACATCTGGACAGTTGGAACTGCACCTTAAGAGCGATGCTGCGATGCATGCCGGTGAGGTGGTAGAACGTCGATTGCAGTCACTTGCGTCGTCCCACGGGCTGGAGGGGCGGTTGAGTGTGGATGAGGTCTGAAATTCTTGACGCCCTTTCCGTTACTTCTCTAGAGAAGTAACGGAAGCAATGTGTTGATTTACATCGCAATTACAATAGTTTACGCAGGGTTTTCTCGCAAAATTAACCAAAGCGTCTGAGCTTTGATCTGAGGGAACTCCTATCAAGATGTCCCCCAGAACGCGCAGCGTGGCAGGGCATTGGTAATGCGAAATTTGGGGTTGGGCGCTCTTGGAAAAGAAAAAGCGGCTCTGCAGGTGAGAGCCGCTTTAATTCTCGGTCCCGGTGATACCTTGGAGGGATGATCCGGGTCTGAGCTTTGTGTCGCGCTCAGTTTAGGCCACAATCTTGCCGCAAATCAAATGGTTTTTGTCCTCAAATTTGCAAAGGCCATATGCATCTCGGCGTTGCGGTGACTGAACACTTGGCCTAAACCCGACTTGAAACAAGTTTTGCTGCTTAAAAGGCCAAAAAAATGCGTCTGTCCCGCTATTTCCTGCCCGTCTTGAAAGAAACGCCTTCTGATGCGCAGATTGCGTCGCACCGGCTGATGCTACGGGCCGGCATGATGAAGCAAACAAGTGCCGGCATCTATTCCTGGTTGCCGCTTGGCTACAAAGTGCTGCGGCGTATTGAGGACATTGTGCACCAAGAGCAGCAGGCCGCCGGGCATATGCCGCTTTTGATGCCCACGATTCAATCTGCCGATCTGTGGCACGAGAGTGGGCGCTATGATGATTACGGCGAGGAAATGCTGCGCATTAAGGACCGGCATGGTCGCGATATGCTGTATGGGCCCACCAATGAAGAGGTGATCACGGATATTTTCCGCAGCCATGTCACATCGTACAAAGCCCTGCCGATGACGCTTTATCACATCCAGTGGAAATTCCGCGATGAGATCCGCCCGCGCTTTGGCGTGATGCGCGGGCGCGAGTTTCTGATGAAGGACGGGTATAACTTCGATCTGGATAAGGAGACGGCGCTGCATGCGTATAACCGCCATATGGTCACCTATCTAAAAACCTACGAGCGGATGGGCCTTAAGGCGATTCCGATGCGTGCGGATAGTGGCCCAATTGGTGGCGAAAATACGCATGAATTCCTCGTGCTGGCCGATACGGGCGAGAGCGAGGTTTTCTATGACAGTGCAATCCTTGATCTGAAGCTCGGTGATCGGGCGGTTGATTATGACAGCGTAGATCAGTGTCAGGCGATCAACGAGGAATGGACCACACCTTACGCGCGCACGGATGAAACCCATGACGAGGCGGAATGGGCTAAGGTGCCAGCCGAGCGTCAGAAGGTGAGCCGCGCCATTGAAGTGGGGCAAATATTCTACTTTGGGACCAAATATACCGAGGCGCTAGGGGCTTTGGTGGCTGACAGCGAAGGCAATCGCGTGCCGGTTCATATGGGCAGCCATGGGATCGGGGTGTCGCGGCTAGTCGGCGCACTCATTGAGGCGTTTCATGATGAGAATGGCATCAAATGGCCTGAGGCTGTGGCGCCGTTTCGCGTTGGCATTGTCAATCTTAAACAAGGCGATGCGAGTTGTGATGCGCTGTGCGAGGACCTTTACAAGAACCTTGCCAGCTCCAATTGCGACCCGCTCTACGATGACCGCGAAGAGCGGGCCGGTGCCAAGTTTGCAACCATGGATCTGGTGGGCTGCCCTTGGCGGATCACGGTGGGGCCGCGTGGCTTGAAGAACGGTGTTGTTGAGCTGACGAGCCGATCAACAGGCGAGAGCGAAGAGATGGCACCTGAGGCGGCTCTAGCGCGCTGCACTGAGATTTTCGCAGGCATCTAAGGCCATGATTGCGCGCAGTTTGGCAGTTGTGGCCGGACTTGC
>CAZQMR010000027.1:9732-26513 GCA_964594465.1 uncultured Rhodobacterales bacterium
CGCAGGCATCTAAGGCCATGATTGCGCGCAGTTTGGCAGTTGTGGCCGGACTTGCCGGGGGCGCTGGCATGGCGCAGTTTCCTGAGTTTTCGCAGCAATACGTGCAGCGATTGGGCGGCGCGGTGGATGCGCTTGGGCAAGTGGTTGCGGATTTTGATCGTTCAGCGCAATCTGCAGGGCTGACGCGCGCCTCGGCTCTAGACGAGCTACAGGGCGGTACTTTTCTCGATTTGCGTGGCGAGGATATGCGCCGCACGATCGAGCGGCATGAACGGCTTGCGGCCTCGCTGACATTGTTGCGTCAAGAACGGGCGGCGGGCCGATTGGCGCTTGCATATGGGGCGTTTGACACAGAGATTGCAGCGGCAACTTATGACGATTTCCGGCCAGCATTGCCGGTCACCGTGGAAGGATTTGCCTTCGCATTCGGAGGGTTTGTGGTGGGATTTTTTGGGTTTACAGCGTTTGGCCGGCTTTTCGCTCGCAGACGTAAAGGGATGGTTTGATGCGAGCTTTTAATGCGCTGGAATGGTCGATTGCGTGGCGCTATTTGCGCGCACGGCGCAAGGAGGGCGGGATTTCGGTGATCGCGTGGTATGCGCTGATCGGCGTGATGCTGGGCGTGGCGACCTTGATCGTGGTGCAAGCAGTGATGATTGGGTTTCGCGAGGAATTTACGGATCGCATTTTGGGGGCGAATGCGCATATCACGGTCTATTCGCAGTTTTATACCACCGAAGACGGTCAGCGCACGCGGCTTATTCAGGATTTCGATCCTATCACCAATGCGATTGAGGATATTCCGGGCGTGATCCGCGCAGCCCCGCTTATTCGTGGGCAGGTTATGGCCTCCTCAGAGAGCCGCAACGCAGGTGTTGAGGTTTACGGCCAGCGCTTGGAAGACATCCAAAGCCTGCCACTGGTCGCGGAGCCGGAAAGCGGCGTGGGCGATCTGGCGCGCCTTGGCGAAGGTATTGCGATGGGGGGCGGTGTTGCCCGTGAACTGGGCGTGCAGCTTGGCGATATCATCCAGCTCATTTCGCCCAATGGCGTCGCCTCGCCCTTTGGGGGCACGCTGCCACGGATCAATGAGTATGAGGTGGTCTATATCTTCAATGTAGGTCGCTTTGATATTGACCGCACGCGGGTCTATCTGCCGCTGGAAGAGGCGCAGGTTTACTTTAACCGTGAGGGCGCGGCGGACGAGATTGAGGTTTTGGTCAACAATGCCGATGAGGTCGAGCAGTTTGAGCAGCCGTTTTACGACATTCTGGGCAACAACGCGGTGCTTTGGAACTGGAAGCAGTCGCAGGGCGCGATCCTCTCGGCGCTCGATGTTGAGCGGAGGGTGATGTTCATTATCCTGAGCCTCGTGGTGCTCATCGCTGCGCTGAACATTATCTCGGGCCTTGTAATGCTGGTGAAGAACAAGGGGCGCGACATTGGAATTTTGCGCACGATGGGGCTGTCACAAGGCGCGATCATGCGGGTTTTCTTCATCTGTGGCTCGATGATTGGCGTTGTCGGCACGCTGCTGGGGGTGATTTTGGGCTGTGCTTTTGCGCTCAATATCCAGTCGATCCAAGGCATTGTGGAATGGATTTCCGGTGGCTCGGTTTGGGATCCGACCATTCGTATGCTCACGGAAATTCCGGCGCGCTTGCGCTGGCAGGATGTGGTTTCGGCCATGACGATGGCGCTGGTACTGAGCTTTGCAATCACGCTCATTCCGGCGCGCAATGCCGCCCGACTGAACCCGGTGGAGGCGCTTCGGTATGAGTGAGGCAATTCTGAAACTGACGGGGGTCACCAAGACTTACAACGCGGGCGCGAGCAATCAGGTTGATGTGCTGAATGGCGTCGATTTGGAGCTGCCGCCGGGCGAAGTGGCGGCGCTGATTGCGCCAAGTGGCGCAGGGAAATCGACTTTGCTACATATTGCCGGTTTGTTGGAAAGCCCAAGTGTTGGGCAGGTGGAAATCGCAGGCTCGGATCTGAGCCGTGCCAATGATCGAGAGCGCACTGCCGCGCGGCGCGATGAGATCGGGTTCGTCTATCAGTTCCATCATCTGTTGCCGGAGTTTTCGGCAGCTGAGAACATTGCTTTGCCCCAGCGCGGGGCTGGTGTGGCGAAGGCGGAGGCGATGGCGCGGGCGAGTGAATTGCTGGCGACGGTTGGGCTGGATCATCGCGGCGACCACCGCCCGGCGGAACTTTCGGGTGGCGAGCAGCAGAGGGTGGCGCTTTGCCGGGCGCTCGCGAATAAGCCGCGACTTTTGTTGGCGGATGAGCCAACAGGTAATCTTGATCCGGAGACGTCGGAAGCCGTTTTTGGCGTGCTGATGGATCTGGTGCGCAACACCGGACTGTCGGCGTTGATTGCAACGCATAACCATGACCTTGCGATGCGCATGGATAGGGTCATAAGTTTGAATGCAGGGCGCATCGAGGAGTAGGTCGCATGGATATCACGCAACTGCGGGCTCAAACGCACGGTTGTTCTGAGGTTTTGCATTTCAACAATGCTGGCGCGGCGCTGATGCCTGATCCTGTTTTTGACGCGATGCAAGACCATCTTGACCTCGAGCGGCGCATTGGTGGGTATGAAGCCGCGGATCAAAATAGCGCGGCTGAGAGCAGGTTTTACGACGCACTCGCGCACCTGTTTAACGCACAACCTGACGAGATTGCGTTCATGGAAAGTGCGACGCGGGGCTGGGTCAACGGGGTTTATGGGCTTGGTCTGAGCGAAGGTGACCGGGTTCTGACCCATGAGAGCGAATATGTTTCGAACTATTTGGGCTTCTTGCAGCTCAAGCGGCGCTTTGGGATCGAGATTGATCTGGTGCGCTCTGACGATGCCGGTGCGATTGATCTTGATGCGTTGGAGGCGGGGATTACCCCACGCACGCGCGCTATTGCACTGACCCATGTGCCCACGCAAGGCGGCCTGGTGAACCCGGCCATTGAAGTGGGCAAAATCGCAAAGGCGCATGGGCTGATTTATGTCCTTGATGCCTGCCAATCGGCTGGGCAAATGCCGCTCGATGTTGAGGCGCTGGGCTGTGACATCATGAGTGGGACTGGTCGCAAGTGGTTGCGTGGCCCGCGTGGCACAGGATTTCTTTATGTGCGACGTGGTTTTCTGGAACAGGTCGACCCGCCCGTGATTGATCTTGTGTCGGCGACGATGAGTGATGCGGAGAATTATGAATTTGCCGATGGGGCGAAACGGTTTGAAGCCTTTGAGTATCATGTCGCGGGAAAAATTGGCTTGGCCAAAGCGGCAGACTACGCGCTTGAGCTTGGGTTGGAAGCCATTGAGCCCCGCGTGAAGGCGCTGGCAGAAAGCTTACGCGCGTCTTTGCGCGAGATTGGGTGCGTGGTGGAAGATTTGGGTCATGAGCGCTGCGGGATCGTCACGTTCACCCATCCACGGCTAAGCCCTGAGGAATTGAGTGCATATCTGCGTGAGCAAGCGATTAATATCTCGTTCTCAAAGTATAGCTCTGCGCTGATTGACTTTGAGCGGCGGGGCATTCGGGCCTTGGCGCGGGCGTCGACCCATTATTACAACGATGAAAGCGAGATTGAGCGCTTTGTTGCCGCGCTCAAGGCGGTCTGACGTCAGTCGCAAATTCCTTGGAGGGCAACCCATTTTTGGTCATCCAAAGCGGAATTCGTCCCTTCAGAGGTGGCGTCAAATACTTTGATGCGAGCCGCTTGTGCGCCGGTTCTGGCGAGCGCAGTCGCAAACGGTGTTGATGAAAACCCAGCGGTCTTAAGAATATCAAGCGTTTCGATATCCAGTTGCTGAGGTGTCGGAGGGGTATCGCTCAACAGTTTTTCTACAAGAGAGACCGAGGTTTCAGGAGTGTAGCCGCCACGGAACAGGAACAGTACATTATCCAAGGTACTGACCTTTTTCGTCATGTTGAGGAGCGGTGGAAGGGTCTTGGCGCGGGCCAGTTCGCTTGCGATCCAACCGGCGATTTCTTCTGGGCTTTGAGCTGCGGCAATGGCTTGTTTGTTGATAAGAAGGCGATTGCCGGGCAGGGCCAGCGTTGGCAACGCGCCAAGCTCCAAAACATGAAGTTTCAGGTCTCCCGTTCCGGGCAGCCCGGCTGCAAGCTGGTTGACCGCAAGTGTGCCTTGATCATTGCTGCATTCCAGCCCAACACGCGATTTGATATCGGCCAAAAGTTCTTCGCCAATCAGGCCAGCCTGTTCTCTTGGGATTTTGTGGGCGACCTGATTTTGCAAAAAACCGGGCAATGCAAAATACCCCCAGGCTGCAAGCCCCATAAGGGCAGCAATCGAAAGAACACCGCGCAACCGTCCAGAATTACGCCGGTTGCCGCCATGGGCCGCTTTGACACGTTCAAGCGCGTTGATCATTTCAGGATCAGAAATCAAAAGCGTTTCTTCGCCGTCGGCATCGGGCGAATAAATCACGGCCCCGCCTGCTTTCCCAGTTTGAGTTAAAGCAGAAAGCGACCAATGAGTGAGGGGGGCCTCCTCAAATGTCGAAAGAACGAGGGTGGCTGTGCCAAAGCTGATAACAACCTCGATTGGATCGTCCTCATTGCTTTCGCGCCAGAGGCCGGTAGATTCCAGTCTTTGATATTCTTCGAGCGCTGTCATGCGCGTGGCCTCGTTCGTAACCTGTCAGGGGATGCGCTGGCATTCTGCTCAGGCTGTTTGGGTGCAGAATACCGGGTCGCTGGTTGTGTGAGAAGGGGTAAATTTTCCCTTGATGCTAGAATTGCTTCTCTAGAGAAGTAACGGAAGGAAACCGTGATTTTTCGTTGCGAATACAAAATGTTGTGCGTGAATTTCTGAAAACTGGCGCTTCAAAGCGGCCAGAAAAACAGGATGGCCGGAATCGAGACAGCCAGCACCAATATCTCCAACGGCAATCCCATGCGCCAGTAGTCGCCAAAGGAATAGCCGCCGGGGCCGAGAACGAGTGTGTTGTTTTTGTGCCCAATTGGCGTGAGGAAGGCGCAGCTTGCAGCCACGGCGACGGCCATCAGGAATGCGTCTGGTGACACGCCAAGTGTTTGAGCCATTGCCAGTGCGACGGGGGCCGCGACGATTGTTGTGGCGGTGTTGTTGAGGACATCGGACAAGGTCATGGTTACGGCCATCAGAACTGTCAGCACGACCCAAGGCGGCATGCCCTCAGTGATGCCCAGTAGGCTGTTGGCAATTAGGGCCGTTCCACCAGCGTCATCAAGTGCTGCACCTAGGGGGATCATTGAGCCCAACAGCACGACCACGGGCCAGTTTATTTGGTCATAGACATCTGCGAGCGGTACGATTTTCAGCAGCACAAACAGCGCGGCCACGACGCCGAGGGCGACAGGCAAATAGATCAGGCCGAAGCTTGCGGCGATAACGGCAAGGCCAAAAATGCCAATGGCAAGCCATGCTTTTTCGCCCTGGGTGACCGCCAGCCCGCGATTGGCCAATGGCAGGCATCCGAGCCAGTCGATTACGTCGGTTTCAGCTTCGGACGGCACGAGCAGCAACAAAATGTCGCCAGCCTCAATGGTGCTGCGGCGCACGCGCTTGGTGATTTGCTTGCCTTGGCGCGAGATGCCCAGCAACAGGCTGCGCTTGCGCCAGCCCAGCCCGATGGTCATGGCGGCTTTGCCTTCGATGCGCGCGTCCGCAGGGACGACCACTTCGACCAGTTTCATACCGTCCCCGGCGATGGCCTCGCTTGATTTGGCATCGGTGAATTCGAATTTCATGGCGATGCGGAACTCGTCGAGCGCTTCGGGCCGCGCCTCTAGCACCAGTGCATCCTCGGCTTGCAGTACCCGGTTGCGGGCGGTGCCGTAGATGCGCTTTCCGTCGCGCACGATGCCGACAATCGCAACATCGGCTTTTTCGGCTTCTTCTTCGAGCTCTCGTAGGCGCGTTCCAATCAGCTCTGAGCCTTCCGGCACTGTCAGCTCAGCCGTGTATTGCGCCAGTTCCATTAGGTTTTCGGCAGCCCCGCTATCGCCTTCGCTGCGGGGGATCAAGCGCCAGCCGATTAGGGCGACAAAGAGCATTCCAACCACGGCTGTCACAAGGCCGACAGGGGCGAAATCGAACATGGCAAAGGGCTCGCCGAGCTCCTTTTCGCGGATTGACGCGATGATGATATTGGGCGGGGTGCCAATCAGTGTAACCATGCCGCCAAGGATGGTGGCAAAGGAGAGGGGCATCAGGGTGAGGCCGGGATTGCGCTCGGCTTTGCGCGCGGTTTGCATGTCGACGGGCATCAAAAGCGCGAGGGCTGCGACATTGTTCATGAAGGCCGACAGCACCGCGCCAACGCCGCCCATGATCGCGATATGGGTGCCGATGGAGCGGCTGGCATCAATCAGCGAGCGCGTGATCAGGAACACGGCGCCTGAGTTTACGAGGCCAGCGGAGACGACCAGAACGAGCGCTACAATGATGGTTGCGGGGTGGCCGAAGCCGGAAAAGGCGGCGTCGCTTTTGACCACGCCAAGGATCACACCGACCAGAAGGGCTGCGAAGGCCACGAGATCGTAGCGCCATTTTCCCCATAAAAGCAGGCCGAAAACGGCTCCGAATAAGGAGAAGAGGATAATCTGGTCGGTGGTCATTTTGGTTTATCCGCGCTGATCTGGCAGCTTATAGTTCATGTCTTGCAACTCTTTGCGCAGGCCAAGCTTGGAGATTTTGCCAGTCGCTGTGTGCGGAATTTCGTCCATAAAAATCACATCATCTGGCACCTGCCACTTGGCAAACCCCTTGGCGACAAGGCTGATGATCTCTGCCGGGTCAGGCTCTTTGCCGTCCTTTTTCACCACAACAAGCACCGGACGTTCATCCCATTTGGGGTGGGGCACGCCTACGGCTGCGGCTTCGGCCACGTCAGGATGCGCGATCGCCGCATTTTCCAGCTCAATAGAAGACACCCACTCGCCGCCGGTTTTGATCACATCCTTGGAACGGTCCGTGATCGCCATATAGCCATGCTCGGTGATGGTGGCGACATCGCCGGTGTCAAACCAACCGTCCTCGTCGATCACATCCTCCTCGAATTTCAGATAAGTGCGGATCACAGCAGGGCCGCGCGCCCAGAGCATGCCTTGGCTCTCGCCGTCCCATGGCAGCTCGTTGCCTTCCTCATCGGTGATGCGCAAATCCACGAGATAGGGCGGATGACCGGTGGTTTCTTGGTTGTCGAGCTTCTCGGCGTCTGTGAGGGCTTCGATCTCCGGCTTGAACGAGCCGACGGTGCCAAGAGGCGACATTTCGGTCATGCCCCAAGCATGGAAAACGCGCACGCCGTAATTGTCTTGAAAGGCTTCGATCACGGCGCGAGGGCAGGATGAGCCGCCGATGACAACTCGTTGCAGGCTGGAGAAACTTTTGCTCCCGGCCTCAAGGAATTGCAGCAATCCAAGCCAGATTGTGGGTACGGCGGCGGTGATTGTAACGCCCATTTCGAGCATTTCGTAAATGCCTTGCGGAGTCATGTCGCGGCCCGGCATGACCATAGATGCGCCGGCCATGGGGGCGGTGTAGGCGGTGGACCAGCCATTGGCGTGAAAGAGCGGCACCACAGGCATCACCACGTCGCGCGAACTTAGGCCCAAAGCATCAGGCTGACCGACGACAAGTGCGTGAAGCACATTGGAGCGGTGGGTATAGACGACGCCTTTGGGATTGCCGGTTGTGCCGGAGGTGTAGCAGATCCCACAAGCATCGGTTTCATCGCCTTTTGCCCATGTATAGTTGCCATCCTCTGCCGCGAGCAGCTCTTCGTAGCAGTGCAAATTCGGAATGATGTCGCTGCTGGGCATATGCTCGCGATCGGTCATGATGATCACATGCTCGATGCCCTCAAGCTGATCCCAGACCTTTTCGATCAGGGGCAGGAGGTCGAAATCGAGCATCAGGGCTTTGTCTTCAGCGTGATTGACGATGTAGACCAACTGATCCGCAAAGAGGCGCGGATTGAGCGTGTGGATCACGCCGCCCATGCCGGGAATGCCGTACCAAGCCTCCAGGTGGCGGTAGGTGTTCCAAGCCATGGCCCCCACGAGATCATGCTTTTTCAGGCCGAGCCGTTCCAGCGCTTGAGCGAGCTTTTTGGCGCGCACTTGGATTTCAGACCAAGTTGTCTCGTGGATCGGGCCCTCAATGCTGCGGGTCGTGATCTTACGATTTTTGTGGTACTTGGCGGCGTGGTCGATGATGGTGTTTGAGCGCAGCGAAACTTCTTGCATCAAGTTGTGCATAGATCCCTCCCGAATTGATGTTTTTGGCCTTCTGGCACGATTTGGGTGCAGGTTAACAGCAATCCGGTCAGATGGAAGAGGGAAGCAGCGGTTTGATGCATGTAGTTTCGAAAGTTACTCCTCTAGAGAAGTAACGGTAGGAAATTCAGGAAGTTTGCTATGATTACAGCCGCTTAGAGAGTATTCTGCGTGGGAAAAGTCTCAATTTTGGATAGGTTTGAACGTAGGAAAGCATGCCCCTTGCCTTGGCCAAACAAGCGTCCTAGCGTGCATAGAATTCTTTATCCGCAGGAGGCTCCATGGGCCTAGATACCACGCATCCCGCAATTGAGGACTTAGAGCGTCGCGCCAAGTGGCGCATTCCACATTTTGCATGGGAATATCTGGCGTCTGGCACCGGCAATGACGATGTCATGCACTCCAACCGGGCAGCGCTTGATCGCGTGAAGCTATTGCCACGGGTTATGCGCGGCAAAGTAGAGCCAAAGGTCGCGACCACAGTGCTGGGGCAGAGCTTTGATCAGCCCTTTGGTGTGGCACCCATTGGGTTTTCGGGGCTGATTTGGCCGGGTGCTGAGGGTATGTTGGCGCGGCTTGGTCCACGGTTCAACATACCGACCTGCCTTTCAACGGTTGCCACGCAAACGCCGGAGTTTTTTGGTCCCAAGAGCAACAAGCGCGGTTGGTTTCAGCTTTACGTGCCGGGCGATAAAGACGTTTTAAAGGATATGCTGGAGCGGGCGAAAGCCTCGGGCTTCACGACGTTGGTTGTGACGGTGGATGTGCCAACAGGCTCGCGCCGGGAGCGCCAGAAACGTGCGGGCGTTGCGGTGCCGCCAAAGCTGACAGCGCGAATTTTGGCGCAAATCGCGATGCGGCCGGAATGGGCGCTGGGTATCTTGAAGCACGGGCAGCCACGATTTCGCACGCTGGAAAAATATGTCGACACCTCCGGCAACCATGACATCACGCATCATATTGGCCATGTCCTGCGCACAAATCCTGATTGGGACTGGATGGAGGATTTTCGTGCGCATTGGGACGGGCCGATTGTTCTCAAAGGTATCTTGAGCCCTGAGGACGCAATACTGGCCAAAGAGCGCGGCGCCGATGCGGTTTGGGTGTCAAATCATGGCGGGCGACAGCTTGATGCGGCGCCACCTTCGATCACGCAATTGCCTAAAATTCGCAAAGCGGTTGGCGCGGATTTTCCGGTCTTTTTTGACAGCGGCGTGCGCTCGGGCCTTGATATTGCGCGTGGGCTTGCGCTTGGCGCGGATTTTGTTTTCGTGGGCCGCCCGTTTTATTTCGGGCTTGGGGCCTTTGGCGAGAAGGGCGCGGATCATGCCTTTGAAATCCTAAGCGAAGACTTGATCAACGTTATGGAACAATGCGGTGCGGCCACTGTCCCTGCCTTGCGAGAGCATTTGATGCCGCCCGATTTCGGACCCTTTTCCGGCGAATAAAATGCCATGAAAAAACCTTGATTTACCTCTTGCGGGTCTCGTCTCAATGAGTATAAGTCAGCGCTCCACCCCACGGATGCGGGCGTAGCTCAGGGGTAGAGCATAACCTTGCCAAGGTTAGGGTCGTGAGTTCGAATCTCATCGCCCGCTCCAACAAATCCCCAGTAAGTGAAATTTAGTAGCTTACTGGGGGATTTCTCTTCTTAGTTTAATGACACCTTAACGCGCTCATCTGAGACGCCATGCACGCTGTCGCGCGGGACCACGTAAACCTCTGTGGTGCCGTCGGGAATCACCACGCCGGTGAGCGAGCGGGTGAAAGGTTGTTCGTTGACATGGGGGTGTGCCAGCACGCGGTAGCCAAGCTCGGTTCCGTCTTCGAGATAAACGCCCCAACCATCGGCATAATGGTCCCAGCCGGTGTCGCTATGGCTGATGGTTACGTTGAAGCGCCACGTGTTTCCGCTTTTGCTGGCAGTGGCGTTTTCGACAATGGCGTCTCCGGCACTGGCGGCGAAGGGTAGGCTCAGTGCGATGCATAAAATAAGGCTGCGCATAAAAAATCTCCTGCTCTTGCAGATCAGCCTAGCAGACATCACCTGTTAGCAAATGCAGAATTTCATCATCTCACAAGGCTTTGAAGAGGCGCATCGGGTAAAAGCGGCACAGCTTTACCTCGAGGCCTTTGGCAGCAAGATTAGCAGCATCCTTGGCACCGGTGCGCGGGTTGAGGCGCTTTTTGCGGATATTCTGGACCCGGAGTTTGCGCTTTGTGCGACAAAGGATGGCGAATTGCTTGGCATTGCTGGGTTTAAAACAGCCAAAGGCGGACTGACCAAGGGAAGCTTGGCAGATATGACCAAGCATTACGGACATCTGGGTGGTCTTTTGCGCGGCTTGGCGCTTTCAGCATTGGAGCGTGAAGTTGCACCGGATCGTCTGCTGATGGATGGCATCTGCGTTGATGCGTCTGCGCGTGGAATGGGCGTTGGCTCCGCCCTGTTGGACGCGATGGTAGATCATACCCGCACCCTTGGGCTTGCAGAACTGCGCCTTGACGTGATCGACAGCAACCCGCGTGCGCGTGCGCTTTATGAGCGAAAAGGCTTCGTTGCAGGTGAGGTCAAGCAGCTTGGCATGCTCAAATATGTGTTTGGATTCAGCAACGCCACCACAATGATCCGTCAAACCTGAACGACCCCATTTCAAATTGCCAAACAATGGTGTAGGCAGCGCCCGTCCAAAAGACGAACCAACCCTAATATCCATTGGAGATCAAAGAAAATGGGATACCGTATCGCCGTCGTTGGCGCCACAGGCAATGTGGGCCGCGAAATGCTAAACATCCTTTCCGAACGGGAATTTCCCGTTGATGATATTGTCGCACTGGCCTCACGCCGGTCGCTTGGCACGGAATGCACGTTTGGCGATACGATCCTGAAAACCGAAGACCTGGACACCTTCGATTTCACGGGATGGGACATGGCCCTCTTTGCAATCGGCTCGGAGGCGACGAAGAAATACGCGCCAAAAGTGGCCAAGACGGGCTGTGTGGTGATCGATAACTCATCGCTCTACCGCTATGATCCAGAGGTGCCCCTCATCGTGCCGGAGGTGAACCCGGACGCGATTGAGATGTATTCAAAGAAGAATATCATCGCGAACCCGAACTGCTCGACTGCTCAAATGGTTGTGGCCCTCAAGCCGCTCCATGATCGCGCGACCATCAAGCGCGTCGTCGTCTCGACCTATCAGTCGGTTTCGGGCGGCGGCAAAGAGGCGATGGACGAGCTGTGGCTTCAGACCAAGGGCATGTATGTGCCGGGTCAGGAGAAGGACGCTGAGAAATTCACCAAGCAGATCGCATTCAATGTGATCCCGCATATCGACAGTTTCATGGAAGACGGCACCACCAAAGAAGAGTGGAAGATGGTCGTTGAAACCAAGAAAATCGTAGACCCCAAGATCAAAGTGACTGCGACTTGTGTGCGGGTGCCGGTGTTTGTGGGCCACTCTGAGGCGGTGAATATCGAATTTGAGGATTTCCTCGACGAGGATGAAGCACGCGAAATTCTACGCGAGGCACCGGGCATTCTGGTCGTGGATAAGCGCGAAGATGGCGGCTACACGACGCCGGTAGAATGCGTGGGTGATTACGCGACTTTTATCAGCCGTATCCGCACAGACAGCACCATCGAAAACGGTCTGAACCTGTGGTGCGTGTCGGACAATTTGCGCAAAGGTGCCGCCTTGAACGCGGTGCAGATCGCAGAGCTGCTGGGCCGCCGGGTCTTGAAAAAGGGCTAAACTCAGTCCACATTTGTTAGGCAAGGGCCGAGGATAATCCCTCGGCCCTTTGTCGTTTTTAAAGGGAGTTTTCCTATGCGTGCAGCCTTAGCTTTGAGCAGTTTTTTGATCGCAAGCCCGGTTTTGGCCGCAGATTTCGAACTTTCCAGCAAAGTGAGCGAAGTGGTAGCCTATACCGGGGGCGGCTTGATCACGCGGGATATTTCCGCTGACTTACCGGCCGGTCAGCACAGGCTGATATTGGATGTGCCCGAAATTATCGCCCGCACGGGCCAGTTTCGATTTGAGATGCCTCAGGACTCCGGTCTGCGGTTGATCTCGTCGGCATTGGAAGTGGCAGGGCAGGTGCCTGAGCGACCGACCAAGTCACCGGAATTGAGTGCAGCGATTGATGAGTTGCGCGCAGCGCGTGCCGCATTTCGCGCACATGAGCTGGAACAAGCCGAGGCGCGAGCGAAACAGCGCAGTGCGAAGGTTCGGCTGGATTACCTTGAGATGGTTTCTTTGGGGAATGTGCCGCTCTTTGGGGAGGACGAGCCAAGCCTGACTGCCGAGCAATTTGGCGCTCGGATCGCGCAGATGGGCGTGCAGGTCGCGGCGGCTGAGCGCGATTTTGCAGAGGCGAGTGATGAAATCGAGGCGGCCAAGGCCCGGCGCGGTGAGCTGCAATTGGATGTGAATTATGCGGCATCCAAGGTTGATGCGCTGACGATTGAGCCATCCCAAACTGTGCGCCTCGTTCTGAGCGTTGCAGCAAGCAAGCCGTTCAATGGCTCACTCGCGCTGAACTACATCGCACAAGCCGTTAGTTGGCGGCCCAATTACGAGCTGGATTTGACACAAGCCGATGCCAAGGGCGCATTGACCATCCGCCGTCGTGCCACTGTGTCACAAGCAACTGGCGAGGATTGGAAGGACGTGAAGCTGACGCTTTCAACCGCCGCCATTGGGGAGCAAATGCAGACCTATTTGCCGGGGGAATGGCTGCAAGTTCTTGCGCAACCGCAACTGCGGCGCAAGTCAACCGCGGGCTTGGAAATGTCCCGTACAGTCCCCCAGATGGCCAGTGAGCCGATGATGGTGGAGGAAGATTCCGGGTTCGTTGCGCCCAAAATCAAAGGTCAAACCATCGAGTTTGTGCTCAACAGACCGCAAAGCTTGCGCAGCGACACTGACAATGGCCTCGCCCAGCTTGATATTGATAGCATAGAGATGAGCGTCGACCTGTTCGCAAAAGCCCATGCGGCCCATGACCAAAAGGGCTTTCTCTACGCTGATCTGGTGAACGCGAGCGGCGGAAATTTTCTGAGCGGTGAGGCCTTTGTTTATCGCGACGGCGCGTTTATGGGCCAACTGAGCTTCCCGGCGATCACCAATGGGGATAGTGCGGATGTCAGCTTTGGCCCGCTGGATGGCTTGCTGGTAGAGCGGCGCACGGTCAGCCGCGAGGATGGAGATCGCGGGATTATCAGCACCTCGAATGCCCGCTCGCTGCGGTTTGAAACCAAGGTGACGAGCTTGCTTGATTACCCGATCACGCTCCAGCTGTTTGATCATGTTCCTGTGTCCGAAAGCGAAGACCTCAAGATCACTGAGGCGCTTAGCCCCAAACCCAGCGAGCGGGATGTTGAGGGTAAACGCGGCGTTATGCGCTGGGATTTCGATATGAAGCCCGGCGCGATCAAGGCTTTGGCCATTGGCTATGACACGGTCTGGCCTGAGGGGCAGACAATTCTGGATCGCCGGGGGCGTTAAGTGGTGGGATATGGCTCTCGCGAAACGAGGTCGTAGCTGAGGAAGTTAGATCGCCAGAAACGTCTCGCTATCGGGATCATACCCTTCAAGCTCACCTGTTGCGATGTTGTTCCACAATCCGTGCAGTGCCAGCTCGCCCGCGTCGACACGGTCTTTCACGAAGGGAAAGGTCAGTAGGTTCTCGACAGACACGATCACGCCTTCGCGCTCAAGCGCACCCAGAAATTTTTCCGGCTCAACGTCTTTTGCTGTCACTCGGTCATAACCGGGGCGCAAAATGTCCATCCAACGCCCAACAAAGCTGCCGGCTTTCTCTAGATCAGGGGCATTGCCCGAGCACATATCATTGCAAGCTTGCACGCCACCGCATAGCGAATGTCCCATGACGATGATGTTGGAAACCTTCAATCCGGTGACCGCATATTCGATCGCAGCAGATGTACCATGGTGATCGGAGTTGGGCTCAAAGGGTGGGACAAGATTGGCAATGTTGCGGTGAATAAAGAACTCGCCGGTTTCAGCACCGAATATTGACGTCACATGGACCCGGCTGTCGCAGCAGGAAATGACCATAGCGCGGGGGCGTTGTCCTTCGACAGCAAGGCGCGAGTACCATGTTTTGTTCTCATTGAAGTCGGTTGCTTTCCAACCATGGTAACGCTTGACGAGATAGGCTGGCAGGGGGCGTACAGGCAGCATGTCGATGTCTCTTTCACAAGTTTCACGATGTGCTTGTGATAAATTCAGCGCGATTTTTCAAGGCTTTCCTTCATCGCGCGGCTCATAAAGTAAGGAAATATTCAGCGCCGTAAACGTATCCCTTGAGGCGGGAATGAGTGGAGCTAAATATGGGCCAGGTGCATAGGTTCATCGCAGTCGAGAGTGCTGTGATTGACAAAAGCGTGCTGACTAAGATGCGATTACGTGACGGTGAACGTAAGTCACGGGATCACATAGATCAGATGATATTTGAAACGACGGACAAGCTGTGTCTGGTTGAACAGGCGATCAACAAGACGCAAACGGTTGAGGCAATGGAGCTTGCACGGAACCTGATCAGCGTGAGCGCACAGTCGGGGATGATTTGTCTAAACGATGTGGCATATGATCTGGTTGATTGTTTGACCACGGGCGATAACACCGCAACGCAGGCGGTTCTAAGCCGGTTGCTGCGGGTCGGTGAAGACTCGCTTTTTGCTCTGATAGATTACACGGACCGCACGATGGTTTGAAGGTTTGATGGCTTAGCGCAGGGCCGCTTTTGACAGTGCGGCGTCTAGGCCAAACAGGTTTGAGAATTCGATACATCCATCAAACCCGGTCACCACAGACCAGCCGCCGGTCCAGCTCGCAAAATAGCTTTGGGTGCTGTTTTTGCGCAAACACACGGCTCCGAAATGCCAATAGTTGAAACCTGAGTTCCATTCCCGAAACAAGGTGCCCCGACCATAATACGCCCCACCGCCCAGGCTTGCTTTTGGACCTTTGAACGGATTGTCGCCGTCCCGTAGCGCATGATCCACAAAGCGCCCAAAATCATCGGCAGTCATCCACCAACCGCCCATGGCACCATAGGCTCCAAAGAGTTTGGGAAGCTCTGCCGTGGTCACACCTGCCGGTGTTAACACAAGATCGCGGCACGCATCCTCGTAGCTCTGATTGGTCAGCGTTTCGACAATTCTGCCCAAAACGCCATAGTTTTCATTGTTGTAACCGTAAGTGCCGCGTTTCCCGGTTTGCGCATCGCGTGACAGCGCGGTTTGGGTGATGGCCGCGTGCTGAACCTGCCCCAGCCGCTTCCATTTGCTCATGGTCTCTTGCGTGCTATCAGGGCCAAGCCCGGTGGAATGGCTCAACAGTTCGGCGATTGTCAGGTCGCTGCCATGGGCCTCAGGCCCCAAAATCTGCGAGACTGTCGCGTCATAACGTGTATCGCCGCGCTTCACGAGGGCCGCAATACAAGCGCCGGTCACGGATTTTGAAAGGCTTGCCAAAGCAATTGGCTCCGCCTCTGAGCGTCCGGTCGCGACAATCCGAACCGGTTCGCCATTATAGAGCACAGCAAGATTGCCACGTGAGATATTGTGCTCGTCCAGCCAATCCAACCAGGCATCGGCCACACGCTCGGCGCGCAAGCTGTCCTTGCCAAACGCAAGAGTTGGGAGAAGAAGGATGACGAAGATCAGATGTTTTAACATGACACAGAGCTTAGCGGCTTGTTGACACATATTCACTCAAAAAAATGCGCTGTGAATCTGGACGCGATTGCTTACACTCCAAGCTAGTATTCCTTTGCAACAGGTCCGGTCAAAATGTCTCCCAAATTCGCCAAACCGTCTCATGATCAACGCCCAATCCATGTGATCGGTGAAGATGAGCTTGAAGCATGGCTGAAGGATGCACCTGAGCAAACCGCCAGTTGGGCAAAAAATTCAGAGTTCAAGGCAAAGCTCGGGAGTTTCGTGCTGGTTCCGGGCAAGGATGGCGACATTGAAGCGGTGCTGTTTGGCTGGGGTAAGGAAACAGCGCGTGCGCGTGGGCGATTCCATTTTGGAGCATTGGTCGGGAAACTGCCTGCGGGCAATTATGCGATTGCGCGTGGATTAAGTGGTCAGGATTTAGAGGAAGCAGCGCTGGGCTGGCTTTTGGAGAGTTACCGCTTTCATCGCTATGTCTCGGGCAAATCTCCAGAGGCGCAGCTTGTCGCGCCTAAGGGCGTCGATGCGGCGCGGTTGGAGCAGATTGCAGCAGGTGTTTTCACAGCGCAGGATTTGATCAATACGCCGACCAATGACATGGGCCCAGAACAACTCAATGTCGCGTTCGAATCGCTGGCATCCGGGTTCGGTGCTGCGGCAACTGCGATCACAGGCGACGCGCTCTTGGCGCAAAATTTCCCGATGATCCACACTGTGGGCCGTGCATCAGATCAAGCACCACGGCTTTTGGACATGCGCTGGGGCGATCCCAAAGCGCCAAA
>CAZQMR010000028.1:0-26297 GCA_964594465.1 uncultured Rhodobacterales bacterium
GATTGCGTTGATCGAGCATGACATGTCCGTGGTGATGGATCTGGCAGACCGCGTGGTGGTGATGGATTACGGTAAGCTACTTGCCGACGGCACGCCATCAGAGGTGACCAAGGATCAGGCCGTGATTGATGCATATCTGGGGGAGTCGCACTGATGCTTTATGATATTTTCATCGGTCCGTTTGTGGAAATGGCGGCCTTGCCCGACTTTTTCATCCAAGTGGTTTGGGAAGGTTTTGTGGCAGGCGTGCTTTATGCGCTGATCGCGCTGGGCTTTGTGCTGATCTTTAAGGCGTCGGGGGTTTTTAACTTTGCGCAAGGCATCATGGTTGTGTTCTCGGCGCTAACGCTGGTCGGCTTGTATGAAATGGGCGTGCCCGCTTGGTTGGCTGTGATCCTCACCCTTGGGGTGATGTATCTGTTGGCCATGTCGGTCGAGCGTTTGGTGCTGCGACATCTGGTGAACCAGCCGGATATCATCCTGTTCATGGCGACGATTGGCCTTACGGGCGTGCTTGTTGGCGTTGGCGAGACCGTGTTTGGCGGTGAACCCCGCACAATGATCACGCAGCAATTGGGCCTGCCGACGGGCGCGTGGGAATGGAACGTTTTTGGCGGCTATGTGCTGTTTCAGCAGTTGGACGTGGCCGCAGCGGTGATTGCGGCGGCGCTTGTGGGCGCATTGGCGTGGTTCTTCTCATACACAAAGATTGGCCGCGCTCTTAGGGCGGTTGCGGATGACCATCAGGCGGCGCTTTCGGTGGGCATCTCGCTCAATCAGATTTGGGTCGTGGTGTGGTTCGCCGCTGGCATCGTGGCGCTGGTGACAGGGATCATGTGGGGTGCGCGCTCTGATGTGTCCTTTGCGCTTGAGGTGATCGCGCTCAAGGCGCTGCCGGTGCTGGTGCTTGGCGGCTTCACCTCGATCCCCGGTGCGATTATCGGCGGTTTGATCATTGGCATCGGAGAGAAGGTTTTCGAGATTTACTGGGGGCCGCTCTTTGGCTCCGGTGTGGAGAGCTGGTTTGCCTTCGTCATTGCACTCATCTTCCTGCTGTTCCGTCCGCAAGGGCTGTTCGGTGAGAAGATCATTGAGAGGGTGTAGCGTTGAAAGACGGAGCTGCCTTTGCCATGTGGATCATCGCTGCGATTACGGCAGGACTGACGCTATTGTCGGTGCTCTACCTCAAGGGGCGCACGGCGGGAATGGCCGGGGTTACAGACGAGACTTTTTGGCCGATTGGCTGGATCACGGCGGCGGTTTTCATCGCCATTGGGGCTGTGATGGGAATTTTTATAATTATGGTTCTGCGCAAAAACGCGAACCTTAAGAAGGGTGAATGAGGGCAGATGTATTTTCGCGAAGCTGGACAATACAAGACAACCTATCACGATGATCTCGCGGCTTTTCCGCTGCGTGAGGACCGTATCGGCATCGCGATTTGGTGTCTTATCGCATTCATAATCATTCCGTTCGTGGGCATTCCGGGGGTCGAGCAGGGCTTCCTGATGAACACGCTCATGGTGCCGTTCCTGATTTTCACGCTGGCAACAGTTGGGCTGAACCTGCTGGTGGGCTATGCGGGGCAGATCAGCCTTGGCACCGGGGCTTTCATGGGCGTTGGGGCTTATTCCTGCTATAAGCTGGTGACGATTTTCCCGGAGATGAACATCATCATCGCGGTGCTGCTGTCGGGCTTTTTCGCGGCAGCGATTGGCGTGTTGTTTGGCCTGCCGAGCCTCAGGATCAAAGGGTTTTACCTTGTTGTAACGACGCTTGCGGCGCAGTTCTTTCTTGAGTGGAGCTTTATCCGCGTTGAGTGGCTTTACAATTACAACGACTCCGGTGCGATCGAAGTGCCGCAGCGAGAGCTGTTTGGGATCATTCTGACAGGCCCCTCTGCCTCGAGCGAGGCGCGCTATTTCACTGTGCTGATCATTCTGATCTTGATGATGTGGGTTGCCTCTAACGTGATCCGTGGTCGCATTGGCCGGTCTTGGATGATGATCCGGGATATGGATATTGCTGCGGAACTTATTGGGGTGCGTCCCTTAACAGCGAAGCTAAGCGCTTTTGCCTTTTCGTCCTATTACTGTGGCGTGGCCGGAGCACTGATGGTGTTCTTTTGGCTCGGCGCGGCTGAGGTTGAGAGCTTTGATGTGAATGTATCGTTCCAGATCCTGTTTATGGTGATCCTCGGCGGGCTTGGTTCGCTGACCGGGTGTTTCATGGGGGCGGCTGTGATCTATGTTTTGCCGATCCTGATGCGCAGCGTTGGACAATCAACGTTTGGAGTTGATGCAACCACGATGCAGCACGTCTCTGAAATTCTGATCGGTGTGCTGATCATTTTCTTCCTTATCAAGGAACCCCATGGTCTGGCCCGGCTCTGGCAGATCGGGAAACAGAAATTGCGAATTTGGCCCTTCCCGCACTAACGGCGGGAGAGGCGACTTATGCCGCTTGACCGGGATGCCGGGTCCGGCGGCGCCAAAAAATCTGGCATCCGTTTAACGGCACCGCGTCAGGATGCCAAAATCAGGGAGGACACTTGAGATGCTCAAGAAGTTCATTATGGGCGCCGCTGCAGCAGCAATGCTTGCAACTGTGCCAGCAACACAAGCGGTCGCAGAAGACACGCTATATATTCCATCATTGTCATATCGTACTGGCCCGTTTGCGGGTGGTGGTACGCCTTTTGCCAACGGGTTTGCTGATTACTTTGCGATGCTGAATGCGCGTGATGGTGGCATCGGTGGTGCCAAGGTTGTGCTTGAGGAATGCGAAACGGGCTATAATGCGCAAAAGGGCGTTGAGTGCTATGAAAGCACCAAAGGCAATGGCGCGTTGGTTTATAACCCGCTTTCCACTGGCATCACGCTTCAGCTGATCCCAAAAGCGCCGGTTGATGAGATCCCGGTTCTTTCCATGGGCTACGGTTTGTCAGCGGCTGCGGTTGGCGAGAGCTTCCCTTGGACATTCGCTTATCCAACGTCTTACTGGAGCCAGATGTCTTCGATCCTGAAGTATATCGACAGCAATGGCGGTATCAAAGGCAAGAAAGTCGGCTTCATCTATCTGGATGTTGGCTACGGCAAAGAGCCTATTCCACTGCTTGAAAAGCTCGCGCCCGCGATGGGCTTTGAGCTTGTGAAGTTCCCGGTTGCAGGCAAAGAGATGCAGGCGCAATCCGCGCAGTGGCTCAATGTTCGCAAAGAGCGTCCTGACTGGATGATCATGTGGGGTTGGGGTGCGATGAACCCAACCGCGATCAAAGAAGCTGCAAAGATCCGCTATCCGATGGACAAGTTCATTGGCAACTGGTGGTCCTCTGCACATGCTGATCTGCGCCCGGTTGGGGATGCAGGTAAGGGCTATATCGGCGCGAACTTCTCAGGTATTGGTACAGACTTCCCAGCGCTTCAGGACGTGATCAAGCACGTGGTTGAGCCGGGCAAGAGCAAGGCGGATGCCTCCACCGTTGGTGACGTGCTCTACAACCGTGGCCTTTTCAACGCTGTTATTGTAGCCGAAGCCGTGCGTGCAGCACAGATGAAGACTGGTAAAAAATCCATCACGGGTGCTGACATGCGCGATGGTCTGGAGAGCTTTGATCTAAGCGAAGCGCGTTTGGCTGAGATCGGCCTTGCGGGCTTTACAGCACCAATCAAAGGCGATTGTTCTGACCATGAGGGCGCTGGTTCTGTCTTCATGCAGCAGTGGAACGGTGAGACGTTTGAAAAGATCACTGATCCGATTGCGCCAATGACAGATGTGGTGCGCCCACTTCTGGAAGAGGCAGCTGCCAAATACCTCTCTGACAAGCCAGAGTGGAAAACGCAGGATTGCGGCTAACATGACTTCGGCCCTGTCCGCCACGTGCGGGCAGGGCCATTCGTTTTGACATTTTCTAAATCAAGAGTGGTTCTGCCATGAGTGACGCAAAAACCGACGAGACCTTGCTGTCGGTCAGCAATATCGAGGTGATCTACAATCACGTGATCCTCGTGCTTAAGGGCGTGAGCCTGACCGTGCCCAAGGGCGGGATCACGGCGCTGTTGGGCGGCAATGGCGCTGGTAAAACCACGACGTTGAAGGCGATTTCCAATTTGCTGCGCTCTGAGCGGGGCGAGGTGACAAAGGGCGCGATTGAGTATCGCGGCAACAATGTTGCCAACCTCAATCCGGCGGAGCTGGTGCGCCGCGGTGTTATTCAAGTGATGGAGGGGCGGCATTGCTTTGCCCACCTGACCGTTGAGGAAAACCTGCTGACCGGGGCCTATACGCGCAAGGACAACGCGGCGATCAAGCAAGACCTAGAGATGGTGTATAGCTATTTCCCGCGCTTGCAGGAACGGCGCAAAAGTCTGGCGGGATACACATCCGGGGGGGAGCAGCAAATGTGCGCCATTGGGCGCGCGTTGATGAGCCGCCCGGAAACTGTGCTGCTCGATGAGCCAAGCATGGGGCTTGCACCGCAGCTCGTGGAGGAGATTTTCGAGATCGTGAAACGGCTCAATGAAGAGGAAGGTGTGTCCTTCCTGATCGCCGAGCAGAACACCAACGCTGCGCTGAAATACGCGCATTTCGGGTATATTCTGGAAAGCGGTCGCGTGGTGATGGACGGCCCCGCGGCTGAATTGCGTGAAAATCAGGACGTGAAAGAATTCTACCTTGGTCTTGCTGATGAAGGCCGCAAAAGCTTTCGCGATGTACGCTCCTATCGGCGCCGGAAGCGCTGGCTCAGCTGATCCAAAATTGAGGCCCAAGAGGGCCATTCCTTTTCTCCCCGGAGCTCGGCTTCGCCGATCCGGGGCCCCGCCGCCCGGCTTCGATTTTCCAAAAATACTTCCGCCGGAGGCATCTGACACGGCCACTTAAACGGAGGTATGCCCCGATGTCCGACCATTATGACACGCTGGAAACCCGATCCGCTGATCAACGCGCTGCTGATTTGGCGCGCGATTTGCCGGCTCAGATTGAGCGCGCACAAGGTGCAACAGGGTATGCTGGTAGCCTTGGGGGTGTTGCAGCGGTGGGTGTTTCGTCCCGTGAGGCGCTTGCGAATTTGCCGGTTTTGCGCAAATCGGAGATTGGCGCCGGGCAGAAAGCCAACCCACCGTTCGGAGGCTTTACGCTTAAAGCACCCTCAGAGCATGCGCATATTTTCCAGTCCCCGGGACCGATTTATGAACCGGGCGAGCGGGATGCGGATTGGTGGCGTATGGGGCGCGGGCTTTTCGCGGCGGGTATTCGCAAAGGCGACATTGTTCAGAACTGTTTTTCTTATCACCTGACGCCGGCTGGTATGATGTTTGAAAACGCGGCGATGGCGGTTGGTGCGGCGGTGGTTCCGGCGGGCACAGGGCAGACAGGGTTGCAGGCGCAAGCGATGGCTGAGATTGGGGTGACAGCCTATACCGGCACGCCGGATTATTTGAAGATCATTCTCGACAAGGGCGCGGAGCTTGGGTTTGACTTGAGCCGCGTGACCAAAGCATGCGTTGGCGGTGGGGCGCTGTTCCCGTCGCTGCGCCAAGAATATGCGGATCGGGGGATTGCTTGTCTTCAGGGTTATGGCACGGCTGATCTGGGAAACATCGCTTATGAGAGCCCTGCGATGGAGGGAATGATCGTGGATGAGGGCGTGATCGTGGAGATCGTACGCCCGGGCACGGGCGACCCGGTTCCTGAGGGCGAAGTGGGGGAGGTGGTTGTAACGACGCTGAACCCGGATTATCCGTTGATCCGGTTTGCGACGGGTGATTTGTCTGCTGTGCTGGCGGGAACCTCGCCCTGTGGACGCACGAATATGCGCATCAAGGGGTGGATGGGGCGTGCGGATCAAACCACTAAGATCAAGGGCATGTTTGTGCGGCCTGAGCAAGTGGCGGAGCTGGTGGCGCGGCATCCGGAAATTACCAAAGCGCGGGTGATTGCGACGCGCGTGGGCGAAACCGATGCGATGGCGGTTCAGGTTGAGGCAGAGGGCGCGGATCAGGCCGGTGTCGAAGATACGGTTCAGGCTGTGTTAAAGCTGAAGGGTGCTGTTGAGATTGTACCGCTTGGCAGCCTTCCCAATGATGGTAAGGTCATCGATGATCAGCGCAGTTACGACTAGCCACCGCAAGATATTTTAAACTTGAAGCAACTTGCGATCTCTGCAACGATACCCGCAAAAGGGGAGTGCTTATGACAGATCTCACGGGAAAATCAGCGCTGGTTACAGGTGGCGGTACTGGCACCGGGCGCGCCATCGCAGTGATGTTGGCTAAGGCCGGGGCAAAGGTTACCATTACCGGGCGCACGGCTGAGACGCTGGAAAAGGTTGCGGCGCTCCACGCCAATATTTCCCATGCGCTTGGGGATGTCACAAACGAGGATGATGTGGCAGAGATGGTCAAAGCCGCTGGCAATCCGCAGATTGTTGTGGCCAATGCCGGTATTGCGGATAGCCGCTCGCTCCTTAAAACCACAAAAGAGCAGTTTGAGCGGATCATCGACACCAACCTCACCGGTGTGTTCACAACGCTGCGCGAAGGTTATCGCGGGATGCAGGGCACGGAGTGGGGGCGCTTGATCGTTATCGCCTCAACCGCTGGTTTGCGGGGCGGGCCCTACATTGCGCCTTATGCAGCGTCCAAGCACGGGGCGATGGGTCTGGTGCGTTCGATCGCGCTTGAGATCGCCAAGACCAATGTGACCTGCAACGCGGTTTGCCCAAGTTACCTCGACACGGAAATGACGGATCGCTCAATTGCCAATGTGATCGACAAGACCGGCAAAAGCCCAACGGATGCCAAAGCCTATTTTGAGAGCCTCAGCCCAATGGGGCGTTTGATCCCAGCGGATGATGTGGCGCAAATGGTGATGTGGCTTTGTGGGCCAAATTCGTCCATGGTCAACGGACAACCGCTTACGATATCTGGTGGCGACCCTTAAGAGCGCCTGCCCAACAGCAAGAGATCAAACCCATGCAATGTGTCTTTGTTCAAATTCGGTGCAACCCTGGCAAAACCTACGAGGTCGCCGATGCAATCTACGCCAAGGAGATTGCTTCTGAGCTTTACTCAACGTCTGGTGATTATGACTTGATGATGAAAATTTACATTCCGCATGACGATGACATCGGAAAGTTCATCAATGACAACCTGCTCACGATCCCCAATATCGCACGGTCCTTGACGACGCTGACGTTTAAAGCATTCTGATAGAATCATAGGGAGATAATTATGAAGAAATTACTGAGCGCCACTGTGGCGGCTTGCATGCTCGCGGCCCCTGTCGCGGCTGATGTCAAAGTTGGGATGATCACGACGCTATCTGGCGGTGGTGGCTATCTGGGCGTGGATGTGCGCGATGGTTTCAATCTTGCGATCCAGCAATCTGGCCGCACAGACATTGAAGTGATTGTGGAAGATGACGCACGAAAGCCAGATGTGGCGAAGTCCATCGCGGATAAGTTCATCCAGAAGGAAAAGGTCGACATTCTGACTGGCATCATCTGGTCGAATCTTCTGCTCGCGGTCGCACCGGGGGCGACACGGGGCGGCACGTTCTACATCTCACCCAATGCTGGCCCATCCGCACTTGCGGGCAAAAACTGCCATGAGAACTATTTCAACACGTCCTGGCAGAACAACACCCTGTCCGAGGCGATGGGCACCTATTTCAAAGAGCAGAGCATCGGCAAGCCATTCCTGCTCGCGCCGAACTACCCGGCTGGCAAGGACATCCTGAACGGGTTCAAACAGAACTACGGCGATGTTCAGGGCGAGCTTTACACCAAGCTTGGCCAAAACGATTACGCGGCAGAGATCGCGCAGATCAAAGCAAGCGGTGCCGAGAGCATCTATTTCTTCTTGCCCGGTGGCATGGGCATTGCGTTCATGAAGCAATATGCGGCCTCTGGCGCGACAATCCCGGTTTATGGACCTGCCTTCTCCTTTGATGAGACGCTGCTCGGTGCGATTGGCGACGGTGCGGTGGGCGTTCTCAACACGTCCCAGTGGTCGCTTGATACGGACAATGCGGTCAACAAAGCTTTTGTGACGGATTTTGAGGCCGCCTATGGCCGCAAACCAACCCTCTATGCAAGTCAGGGCTTTGACACAGGCCTGCTGGTCGTTTCAGCGCTCTCCAAGGCAGATCCAAGCGACAAGGATGCGTTTCGTGCGGCCTTGCGCGCGGCGGATTTTGCGGCATCGCGCGGGAATTTCTCCTTCAACAACAACCATCACCCAATTCAGGACGTTTACATGCGTAAGGTTGTTGCGGGTGAAGGCAAACCGACCAATGTGACTGTCGGCACGGCTGTGGTTGCCCAAAAGGACAGCTTTGCCAAAGACTGCCCAATGAACTGGTGAATTGAACCCGCCCTTGTTGAGCGAAACAGGGGCGGAGTTTTCTTGGGGCGGGGATAAATGCCAGCAAGTCTGATCATTGAGCAGCTCCTCAACGGGGTGCAATTTGGCGTGATGCTGTTTCTGATGGCCGCTGGATTGACGCTGGTTTTTGGCGTAATGGGGCTGATCAACCTGGCCCATGGCTCATTTTTTATGGTCGGTGCTTTTGTGACGGCTTGGGTTGCGGCGCAAGTTGGCTCTTTCTGGATTGGGCTAGCTGGCGGGGTTGCAGCGGCGGCGGCGGTTGGACTGATTGTGGAATATGTGGTGATCCGGCGGCTATATGCGCGTGATCACCTTGATCAAGTGCTCGCCACCTTTGCCCTCATTCTTATTTTCTCCGAAGGCACCCGTTTCGTTTTCGGGGCACAGCCGCTCTGGCTCGACCCACCAGCGCTCCTGTCTGGTACAGTCGAACTTCCCGGTGGAATTACCTATCCCCTGTTTCGTCTTGCGATCATTGGTGCTGGGCTTTTGGTCGCGGTCTTCTTGTTCTTGCTGATCTCGCGGACACGTCTAGGCATGCAAATCCGTGCCGGCGAAAGCGACCGAGAAATGGTCGCCGCCCTTGGCGTGAACATCGCCTGGCTCTATTCGGTTGTGTTTGCGCTTGGGGCCGCTTTGGCAGGGTTGGCTGGAGCTTTAGTCGGCGCGCTTCAGTCTGTGCAGGTCGGCATGGGTGAGCCTGTGCTGATCCTTGCCTTTGTGGTGATCGTGATCGGTGGCATTGGCTCGATCAAAGGGGCGTTGATCGGATCTGTGCTGGTGGGCGTGGTCGACACGATGGGGCGGATATTTCTGCCGCAAGCCTTTGGCCTGTTTATGGGACCATCAGAAGCGATAACGGTCGGCTCCGCCTTGTCCTCAATGCTGATTTATCTGGTTATGGCGGCGATCCTTGCGTTCCGCCCCAAAGGATTGTTTCCGGCCAATGCGTGAAATTATCCTGAACATCTTGATCATGGCGGCGCTGATTGCCGCGCCGTTCTGGTTCGCGCAAACAGGCGCAACATATGAAATCAACCTTGTGTCTCGTGTTGCGATCGTCGCCATGGCGGCAGTTGGCCTCAATCTTGCGCTTGGCTATGGCGGCATGGTGAGCTTTGGACATGCCGCCTTTTTTGGAATGGGCGGCTACGTTGCGGGTGTCGCGGCGCATCACGCCTTTGACGCCTCGCTTTTTATGGGGCTTTTGCCGGGCACCGAGCAAATGCTGGTCATTTGGCCGATTGCTGCTGTTGTAACGGGCGTCCTTGCGCTGATGATCGGGCTGATCTCGATCCGCACGCAGGGCATCTACTTCATTATGATCACGCTCGCCTTTGCCCAGATGATTTACTATTTCGCGATTTCGCTGCCGACCTATGGTGGCGAGGATGGCCTTTCGATTTATGTGCGCAATTCGGTGCCATTATTGGACGCGAACGATGCGCTGCAATTCGCTTGGCTTTCGCTCGCAGGGCTTGGCTTGGCGCTGTTCATGAGCTGGCGGATCATGGGTGCGCGGTTCGGCCAAGCGCTCACAATGTCCCGTCTCAATGAAACCCGGCTTGCCACCACGGGCACCGAGCCGTTTCCGATCAAGCTCACGGCCTTTGTCATCTCTGCGATGATCACGGGACTGGCGGGGGCGCTATTTGCTGACCTCAACGGCTTTGTCGGCCCCTCCATGCTCAGTTGGCATCGCTCGGGCGAACTGATTGTGATCGTGATCCTTGGCGGTGTTGGGCGGCTGTTTGGCCCGGTGATTGGCGCGATCCTGTTTGTCCTGCTTGAGGTGTTTCTGGGCGAGCAAACCCAGTACTGGCAGTTCTTCCTCGGTGTCATCTTGCTCGTCGTGGTTTTGTTTGCGCGTGGTGGTGTGATTGGCCTTTTGACCGGGAAGCCGTCCCATGACTGAGCCCGTCCTTGAAATTCGCCATCTCGAAAAGAGCTTTGGGGCGCTCAAGGCTACCGATGATCTGAGCCTTGATTTGCGCAAAGGTGAAATCCACGCGCTGATCGGCCCAAATGGCGCAGGCAAATCGACACTGATCGCCCAGATTGCCGGGTCATTGAATCCAGACAGTGGCCGCATTTATCTGATGGGCAGTGATGTTTCGGCGATGTCGGTTGCCAAGCGCGCGCAACTGGGGTTGGGGCGCAGCTTTCAGGTGTCATCGCTTGCGATGCCACTTTCAGTGAGGCGCAACGTGGCGATGGCTGTGCAGTCGCGACTTGGCTCGTCTTTTGGGTTCTGGTGGCCGGTGCGCTGGTCACGCAAAATCCGGGGTGAGGTGGATGATGTCCTTTCTCGTGTTGGTCTGACAGATCGCTCTGACATCCCCGTAGAAGAGCTGAGCCATGGGGAGCGGCGTCAGGTCGAGGTCGCCTGTGCGCTGGCGATCAAACCCGTTGCTTTGCTGCTTGATGAACCGATGGCCGGGCTAGGTCAGGATGGCAGCGCGCGCATGACAGGTTTCTTGCAAGAGCTGAAACAGGAGGTGCCGATCTTGCTTGTTGAGCACGACATGGACGCAGTTTTCGCACTGGCGGACCGGATTTCTGTGCTGGTCTATGGCAAGATTGTCGCCACCGGAAACGAGATCGATATTCGTGCCAATCAAACCGTGCGCGAAGCCTATTTGGGGGAGGACGCCGATGCTTGACGTCTCTCGTATTGAGACCTTCTACGGCGCGTCTCAGGCGCTGTTTGGGGTCGATCTAAAGATTGAGGCTGGGCAGGCCGTGGCGCTGATGGGGCGCAATGGCATGGGCAAAACCACCACGATCCGGTCGATCTGCGGCATGTCGCGCCCCAAAACTGGAACAATTACCTTTTTTGGTGATGAGTTGCGCGGGCGGGCGTCGCATAAGATTTCCCGGCTTGGCATCGGTCTTGTGCCCGAAGGGCGGCGCTGTTTTGCGAACCTGACGGTTAAGGAAAACCTGCAAGCAACTGCGCGCAAGGGCGAGTGGGATTTGGCGCTTACGCAAACTCTTTTTCCGCGTTTGAAAGAGCGCTCCGGGCAAATGGCCAATACGCTCTCGGGTGGGGAGCAGCAAATGCTGGCGATCGGTCGTGCTTTGATGACCAATCCCAAGCTTCTTATTCTTGATGAGGCAACCGAAGGGTTGGCGCCCGTGATCCGCCAAGAGATATGGACCGCTGTGCGTCAATTGAAACGCGACGGGCAGGCGCTTTTGATCGTTGACAAAACTCTGCGCGAGTTGATGCAGGTCGCAGACAACTGCACCATTCTTGAGCGCGGAAGGTCCGTTTGGAACGGCACGCCAGCGGAGCTGAGCGACGAGGTCCGCGACCAGTATCTTAGTGTTTAGGCGACAAAGTTCCAAGGTCACAAAAATTTCATGATCTAGGGCGTTTCTAAGGAAGCGCTCAGGGCCTGTTTTGGGAAATTTCCCTTGCCTTGTCAGCGACCTCGCTTCACTGTTGAGCGTCAGCAGGGACGGGTAGAGGACTGTGACCACACGTGCAACCGGTCGTAGATGTTAAAGATCTAGAAGTTAGATTTGGCGACGCCGATCCGGTGATTGCAGGCGTGTCCTATTCGGTTTCAAAGGGCGAAACGCTTGCGCTGGTGGGCGAAAGTGGCTCGGGCAAAACCCTGAGCTGCAAAGCCATTTTACGCATCCTTCCGGCTGCGGCGCGGATCACGGGCGGGTCCATCAAGCTCCATGCTGAGGGGCGGGATTTCGAGATGACAGCGCTTGAGGAAAAGGCGCTGCGCGACATTCGCGGCAATCACATTGCGATGATGTTCCAAGAGCCGATGAGCGCCTTTTCTCCGCTCCACACAATTGGCAATCAGGTCTGTGAGGTGCTCTCGGTCCATGGCAAGGGCGATGGCAAGGCCGAGGCGCTAGACGTGTTTAAGCGGGTTGGTTTTGTGGAGCCACAGCGTGCCTTTGATGCCTATCCGTTTGAATTGTCGGGCGGCATGCGCCAACGCGCGATGATTGCGATGGCGATGGTCGCCAAGCCCGATCTGATCATCGCGGACGAGCCAACCACGGCCCTTGATGTGACCACGCAGGCGCAAGTGTTGGGCTTGATGAAAGATCTGCAAGCGGAAAGTGGGACGGCGATCATCATCGTGACCCATGACCTTGGCGTGGTGGCCAATGTGGCAGATACGGTCGCCGTGATGCGCAAAGGGCGCGTGATGGAAGCGGGCGGCATGCGCCCGGTGCTGTCCGCGCCAAAGCATGGCTATACGCAAAAACTTGTCGCGGCGGCACCCTTGGTCAGCGATGGCGCCGATAAGCCTGTTGAGGCGACAGGCGAGGATTTTATCCTGAAGGCTGAGGGCATCCACAAAACCTATATCGCGCGAACCGGCGCACCTTGGGCTCCCAAAGCGCAGATCAAAGCTGTCGATGGGATCGATTTTGCTGTCCCGCGCGGCCAAACGCTGGCGGTGGTCGGCCAATCAGGGTCGGGCAAATCAACAGTTGCGCGTATCGCGTTGGGGGCCGAGAAGCCTGACCCCGGCGGCACCGCAATGTTTCTCAAAGAGCAGGGCGCAGATCCACTGCTGGTTCATGAGATGGACGAAACAACGCGGCGCAAGTTCCAGCGTGAGGCGCAAATGGTGTTTCAGGACCCCTACGCGGCGCTCTCACCGCGCTTGCAGGTGCTTGATATCCTGACCGAACCGCTGGAAATTCACGGTATTGGCACGCCGGCGGAACGCCGCGAGAATGCAGCTGATCTGATGGAGAAAGTTGGCCTCGATCCCGCTGGTATCCGCCGTTACCCGCACGCGTTCTCCGGTGGTCAGCGCCAGCGTATTTCAATTGCCCGCGCCCTTGCTCTGGCCCCAAAACTGCTCGTCTGTGATGAGCCGACTTCGGCTTTGGATGTGTCGGTTCAAGCGCAAGTTATGGAGCTGCTTGAAGACATCAAGGAAGCCGAAGGATTGTCCTATCTCTTCATCTCTCATGACCTTGCAGTGGTTGCCCATATTGCCGACAGCGTAGCCGTTATGCGGGCAGGCCACGTCGTTGAACAAGCCCCGCCATCGGTGCTGTTCAATGATCCGGTGCATCCATATACGCGCGCCTTGATTGCAGCGTCCCCTGAGCCTGACTTGAACCATCTTATTGATCTAAAAGAGGTTTCTCTTGGTGCCGGGACGCCAGATACATGGCCCGAAGCTTTTCGCGAGGTGGATGGTAATCGCCCGGAATTGCGCGAAATTTCATCTGAACATAAAGTGCGAAGCTATGCGTAACCTATTAAGTATTTTTGCATTTCTACTGCTGCCTGTTTTGGCTCATGCCACCAATTTTGAGCCTGTCCCACTGCTGCAATCGCGTGTGATTGACGGCAGCCTGCCACCAATCGCAGAGCGCTTGCCAAAGTCGCCCCTTGTGGTGGATCTCGCTGGCAAGGGCCGCGAAATTGGCGCTTATGGTGGCGTGCTGCGCACAATGGTCGCGCGCAAAAAGGACATCCGCCAGATGGTGGTATATGGCTACGCGCGGCTTGTTGGTTACGATCATGATTATGTGTTGAAGGCGGATATTCTTGAGCGCTTTGAGAACGTGGAGAACCGTAAATTCACCTTCCATTTGCGCGCAGGTCATCGCTGGTCTGATGGGCATCCCTTTACCAGCGATGATTTTCGCTATTGGTGGGAAGACACGGTTCAAAACGCAGACCTTAGCCCCGGGGGTATACCCAGTTTTATGATGGCTGCGGGAAAGCCGCCACGGGTCACATTCCCCGATCCGCTGACGGTGGTGTTTGAATGGGACACGCCGCATCCGACATTCTTGACCGAACTGGCACAAGCCCGCCCGCCATTCATTTATCGCCCGGCGCATCACCTAAAGAAATATCACATCCGCTATAGCGACCCGGAAAAGCTGGCGAAAAAAGCCGAGGAAAAGGGCGCGTCTAGCTGGGCCGCGTATCACAACAAAAAAGACGATATGTATAAGTTCAAGGATGCGTCACTGCCCACGCTGCAACCTTGGTTGAACACCGGGAAAAAGACGACCTCGCGGGTGATTTTTGAGCGCAATCCCTACTTCCACCGGGTGGATGCTGCGGGCCATCAACTGCCCTATATCGACACGGTTGAGATGCAGATTGCGTCTGCGGGCGTGCTGCCTGCCAAAACCAATGCGGGCGAGGCTGATCTGCAATCCCGCTCGCTCAGTTTTGACGATATCTCGATCCTAAAACGGGGCGAGGAAGAGGGCAATTACAACACCCAGCTTTGGGCCAACGGCAACGCCTCGCATATCGCGATTTATCCCAATCTGAACTACGCCGATGAAGAATTTCGCACCCTGTTTCGCGACGTGCGCTTCCGCCGTGCCCTGTCGCTTGGGGTGGATCGCCGGATCATCAATCGCTCGCTTTATTTTGGATTGGCGCGCGAAGTTGGCATGTCCATTCTCCCCGACAGCCCGCTTCACAGCGATGAGTTTGACAGCGCTTGGGCGCGCTACGATCTGTTTGCTGCCAACCAGTTGCTGGACAGTATCGGGCTGACCGAAAAGCGGGGCGATGGCATTCGCCTGCTGGGATCTGGGCGGCCGCTCACTGTCGTTGTGGAAACCGCAGGTGAGCGGCGCGATGTTGAAGATGCGCTGCAGTTGGTGCGCGAAACATGGGCCGAGATCGGTGTTGAGTTGGTTATGCGCCCGCTGGATCGCGACAACCTGCGCAACCATGTCTATTCCGGCCACGCGATGATGGCCGTGTGGTTCGGCTGGGACAACGGTTTGCCCAATGCGAACACGTCGCCTGCCTATCTTGCCCCACGCTTTCAGGAGTTCTTTGCCTGGCCCAAATGGGGGCAGAATTTTCAGACCAAAGGCAGCGCTGGCGAAGCACCGCAATTGCCGGAAGCGCAGGAACTCTTGCAGCTTTCGCTTGATTGGGAAGCCACGGTTGACACAGCAGAACGCACAGATATCTGGCAGCGCATGCTCGAAATTCATGCGCAATCCGTGTTCGGCATCGGCATTATCAACGCGGCCCCGCAGCCGGTTGTGATGTCCAACGACCTGCGCAACACGCCGCAAGAGGGAATTTGGTGTTGGGAGCCGGGTGCGCATTTCGGCGTGCATCGGATGGATGAGTTTTACTTTACCCCAGAACGTCGCAAGGCGGTTGAGGGCTGACACGTGATGCTGAAATTCATCTTCTATCGCTTTCTGACCATGCTCGGCACGCTCGCCGTTGTGTCTGCGCTGGTCTTTGCGATCATCAACCTGCCGGAAGGCGACTACCTGTCCAATCAAATCGCTGAGCTAAAGGCGACGGGTCAAGAAGCAGGTGTGGCGAAGGCGGAATTTCTGCGCAAGGAGCACTCGCTCGACAAGCCGCTCTGGCAACAATACTTCATCTGGATCGGGGTGTTGCCGGGGCCGCACGGCTTTTCGGGGTTGATCCAAGGCGATTTTGGCTGGTCGTTTGAGTTTGACCGCCCCGTGCGGGAGGTCGTCTCCGAGGCTCTCTGGCTGACCGTGTTAGTCAACATCGCAGCTGTACTTTTCGTCTACATCATGGCGCTGCCGCTTGGCGCAATTGCTGCGTCACGGCCCAACAGTTGGATCGACTACATCTCCGCCTTCCTCGCCTATCTCGGCCTTGCGACGCCCAATTTCCTGCTGGCGCTGATCCTGCTCTATTACGGACGCAAATACCTTGGCCTACCCATCGGGGGGCTGGTTGATCCGGCCCTTGAGGGCGAGCCGATGTCATTTGCCAAGCTCAAATCCATTGCGCTGCATCTGATTGTGCCGACCTTTGTGATCGGGACCGCAGGGGCGGCTGCGATGATGCAGCGGCTTCGCGCCAATCTGTTGGACGAGCTGAGCAAGCCTTATGTTGAGACCGCGCGCGCCAAGGGCGTGCCACCGGTCAAGCGCATGATCAAATATCCGCTGCGAGCTGCGCTCAACCCGTTTGTGGCCGATATTGGTAACCTGCTGCCCTCTGTCGTGTCCGGCTCGGTGCTGATTTCGGTGGTGTTGTCCTTGCCGACCATTGGGCCTGCGCTGTTGATCGCGCTCAAGACGCAAGATCAGTTCTTGGCCGGTTTCATCCTGCTGTTCGTGGCGGCGTTGACGCTGGCTGGCATGGCGCTTTCGGACATTTTGCTGGCACAGCTTGATCCGCGCATCCAATTCAAGAAAAGGACCAACCGGTGAGCCTGTCTGACAAACATTTCGTCGATGACGCGCCTTGGTCTCCTGATGAGGATCTTGGCGGTGGGGCACGCCCTGATCTGGATGCGCCAGCATGGCTGCTGACATGGCGCCGTTTCAAGCGGCATCGCATTGCGCTTTGGTCCGGTGCTTTTCTGCTTTTGCTCTATTTCATGCTGCCTGTGATGGGCTTTTTTGCGCCCTATGGGGCCAATTCGCGGGATGCGGAGCATCTTTATGCACCGCCGCAGATGGTGCGCTGGTTTCATGAGGGCTCGCTCGTTGGGCCATATGTTTACAAAACCGTTGCCGAACCGGATTTGGAAAATTTCCGTTGGGAATATGCGACCGACCGCTCCACACCGATGCCGCTTGAGTGGTTTTGTCAGGGCGACAGTTGGCGGCTGTTTGGGGTGGTGAAATCAAACACGCATCTGTTTTGCGCACCAAAAGGGGCAACGGTGTTTCTGTTTGGGTCTGATCGCCTTGGGCGGGATGTGTTTTCGCGTATTCTTTATGGGGCGCAGCTTAGCCTAACCGTCGGTCTGATCGGGATCGCGATTTCCTTTGTGCTGGGGATCACACTGGGAGGGATCGCGGGGTATCTTGGTGGTTGGATCGATTCTGCTATTCAGCGTGTTATTGAAATCATCCGCAGTTTGCCCGAGCTGCCGCTTTGGTTGGCTTTGTCTGCTGCTGTGCCCAGCACATGGAGCCCGGTGGCTGTGTTCTTCATGATCTCTATCATTCTGGGGCTGCTCGATTGGCCCGGCTTGGCCCGCGCCGTGCGCGCAAAGTTCCTGTCTTTGCGCGAAGAGGATTTTGTGCGCGCTGCTGAGATGATGGGCGCGTCGCGGCGGCGCATCATTGCGCGACACTTGCTGCCAAATTTTGCGTCCCATTTGGTGGCAAGCGCCACGCTTTCGATACCGGCCATGATCCTTGGTGAGACGGCGCTCAGTTTTCTTGGGCTTGGTTTGCGCGCTCCTGCGGTAAGTTGGGGCGTGATGCTCAATGACGCGCAAAATCTTGTAGCGGTTGAGATTTACCCATGGATATCACTGCCCATGTTGCCTGTCGTGATCGTTGTTCTGGCGTTCAATTTTTTGGGCGATGGTTTGCGCGACGCCTTTGATCCTTACAAAGCTTAAGCCACGGCATTTGCACCTTGGTCGCGCTTCGCTGAGTTCGCAAATCTAGCGACCAAGTTTTGGCGTCGTCATATCAAGCTGAGGATGATTTGCGTCTGCTCGCGCCATAGGCAATGCCCATCGCAAATACGATCAACCCTAGCCCACCAGGCAAAGGGACAACATTCGTATCCGGCGGAGCATTGGAGAGTGGGGGTTCAGGCGTGCCGCCCTCCTCTTCCCTGCGGGTCCGTTCTGGATCAATAGTCGCCAATACATATTCAACAAGATCATCATCGCTAGGAGGCAAGCTTGATGTTGCCGGTGTGCTGGTCGTGGACGTGCCGCCCCCGCCGCCGCCGCCAAATCCACCACCAGAGGACGCCCCGAACGAAATAGGTGAAACCGGGTTCAGTCCATCTGGTTGAGGGCTTGTTGAAGGGCGTGCTGCTAGTGCGACCAAATCAGTTAAACAGGACGTCACGGTTATGCGACCCTGATTGTTTTCGAATACGGAGGCACAGGTTGGGGCCGCCATGCGCGTGCAGGCTGCTACGTTTTGACTGCCCAAGGGCCCTTGGCCGCGAATTGAGTTCGAAATTCTACGTTGATAGGTCGAGCCTGTCCGCTCGATCCGAAGCAAATCACCGGCCCAAATGGCGGCGATAGTCCCGTTTTCGTCACGCCTGACCAAAGCATGGGATAGGGGAAGGGCGATGCCATCAAGCGTGCTAATCGCAACGAGTTCTGCGTTCGTTGGATCAAGATCACGATTGCATGCGGCGGCTTGTGCGTGGGCAATGTCTGCATCTTCGCGGGCCATTGCACCCAGGCTAATCTGGACGTCGCCAATGGGCTCACGCGCGGGCTTCAGGGCCAGCTCCTGACAGTCGTTCAGCCCGGCATCATCACGGTCAAGTTTAAAGAGGTGGCTCACGATATGCTCGTTTGAGGAGGGAACTTGCTTTTGAGATTGGGCAGTAACTCGCAGGCCATCATCGCTTCGCAAAGCCGCCAAAACACGTTCAAGACTGTCTGCTGCGCTGACAACGATCGTGTCACCGCGCGGCTCGATCTGATACTCTATGTTTGCCAATTTATCGTCGGATATTTCAAACAGGGGCGTTGTTTCAGTGATGCGAAAGCCAAGCGCAATCCTCAGAAAATCATCTTGGTTTTCCAACGTGACCAGACTTACAAATGGCGAGTTGGATTGCAGCGTTCGCAAATCAACGGGCGTGCGACCAAGAGCCGTTATCGCGGTTGAATCCGTTTTCCAATCCGTGCCCGCAGACTGAACGCAGGCATGGCGGTCACCGTCACGCACCAGTGAGGTCGTGCTGCTCACGAATACTTGAGACTGGGATGTAAACGCGGGGATCTGATTGCCACGGGATGGCTGCGTCAACGCGCCAAGCGACTGAGGCAAGACCGCGAAAGCCAAAATAAGAACAAGAGTAGCAAAACGTTTTTGCATCGAAGCCTCGTACGCAATTTCACCGAACACGGGTTACAATCCCGCGCATAGGAAAGTTGGTGGGTGTTTGAGCGATAAGGCCTAATAATTGGTGAATACTTCAGTTAGATTTTGCTCGATTTTTCCAAATGAAATTTGGGCTAGGCCATTCTGTTGGCCAAATTGAATAGGGTTCAAAATAGCAGCCAAATGGGTTAGGATTTTCCTTGAAGAACTGGAGCCCGTTATGACTGATAAACTGCCAATTTCCCTTGATCTGAAACCACAAGACCCGCTGCCCGAGCGCACCAAGGCGTATTTCGACATTTGTCAGGACAAGCTGGGAATGATCCCAAATGTGCTGGCAAGTTACAGTCACGACATCCCAAAACTCGACGCATTTACGCAGATGTATAACGACCTAATGCTAGGTGAGAGTGGGCTGTCCAAGATGGAGCGAGAAATGATCGCTGTGGCGGTTTCTGCGCATAATGACTGTTACTATTGTCAGGTGGCGCACGGGGCGGCGCTGCGCACACTTTCGGAAAAGCCAGAGCTGTCGGAGGCCATCATCATGAACTACCGGGTGGCTGATTTGTCACCCCGTGAGCGCGCAATGTTGGATTTTGCTTTGTTGATGACCACCGCAAGTGCAAGCATTGAGGAAGCGCATCGCCAAGCCCTGCGCGATGTTGGTTTTTCGGACAAGGACATCTGGGACATCGCGTCTGTTGCCAGCTTTTACAACATGTCCAACCGGATGTCCTCAGCCGTTGGGATGATGCCTAACCCGGAGTACCATTCTCAAGGGCGTTGAGCTGCTTTGCCAGCCAGGAAAATCGGGTAGGCAGCGAGCGGTGTCAGGCAGGCAAAGGCCACTGCCAACGAAGCTTGCGAGGCAATCAAGCCGATCAAGGGTGGCCCGATCAGGAAGGCCCCAAACCCAAAGAAGGACACAGCCGCAACGTTCTGCGTTGCGCTGCGGCCCTCTTGGTTGGCAGCAAGCGACATGGTTAAAGGATAAAGCACTGCACAGCCCGCGCCTGCCAATATCGCGCAAGGAATTGCGGTCAGAATGTTTGGTGACAGTGCAAAGCCAAAGACCCCCACCGCCATGATCAATGCGGAGGCGCGGATGACCGGCACTGGCTCAAATCGCGCGCTCAACCGGTCTCCAAATAGACGCATGATGCCCATTGTCATGGTGAAGCTTGCAAGTGCGGTGGAGGCAGCAAAAGGGCTGGCCATCAAAGTCTCACGCGCAAACAAAACCGACCAGTCGAGAAATGCGCCCTCGATCATGAGCGCACCAATTGGGAGAATGCAAAGCAAAACCAGCCCTGCACTTGGCAATGCAAATGCGCTGGAAGGGGTCTCTGTTTTGGGGCTATCTGGCGGCAACATGAAACCCGCGCCAAACGCCGCGAGTGCAAAAAGCGGCTGCAGGATCATTTGCTGGGTGAAAAACGAGATGTCGGCCTGTGCAAACGCACCTCCAATAAGCGCCCCGGCCATCGCCCCAAAGCTCCAAAACCCATGGCACTGAGACATGATTTTAGGGCCAGTGGATTGCAGCTCTAAATCGTTGACCTTGGCATTGATCGCAGTCTCAATCATCGCAATGAACTGCCCCAAAACCAAAAAGGTCAGCGCCAGAGACAGTGGGCCAGTTGCAAAGGCGATCGCCAGCATACAAGGCATCATACCAGCGCCAGCCCAGATGCACGCGGTCCTGAGGCCCATGCGTTGAACAAAACCCGGAAGGGTCAAAAAACCGATCATTGAGCTGATCGGGATGCAAACGAGGCACAGCGACAAGGTCCAAAGATCCAACCCCAGATCAGCTTTGACATCAGGGATTCTGGGGAACCACACGCCAAACCCAATTGCATTGATGAAATAGACCGCCTGCATAAAGGATTTGTCGCGCAAGCGCATATGCTGGGTCCCCTTGATGATGAGGCTGATCTTGCCCTACATCACGCGCTTATCATGGGGGTTAAAGGCTGCCAATTGAAATTTTGTTTGGGGAACTAAGGCTCCCTCGCCGGGTTAGAAACTCGGTTACTCCTCTAGAGAAATAGCGGAGTTAGGAAAGATAAAAATCTGATGAATCCGTGTTGTAACGCACTGAAAATGCGTAATTTCCCCGATCAAATCACCCGAAAAATTTTCAAACTGGAGGGTTTCTCCACCAAAAAAAACCTCGCGAGCGACAATCGTTTACGAGAAGGGATCAACCGGATAATCCACATGCACCAAATAGAGCCCATGGGGCGGACAGACCGGCCCACACGCCGCGCGATCCGCGGCCTTTAAAGCGTCGCGCACCCGCTCCGGCGCCCAAGATCCGGCTCCAACCCGCTCCAGTGTCCCGACAAAGCTGCGCACCTGATTGTGCAAAAAGCTCCGCGCTCCGACCATGAATTCAACCTCAGTCCCATTAGGCGTCTCGATGCGCGAAACATCCAGCCGATCCAGCGACTTCACTGGGCTGTTGGACTGACATTGCGTCGAGCGAAACGTGGTAAAATCGTGATGGCCGATCAGGTAGTTCGCGGCCTCCTGCATCGCCTCCACATCAAGCTCATGCCCCACCCGCCAAACCAGATTACGCAGATGAGTCAAGGGTGCACGGCGCGTCAAAATGCGGAAGCGATAGGTGCGGTGAATGGCCGAAAACCGGGCGCTGAAATCATCACCCACTGTAGCACAATCGACAATCGCCACCGCCTGCGGCTTCATATGGTAATTGAGCGCCCCGGCAAGCCGCGAAGGCTCCCACTCCCCCGCAAGCTCCACATGCGCAACCTGCCCTGTCGCGTGAACCCCCGCATCCGTGCGCCCGGCCGCCGTGATCGAACCCACATCCGCCTGCAATTTGCCAAGCGCATCCTCGACAACGCCCTGCACGCTTGGCACGTCTTTTTGGCGCTGCCACCCGGCAAACCCCGTGCCGTCATATTCAATTTTGAACGCGTATTTGCCCATAAACCCGGCATTTATCGGCTTTCAGGTTGCCTGCCAATGGCAAGATGCACCGCGAAATTACAGTTTGCCCTAATAATCTTGTCGCGCGGGGGCTATATATCCGGCATCTTCCACCTGAGCCGATTGAGGGGACGCACGTGGTTCTTGGACGACTGACAGACGGGATATTCACGACCCTTGGGGGCATCCAAGACGGTGTCGAGGAGATGTTGTTTGAGCCTGTGATCCGGCTTGGCGTGACGGGATTGTCCCGCGCTGGCAAAACGGTTTTCATCACTTCGCTGGTGGCCAACCTGCTGGATCGGGGGCGCATGCCTCAGCTCTCTGCGGCGGCAGATGGGCGGATTTTGACGGCGTTTTTGCAGCAACAACCCCATGATCATATCGCACGGTTCGACTTTGAGACGCACTTAGGCGCGCTCAAATCACGTGAGCCCCATTGGCCGACCTCCACGCGTCGTGTATCTGAGCTGCGCATCACGCTCAAAGTTCAGCCCGGCGGCATCCTGTCGGGCTTACGCGGCCCGCGAAATGTGCATCTGGATATCATTGATTACCCCGGCGAATGGCTGCTTGATCTGCCGCTTCTCAACCAAAACTACGCGGAATGGTCCGCGCAAAGCATTGAAAACGCACGCATTCGCGGCGAGGTAGCAGGCGCTTGGCTCACCAAGCTCGACAGCGCTGATCCAACCGCGAGGCTGGATGAAACCGTCGCCAAAGAGCATGCAGCGGCTTTCACGCAGTACCTTGCAGATGCCCGCGAAGCAGGTTTTTCAGCCTGTTCCCCCGGTCGTTTTCTGATGCCCGGTGATCTCGAGGGGTCGCCTGCCTTGACCTTTGCACCGCTCGTCCATGAGGGCCGCGCCAAGTCCGGTTCGCTCTACGGCGATTTTCAACGCCGCTTTGAGGCCTATAAGCGCGTCGTCGTGAAACCCTTTTTCCGCGAGCATTTTGCACGGATTGATACCCAAGTCGTGCTAGTGGATGCGCTTGCGGCTCTTCATGACGGCCCCCAAGCGATGGAGGATATGCGCGAGGCTATGGCCGAGATTTTGCGTGCATTTCGGCCCGGTTCCAATTCGTGGCTCACGTCGATTTTAGGCAAGAAAGTTGAGCGCATTCTCTTTGCCGCGACCAAGGCGGATCACCTGCATCACAGTCAGCACCCGCAGCTGCGCGCGCTGGTTGAGGCGATGCTGCGCGAAGCACGGGATCGGGCAGATTTTCGCGGGGCTACAACGCAAGCGATGGCCATTGCGAGCTTGCGTGCGACTGTTGAGGATACACTTAGCCATGAGGGCGAGGATTTGCCGGTTGTGCGCGGGGTTTTGGCCCAAAATGGTAAGCTTGCGGCGATGTATCCCGGTGATTTGCCCGAGGATCCGTCACATGTTTTGAATCCGGCGCGCAGTGGCGAAAAACAATGGTTGGATGGGGAGTATGATGTGATGCGATTTGACCCACCAAAGCTGACCTTGAAGCCGGGCGAAGGGCCGCCGCATATCCGCATGGACCGGGCAGCGGAGTTTTTGCTGGGGGAGCATTTGACATGAGTGATGCACCAAAACCCAAGCGCCGTGGGCCAATCGTGGTCGAGCTGGAAGAGCCGAAAAAGGCAAAGAAAACAAAGCCTAAGGTGGTCGAAAAACCAAAACCTGCGGCGAAGTCGGAAGCTGAAGCCTTTGATCCGTCCACTGCGCCGGCGGTGCCTGAGATCGATGAGCCAATGCCCGAAGGACGGGCGATGACGGTGATGGTGACGCAAGTAGCCAAGCGGCGACCAAGCTGGATTGGGCGGATATTTTGGGGCGGTTTGGTTGGGCTTTTGAGCCTTGTTCTGTCTGTTGCGGCTTGGGACTTTGTGGCCAATTTGATGGCCCGCAACCCGCTTTTGGGGCAGTTGGCGCTGGTCTTTACGGCTGTTGTGTGCCTCGGCCTGCTGGCGCTGTGTTTGCGCGAGGTTGCGGCGATGTCGCGCTTGTCGCGGATTGATGCGCTGCGGGATTTGAGCGATGCGGCGCACCGGGATGAGGACAGTGATCTGGCGCGCAAATCTGCGGAGAGTTTGCTACGGTTGTATGGTGGCAGAAGCGAGCTGAAGATCGGAAGAGAGACGCTAAAACAACGACTTAGCGAGACTTTGGACGCAGGCGCTTTGCTTCATCAGGCCGAGCGCAATCTGCTGGAACCGCTCGATGAAGCAGCGCTCAGAGAGATTGAAGCGGCGTCGCGCACGGTGGCGACAGCGACGGCTTTGATCCCGCTGGCGCTGGCGGATGTTTTGGCGGCGCTGACGTCAAATCTGCGGATGGTGCGGCGGATTGCTGAGATTTATGGCGGGCGTTCTGGAATGTTTGGCTCTTGGCGGCTGATGCGGGCGGTGGCAACGCATTTGGTCGCGACTGGGGCGGTCTCGATAGGGGATGACATGATCGGATCGCTGGCGGGGGGTGGTGCGCTCGCTAAGATTTCCCGCAGGTTCGGTGAGGGTGTGATAAATGGTGCATTGACTGCACGGGTTGGGGTCGCGGCGATGGAGGTTTGTCGCCCGATGGCTTTTGCAGCGATTTCAAGGCCTTCGGTGACGGGTATCGTCAAACGGGCAATGACCGGGCTGTTCTCGAAGAGTTGATGCAACACAGCGTTTTCATCCCCGCACAGATCCGGCACGAATATGATGTGTGCTCTGCACTGCATATCTCAAACCGCGCCGAATTGCGCTCCAATGGAGACCAAAGATGAAGCGTTTCTTAACAGCTGCCTTACTCACATCCTTCGCCGCGACCGCCCCGGCGACAGCCAAACAAAGCATCCTGAACAAGATCAAATTGCCACCGGGCTTTTCGATCTCGGTCTTTGCAAAAGTCCAAGGCGCAAGAGCGATGGCGACGGGGCCGGATGGGGTGGTTTATGTCTCCTCCAAGAACGAGTCGCTTTATGCGCTGACGGATGAGGATGGGGATGGCACCGCTGAAAAGGTTGAGCGGATCGGGACGAACTTGCCGGTGCTCAATGGGCTGGCGATTGCTGAGGGTGAGCTGTTCCTTGGGATGGCGGATCGGGTGGCGGCGTGGACGCTGCCAGAGCCGGGGGCGCGGCAGACGAAACTTGGCAAACTCAGAACCGTGATTAAGGGCCTGAACCCGAACCCGCATCACGGGCGGCGCTATCTTGGGATTGGGCCGAAGGGGCGGCTTTATGTGGCGCTGGGTGCGCCTTGCAATATTTGTGACCTCAAGTCGAATACAGGCAAAATCATCAGTGTAGACCGCGATGGCAGTGACGCGCGGCTAGTGGCGGATGGGGTGCGCAATTCGGTTGGGTTTGACTGGAACCCGACCACGAAGCAGCTTTGGTTTACCGATAATGGCGCGGACCGGATGGGCGATGAGCTGCCTGCGGATGAGCTGAACCGAGTGCGGCGCAATGGCGAGCATTATGGGTTCCCTTGGCGGGGCGGGAAGGACACTCCGCTGACAGGCAGCGAGAATGTGACGCCGCCGGTGAAAGTGGTTGGGGCGGAGATGGAGATGCAGGCCCATAGCGCCAACCTGGGTATTGATTTCTATGAGGGCGGCATGTTCCCGGCGAAATATCGCGGGGATGCGTTTATCGCGCAGCGCGGCTCTTGGAACCGCTCGACCCCGATTGGGTATCGGGTGATGCGGGTGAGGTTTGACGCCAAGGGCAATGCGATTGGCAAGGAGGTTTTTGCGGAAGGCTGGCTGCAAGGCACGCGCAAGCTGGGGCGGATTTCGGATGTGGAAGAGCGGCCTGATGGGTCGTTGCTGGTGAGCGATGACAAGGCTGGGCTGATCTACCGGATTGCTTATGGTGGCTGATGAGCGCGGTTGAAATTCCATTCTATGCGCCGCTGAAAAGCCCAGAGCATCCGCGCCCATCCGGGGATCGCGCGATGGCGCGGGCGTTGATTAAGGCGCTGGAGTTGCGCGAGGGGGCGAGTGTCTTTGTCGCCTCGCATCTGCAATCGCGCAATGGTCGCGGTGACGCAAAACTCGGCGAGGATATTATCGCGGGGGCGGGGCCGGAAATCAGGCGGTTGATCGCGATTGGGCTGGCGCAGAACTGGCCGTTTTGGGTGACCTATCACAACTATTACAAAGCCCCGGACCTGATTGG